>QWHO01000098.1 GCA_021404945.1 bacterium CPR1
GATTCGCCGGAGGTGCGCCGGGCCCGAATCGACGCCTTCCTCGCCCGGGAAGACTGGGAGGAGGCAGGCCGGCTCTGCGAGCAATTCCTGGAGACGACCCCGACGAAGGGGGATCTCGAGCTGCGGCTGGCCCGGGTGCTGACCCACCGCGGTGACCGCGAAGGGGCCATCGCGGCGCTGGAGCGCGCCCTGCCCGAGGTGGGCCCGGAGGCTCGCCTGTCGCTGGGGCGCCTCTCGCTGGCCACAGGGGACGTGCGTCGACTGCGCGCCGCCGTCCAACCCCTGCTCGAGCATCCGGAGCTGCGCTTCGAGGCCCTGCTGCTGCTGGCCGAAGGTGAGCAGATGGGCGGTCGGGGCTCGGCCGGGCGTGAGCGCTTGCAAGAGGCGGCCGCCTTGGCGGCCCAGGAGAAGGTGCCCGAACGCGAGGCCAGGGTTCATCTCTTGCAGGCCAGTTCCCTGCGCGACGAGGGCGACCTGGTCTGGGCGGCCGACGCCTGCGAGCAAGCCGTGACCTTGCTGCGACCGGCCGGGGAGAGCCTGGCTCTGATCGAGGCCCTGGAGCAGCTCCTGCGCGTGCTGTTGGAGCAAGCAAAGCCTGCTGAGGCAGAGAAAGCTCTGCGCGAGCTGGTGGCCGTCAGCGATGTCCTGGAAGAGTTGGGCCCACGGATCGGGGCCCGCCTGCGCCTGGGCCGCCTCCAGATCGAGAACGGGCGAGCTGGTGAGGCAGTGGACTGGTTGAACCAGGCCGCCGAGCTGGCCAGGGGAAGCGAACAGGCCGAGATCCTGACCGTGCTGGCCACCGTCAAACGCCTTCAGGGAGACGACCAGGAGGCTCTTGCCGTGGCCGAGCGGGCCGTTACCCTGGCCCGTGAGGCGGCCTCCAGCGAGCTGCTGGCCGCCTCGCTGGTGACCGTGGGAGAGCTCTCGGTGGATGCCCAGCAATGGAGCCGGGCCCGGGAGACCCTGGAGGAAGCCCGGGGACTCTTGCCCGAGGACCCCTTGTTGCTGAAGGCTCTGGCACGACTGCACGAACAGGGTGCCCGGCGCCAGGTGCCCGGCCTGACCGTGGAGGAGGCCCGGCGCATCCGAGGCTCGACCCGGACGCGCCCGGATCTCCCGGTCAGTCCGGGAAGACTCCTCCCCTGGCTGGGGGCCGCGGTAGCCCTGGCTCTCTTCGCGCTCTGGCCGCGCCCGGGCATCTTACAGGTGGAATCCCACCCCGCCGGTGCCGTGGTGGTGGTGGACGGCGAGCGCCACCAGGCGCCCTGCAAGGTCAGGCTCGCGCCCGGCAGCCACGAAGTCAAGGTGGCCCTGCAGGGTCACAGGCCCCACCTCGAGCGCGTGGAGCTGAGCGCTGGTCAGAGCTTCAAACTGGTGGCCCGGCTCGAGAGCGCCTCGGGCCTCCGCTCGAGCTCAAAGGCCTGCCCCCCGGGCGTTTCAAAGTGCTGGTGGTCAAACCTGGCTATCTCCACTACGTGGGAGCGGTGGAGGTGGTCGCCGGCAAGACCCGCAACCTGGCGGTCAACTTGAGGCAGGCGCCATGACTCACACGACGCGTGCGGAAACTCTCCGACCCCTGGCCGGTTTCACAGCCATCATGAAACGACACGCTCTGATCGTGATGGTCCTGGCCCTTGCGGTGGCCCGGGCCGCCCCAACCTATGATCCGCTTCAGCTCCCGGTCGGCGAGGCCATTACTCTTGAGCTCGAGGTGGCCGGAGAGCGGGCGCTGCCTCTGCTCATCTACCTGCCTCCCGATGGCTCACCGGCACCGGTGGTGTTGTTCAGCCACGGGTTGGGAGGCTCGCGCCACGGCAGCAACTTCCTGGGCAAGCACTGGTCGCGACGCGGCTACGTGGTGGTCTATCTGCAGCATCCCGGCAGCGATGACTCGGTCTGGAAAGAGCAGAGCAGAGGCCGCCGTCTGGCGGCCATGAAGAGCGCAGCCAGTGCCGAGAATCTGCGTCTGAGGATCGGGGACGTGCCCCGCGTGCTCGATCAACTCACCGCCTGGAGCCTCGAGTCCGGCCACCCCCTGGCCGGTCGGCTGGATATGAGTCGGGTCGGCATGTCCGGCCACTCTTTCGGAGCCCTCACCACCCAGGCCGTGGGCGGACAGAGCTTCCCCCTGCTGGGAGCGAAGGGGACCGACAGCCGCATCCTTGCTGCCCTGCCCATGAGCCCCAGCGCCCCTCGGGCCGGCGACATCCAGAAGGCATTCGGGGCGGTCAAGATTCCCTGGATGCTGATGACCGGCACCGAGGACAGCTCCCCCATCGTCAACCTCACCGTCCAGGAGCGGCTGGCCGTCTACCCGGCCCTGCCGCCGGGCTCGAAGTACGAGCTGGTGCTGCATGGAGCCAGGCACCTGGCCTTCACCAACCGTCCCCTGCCGGGCGATGGCGGCGGGCGCAACCCCAACCATCACCGTTCGATTCTGGCCCTGAGCACGGCCTTCTGGGACGCCTATCTCAAGGAAGATCCGGCCGCCCGCGCGTGGCTGGACGGCGAGGGTCCGCGAGGTGTGCTCGACCCTGAGGACCGCTGGCAGCACAAGTGATGTTGACCTGCGGTCGGCACAATGCAGACCCCCATCAGCTTCCAACTTCTTTGAGGGCCGGCGGGTAGCATTCCCTCATGGTGGTGCATCCCTCGACCATTGCCCTCTTCCTCCGGCCCACCCGGGCGACGGTGCCGCCTGAGCAAGATCCGGTGAGCCAGGCCCTGGCCGAGACGGATGCATCGGCGCAGCTCGCGCGACTCCTCGAGCTATGCTCTGAGGCCCGCACTCGGAGCGATATCTCCCAATGCCTGGGACGCCATCAGGCCGAGCTGTGGAGCCTCCCCCTCAGCAGCGATCTCGCCAGCATCGATCTCGTGGAGCGCCTGGCCCCGCACTCCCCTCCCCCGGAGAGCCTGGAATGGCTCTTCACCAGATATGGCCAGCGGCTGGCGGTGGATGGCCCCAGCGTAGGAGTGGCCCGACGCTCACTCGAGCAGATCCTGGTCAAGCGCCCCGACTTCGCGGACGAGGCCGCCGCCCGGCTGCTCGATCCCGCGCCTGGGGAGGGCTTCACCCCGGCCCAACTGGTCTGCCTGAAGGATCTGGTCGGTCGACAGGGCTGGATTCCGAGCCCCGAACAGAGGGGCTTGCTGCTCGAGCGCCTGGACAGCGTCGATCTCCTGGGGAGGGAAGGCCAGGGTCTGTTGGCGGTGCTGGTGGAGCTGAAGCAGTCCCACCCTCAGGAGATCCCCCCCACTCTTGGCCGCGAGCTGCTCGGGCGGCTGCTGGCCGAGCCCGATCCGCCGCTTTACACGGCAGCGGGGGGCCCAAATCGGGGCTTTCTATCTCAGAGCATCTACCAGCTGGCCTTCCCGGACGAGAAATTGGAAGCCGAGCTGCTCTCCCAGGTGAGCCAGGGATCCCAGAATGCCCTTCTGGTGCTGGCCGGGTCGCTCTCCCTGACGGGGGGAGCCGAAAGGCTGGGCCACCGACTCGAGGCCGAGTTCGGACAAGCCCACGAGCCCGCCTGGGTGGACGAGGTCTTGCTGCACGTGCTGGACCGCTGGCTCGAGCAGCCCTGCGCCACCGCCGATGGATCCCTGCAGCCCCACCTGGCGATGGGCCAGCGCTACTACGCGCTGGCCCATCGCGAAAAGCCCCTCTCTCCTCGATGCAAGCCCGTCGCGGTGAAGGTCGAGCCCGAGTGGCTGGCCGGGATGGCCGACTCGATGGATACCGTCCAATCGCAAGCCCGGCTGGTCGTGGCCTTCCAGGCCGCCAAACAGGACCCGGCACTGGCCGGGGCGTTGCTCGTCGAGCTGACGCCCTGGCTCGACCACGACCGGGCCCCGGCCTGGACCGAGGCGGCCACGGCCTTTCGCGGCCTCAAGGACCTGCAGGTGCGTGAGAAGCTGCGTCAGGCGGGCGACCTGCGCGAGCTGCTGACCGCCTTCAGCCCCGGCTCCACCTGGCTGGCAGCCTCTCAGGAGCGCTACCCCGCCGAGATGGCCCGGCTCGAGCCGCTGCTCAAAGGTATGACAGACCAGGACCAGAGCGCCCTGGTGGCCTCTCTGGCTGAGCGCCGAGAGTTGGAGGGGGATCTCGCCTGTCTGACCAGTCTGGCCAGACTCCCCGCCGACGAGCGCCTGGAGGCTGCCAATCAGGTGCTGCGCGCACCCGATTTCTTCGCCAGGCTCGAGCAGATTGCTCCTCCGGCCATCAGCTTGCAGGCCCACCAGGAGCTGTGCCGCCGGGTCGAGAGCGGGATGGAGCCTGAAGTCGCCTTCCAGCAAGTGGCCGCTCCGCTGGTGCTGGACCGCGTGGCGGGCGAGTGCAGGGCGGTGGGAACGGTGGACGGCTACCTGGTGGTCGGAGGCTCGCGGCTGCGCAACCGCTCCTCAATGGGTTGAGCGCCATTTGCTGGTTTTTCCGATCCTTCGGGGGGCTTTTGAGCACCGTGTTTAACCCTCTTTGACGCCTGACAGGGAAACCGCCCCCCCGAGGGAGTATCATGGCTTTTCGCGACGCTATCTCCAGTGTTCCCTGGAGACCTGCCAGTCGTGGGGGGCACTAAATTGACTTGGGGAAGAGGATCAGTGGAAACAACAAAGTGTCCCGTCATGAACGGGGCTCAAAAGCGTGCCGCCGGCACATCCAATCAAGACTGGTGGCCCAATCAGCTCAATCTGAAAATTCTGCACCAGCACTCGTCCTTGTCCGATCCGATGGGCAAAGATTTCAACTATGCCGCGGAGTTCAAGACTCTCGACCTGGACGCCGTCAAGAAAGACCTCTACGCATTGATGACCGACTCACAGGACTGGTGGCCGGCAGACTACGGCCACTACGGTGGGCTCTTCATCCGCATGGCCTGGCACAGCGCCGGCACCTATCGCATCGCCGACGGACGCGGGGGAGCGAGCTCGGGCACTCAGCGCTTTGCCCCCCTCAACAGCTGGCCTGACAACGCCAATCTCGACAAAGCCCGTCGCCTGCTCTGGCCGATCAAGCAGAAGTACGGCCGAAAGCTCTCCTGGGCCGACCTGATGATCCTGGCCGGGAACTGCGCCCTGGAGTCGATGGGTTTCAAGACCTTCGGCTTCGGCGGCGGACGCGTCGACGTCTGGGAGCCGGAAGAGGACATTTACTGGGGCTCGGAGACCGAGTGGCTGGGCGACAAGCGCTACACGGGGGACCGGCAGCTCGAGAATCCCCTGGGCGCCGTCCAGATGGGCCTGATCTACGTGAACCCGGAAGGCCCCAACGGCAATCCCGACCCAGTCGCCTCGGGCCGAGACATCCGCGAGACCTTCGCCCGCATGGCCATGAACGATGAGGAGACCGTGGCCCTGACTGCCGGCGGACACACCTTCGGAAAGTGCCACGGCGCCGGCGATCCGGCACTGGTCGGTCGCGAGCCGGAAGGCGCCCCCATGGCCGAGCAAGGCCTGGGCTGGGCGAGCCGCTTCGGGAGCGGAAAGGGGGCTGATGCCATCACCAGCGGCCTGGAAGGGGCCTGGACCCCCACCCCGACGAAGTGGGACAACAGCTACTTCGACACGCTGTTCAAATATGAGTGGGAGTTGACCAGGAGTCCCGCCGGCGCTCACCAGTGGAAGCCCAAAGGCGGCGCCGGGGCCAACGACGTGCCCGACGCCCAGGACCCCTCCAAGCGTCACGCTCCCATGATGACCACGGCCGACATGGCTCTGCGGATGGATCCTCTCTACGAGCCCATTTCGCGGCGCTTCCATCAGAACCCGGCCGAGTTCGCCGAGGCGTTCGCCCGAGCCTGGTTCAAGCTGACCCACCGCGACATGGGTCCTCGCTCTCGCTACCTGGGCAAGGAGGTTCCTCAGGAGGTGCTCGTCTGGCAGGACCCGGTTCCGCCGGTCGACCACCCGCTGGTGGACAAGGCCGACATCGCCGCCCTCAAAGAGAAGGTTCTGTCCTGCGGATTGTCGGTCTCGCAACTGGTTTCCACGGCCTGGGCATCCGCCTCCACCTTCCGCTGCTCCGACAAGCGCGGCGGGGCCAACGGAGCCCGCATCCGACTGGCTCCTCAGAAGAGCTGGGAGTCCAACGGCCCGGCCGACCTGGCAACGGTGCTCAAAACCCTGGAGGGGATCCAGGCCGATTTCAACTCCAAACAGACCGGCGGCAAGAAGGTCTCGCTGGCCGACCTGATCGTCCTGGCAGGGTGCGCGGGCGTCGAGAAGGCGGCCAGGAGCGCCGGCCAGGACGTGGAGGTTCCCTTCACGCCCGGACGAACCGACGCCACCCAGGAGCAGACCGACGTGGAATCCTTCGCCGTGCTCGAGCCCAGGGCGGACGGTTTCCGCAACTATCTGCAGCCCGGACAGCCCCGCACGGCTGAAGAGCTGCTGGTCGACCGGGCCCAACTGCTCACCCTGACCGCGCCCGAAATGACCGTTCTCGTCGGTGGATTGCGCGTCCTGAACGCCAACGCCGGCAAGTCCAAGCACGGCGTTTTCACCAGACGACCGGAGACCCTGACCAACGACTTCTTCGTGAACCTGCTCGACATGGGCACGACGTGGACGCCGACCTCCGAGCAGGAGGCCGAATTCGAAGGGCGCGATCGGGCGACCGGCGAGCTGAAGTGGACCGGCACCCGCGTCGATCTCGTCTTCGGCTCCAACTCCCAGCTACGCGCCCTGGCAGAAGTCTATGGCTGTGCAGACGCGCAGGCCAGGTTCGTGAACGACTTCGTGGCGGCCTGGAGCAAGGTGATGAGCCTGGACCGCTTCGATCTGAGCTAAACTTCGTCGCATTGACCGTGCCACGAAACGTGCGGTGAGAAACTTGTTTCGAACCGCTTCCAAAGTGTTGTGGCACGGGCGATGCGACGGAGTTCAACCTGTTGAGCATTTGTCGCACAGTCAATGCGAGGGAGTTTAGAGACCCAGCCGCAACAGATGTTGGGCGTGGCGCAGCCGGAAAACCCGTGTCAAGGGGGTTCCGGCTGCGCTTTCACCCCCTCGCTCGAGGCCGGCGAGGTCTTGCCAGGGGAGATGCGGGGGCGAGCGTTTCCTCTCTGCGCGCGCCCTCGAACCGGGACCCGTAGCTTGCCGCGCAGAATCAGGACCGACGGCGCGCGTCCAGGAAGTGCCACTCGGAAGACTCACCGAGCTGGAGCCGGTCCCCATGGCGCAGGCGCGTCTCGGACTCGACCACGATCTCATTGACCAGAGTCAGGCCGCCGCCCAGCTTGCGCACGCAGTAGTTTCCCTCCGAGCGCACCACCAGACAATGGCGCCGGGAGACGGTCTCGTCGGCGAGCACCAGGTCGCAGTCAGGAGCCCGCCCGACCAGAGTCTGAGAGCGGTCGAGAGAAAACCGCTGGTCCCCGCCGGCGAGCTCGAGCCAGTAGCGGCTTGCAGCCGGAAGCGGGGTGGGCGCCGGGGGGGTGGCCGCAGAACGCGAGCGGCGTTCGCAAACTTCGAACCGCATCAGGGTCTGTCCCACCTCCACCAGCTCGCCGCCCTCCAGGGCCAGCTTGCCCACGACCGGCAGTCCGTTGACCAGCACCGCACCGCTCAGCAACAGCCGACCCTCCTGTCCTTCGAGCCAGAAACACCGGCAGGGGATCGAGCTGTCATCGAGGTCGATGTCGTTATCGTGAGGTCCCGGTCCCCCCACCGCCAGCGGGCGGCCGGCCGAGAGCAGGGCCGCGAACAAAGGCACGGTCTTGCCCGCCTCGGGCCCCTCCAGGAAGTGCAAAAGATAGGCGGGGCGAACCTGGGCCGAGCGCGTTCGAGACTGGTCCAGCCGGCTGGGGCGAAGGTCGCTGAGAGCAAGTCGCGGATTGCCCATGAGCCAGAAGGCCAGATCGGTGCGCCAGGCATCGCGAAACTTTTCCCGAGAGCCGCCCACGGCCTCGCCCAGCTCGGCCCCCTCGCGCATCTGGGCCAGGATGTCGCTCACGAATGCCGCGCAGCACACCCATGGCACCTCCCACTGGGAGGCGAGGATGGCATCGACGCCAAGATTGGACAGCCCCCGGGTCAACGCTTCCGAGCCGGGCCCGTGCAACACCACCAGCCGGGGCACGTAGTGTCTTCCCACCGAGCGAAAGGGCTCAAAGCTGCCCGAGGCCAGGACCACGGCATACTCCTCGGAGGAGAGCACGGAGCGGAACGCGGCTGCGGGATGCCTGGAGACCTGAAAGTGGGCCTCCAGCCCCGTCGGAGCCAGGTCGGTGTCATCGGCCACCAGGGCGGCCAGAGCGGCCCCCTCGGCTCGCGGCACGACCTCTTCCCCGGCCCGCCGCACTCGCCGCGCCGTCGAGCGACGGTAGGCCAGGGGAACCCCCGCGATGCGGGCCAGCTCCCAGGGCGTCTCTCCAGCCAACCAGCAGTTCACCGGCTCTTTGCGCAGCACCTGAGCGAGGTTGGCGGGAAAGCAGTTCCCCAGCGAGTCACCCAGTCGGTCAAGCGCCTCGGAGAACCCCCCGGCAGCCTGCTGAAGGGCGACCAGCGACTCTTTCTGGCTGCGCATCTCGACCGGCAGGCGCCGGGCTTCAAAATGGCTCTCCTGGCCGTCGCGAAGGAGGCGCCAGCGGATCGAATCGGGCAGGGGCTCCTCGAAGAACAGGTCGAGGCTCATCGCAAGCACCTTTGCTGGAGTCTCCGGGGAACCCTCCAGGTCAGCCCTTGCGCTTGAGGCGCACCGAGCCCACCTGCACTCCCCGGGGGGTCAGCTCCAGGCGGTGGGCCGGGTCGCTCGTGCCGGGCACCAGGTAGTCGAAAGTGGCCCGCTGGCGGGCCTGATCGACCGGCACGCCCTGCTCGATCAGGCGCTCCACCTCGGCGCAGGCACGCAGGATAGCCTCATGCTCGGCCTCCCCGCCCAGGCGGGCGCTGAGCTCGCGGAACTGCTCTCCGCCATAATAAGCGGCGTAACGCCTGGCAGGGTCGGCGGAGTAGCTCGCCGTCCAGTGGTCTCCAGGCAAGCGCTCGCTCCATAGCTCGTGCGCGTCGGGCGCCTGACAGGCCAGCAGGCGCTCCACCAGCGGTCGAGCTTGCTCGAGAGGCGTGCCGGCGAGCTGCTCTTTCAGGTGGGCAATCTCCTGGCGGCGTGCCTCGGAGGTGAGAGCCTGGACGGGCCCGCTCAAGGCGTGCGACAGATAAGGCTGGAGGGCCGGCGTGACGCCGGTCGAGCCCAGCATGTGAGCCAGCCAGAGAGCCTCCTGGGCCGAGCCAGGCAGGTCGGAGAGGTCGGCCTTGCTGGCCCGGGCCGCCTGGACGAACTCCTCGAGCAGCTCGCTCGCCTGCTGAGCCTTCTCCTCGGGGGTAAGCTGGGGGCCCAGACGCTCGAGCACGGGACGGGTCTGGAGCTCCAGGCTGCTGGGGATGACCCGGTGCACCACGCTGCGCAAGTACTCGCGGGCCGCCTGGATCTTGCCGGTCACGTCGGGAGCGTCGCCCATGCGGCGCATCTGGGCGTTCTGGTGCTCGCTGCGGAACGTGCCCACCAGGCTGTCCAGGGCGGCGTTGTCGTGGCGACGCTCCAGCTCTTGCATGGCGATGGGGCGGATCAGCTCACGGCGGCAGCTCACCGAGCCCAGCGCCACCAGGGCCCGCTGGTCGGCCGGCGAGAGCTTCTGGATGTCGCCCTGGTAGTTGCTCTGGAGCCTTTCAGCCAGACTTTGCGAGAACTCCTGATCGAGCAGGGCGGCATAAGCCTGGCTGGTCACCCCCACGGCCATCACGTCCCCGGCGCAGAGTCGGCGCAACTCGGGCTCGAGCAGAAGGCGGTCGAACAGGTTCTGGCGCAGGCCGTCCAGCCCGTTGGGGATCCGCCCCAGCGCCTCCAGGCCCTGCCAGAACTCGGGCCCCGGCTTGCCAGGCTGAAGCAGCCGGGCGGCCAGCCAGGGGCGGTGGCGGGGGGCGGCGGTCTGGCTGAGCACGCGCCAGTCCTCCAGGCTCTGATTGTGGTGGCGCGACAGGATGCAATCAGCCACGCGCTGGCCCCACTCGGGATGGTGCTCGAGCTGCTCGAGCACCACCCGAGCGCCGCCCTCGTTGGGCAGCACCTCCAGGACCAGCAACTCGGGGCTGGCCGCTTCGGGGAAGCGCTCGAGCAGCGAGCGATAGAGCTCCGCCTGGCCCTCGCGCGCTCCGTGCCGGCTGGTGGTGTGCAGCAGCGCCTCTTTGTGGGGGGCGAAGTGCTCGCTCACCTGGGGCCTCTTGCTGGCCAGGATGGCACTCAGCACCTGAAAAGCCTTGCGGTCACCGGCCTGGTTGGTCAGCTCGAAGGCCACCTGATCGGCCAGGCTCGGGTCGGTCCAGGTCAGCCGATCAAACGTCTCAGCCGCCTGCTCGCGCTTGAGCGAGCGGCACAGAAACTGGGCCCGAGGGCTGCTGAGCTGCACGGAGTCCATAGCTTCACGCAGCATACTGGGGAGCGATGAAAGAGGGTTGAAAGGCTTCGGGATGTGCGGGCAAGTCGGGTGCCCATGGGCACCTCACTCGCGTGCACCACCGAGCACCCCCTGGCAGGTCAAACGCGCCAACCGAGTCCCAGTCAGCACCAGACGTCAGCGAGCCACCGGGACGAGCAGCTCCGCCCGCTCGCTGTCGGGTCCGAAGCGAAGCTCCAGCCCATCGCTGGCAGGCTCGGCCGCGACGCCCCCGGCGGCCGCCGAGCCGGCCGCGCCGCCCACCAACCGCAGGCGGTAGCGCTGGCCCGGACGGCCCTCCACCACCAGATGCAGACCGGTGGGGCCGGAGACGCTGCGCAGCACGCGCAGCCCCTGGCTGGCCGCTCCGAGCTCGGGCGGAGGATGCCGCACGGCCACCTCGGCGCCGCCGCGCACGCCGATGCGCACCTCGCCCCGAGCCGGGGCAGCGCTCACTTCCACCAGCACCCGCTGGCCGTCCCCGAACGGCTTCCCTGCGGGCTCGGTGACCGCATCCCGCGGCACCACCACGCCCAGCGTCAGGTCCAACTTGGAAGAGGTGTGCTGCCAGGCGAGCACGCGAGCCTCGCCTTCCCGCCGGTAGCTCAGCTGCAGCGTCCCTCCGGCCACCGGAACGCGAGCCACGCTGAAAGCCTCCCAGTCGGCCGGAGGCTGGGGCACGAAACGCGCGTGGCTGCCGGCACGATCCACCTCCAGCCCCAGCAGGCCGCGAACCACCGGGGTGGCGACCATGGCCTGAGACCAGACCTGGTGGTGAGATGAGCGTCCAAAGGGAGCCAGAAAGTCTCCGGAGATCAGCTCGGTGACATAGCCCAGCGCCCCGCTGGTGGACAGGTGCACATTGGCCTGCAGGGCCTGCCAGCCCACGTGGGGGCGTCCGTAGCGGTAGGCGGCCATGCTGACCCAGCCGGTGAAGAGCGGCCAGACCGACCCGTAATGGTAGCTGAGCGGGTCGTAGAGCTTGCTCTGGTTGCTCAGAATGCGATGGCCCCAGTCGGTGGCCATGGCGCGACCGCCCAGATGGTCGAGTGTGCTCTGGGCCCGCCCATCCTCCAGCAGTCCCCACCAGAGGGGCACGGCCGTCAGCACGGTATCCTCCCCCACCGGTCCCCCACTGGCCAGCTCGTTCAGGCGGGCCTGACGGCGCGCCAGGTAGGGCCCGGGCTCGGCCTTGCGAGCAGCGTGGGGACGGTCGATCGAGAAGGCGTAGTAGCCCTGAGAGGGCAACCAGTAACGCGCCTCCACCGCCTTGCGGGTAATCTCGGCGCGAGAGCGAGCCTCGGCGGCCAGGCGCGTGTCGCCACGGGCCTCGGCCAGCTCGGCCAGGCTGTGGCAGGCTTCCATCCAGCAGCCCTGCAGGTAGAGCTCGGCGTCGGGGGGATAGAGCGCGCCCCCCTCCACCCAGGCGTGACCCACGCCGGTGTTCTCCACCAGACCGTCGCCGTCTCTGTCGGTGGCGGCGGTGAAGCGCCAGGCTCTAAGGGCTGCCTCCCAGCTCTTGTCCAGGAAGGTCCGGTCGCCCGAGGCGCGATAGTAGTCGGCCAGGGCGATGACGTAGAGCGGGGTGGCGTCGGAAGAGGCCCAGCCGAAGGGATAGGTGTTCCACCAGTCCACCAGCGAAGCGCTCTGGGAGATCTCGTGAGGCACCTTGCCGTCGGCCCGCTGGAACTTGCGCAGGAAGTCGAGAGCGGTGCGGGTGGTGGCGAAGTCGCCGTAGGCGGTGGTGGCCAGCACCGTCCAGAGGGCGTCGCGCCCGAAGAACCAGGCGTAGCCGGGACGCTCGGAGTCGCCCGAGGTGCGAAAGCCGGCCACCAGACCGGTGCCCAGCAGGGGATTGGCCACCAGCCCCTTGTCGATGCCCACCTTGGACCACTGGTAGGCCTGGTCGAGCTCGCGATCGGGGGTATCCACCTGTACGGTATCCTGCAGGAGCCGGCGGTAGTGGGCTACGTTGGCATTGTAGTCGGCGGCCAGCCCCTGCAGCAGGCGGTCGTTGGCGGCCCTTGCGTCCTTGAGGCCCTTCACGCTGCCGGTGATGACGATGGGGAGCGGACCCGCGTCCACAGGCAGATCCGCCAGAAAGCGGGCGGGTTGATCGCGCGGCTCTTCCTGGTAGGGCATGAGGGTGACGTCACGCGAGCCGGGGCAGGCGATCACGGCCGCAAAGCGCCCGGACTCCTCGGTCAGGCTGTAGCGCCCGTCGGCAAAGGAGAGGTTGCCGGTCTGGATGCCGGCCGGCCACATCAGCTTGAGGCGGGGGTGGAACTCCCCCGTCACGGTCATGGGCAGGAGCGTGTCCACCTCCAAAAGCATAACCACGCCCGGCTCGTTGCGCGAGGCAAACAGGATGTGGCGGGCAGTGAAGGCGCTGTGCGAATAGGTGAGGATGGTGGCCTCGGGGCGCACGGTGATCTGCTTGACCAGCTCGGTGGAGGGGACCGGGCTGGGATAGCCCTCGAGCGAGAAGTGGAGCTGGAAGTCCTCCAGCACCTTCATGGGATAGACCCAGGCCTCCAGCGTGCGCCCTTCGTAGCCGAAGAGGGCGGCCCGGGGACCGCAAACGTCCATGAAGGTGCCGGCGCGGATGGGGCGGGAGAGCTCGAGCCCGCTCTCCTCGAGCGGCGCCGCACTGGCCCGGGCCAGTAACAGCAACGTCAAGACCAGTCGTATCAAGACTCTGGGGACTCGGCGCTCGGCTCCGGCCGATCCGATGGTGCTCATGGACGAGCCCTTCGGGTCTTTTCGCCAGCCTTCCCTCCCGGCGTCAGGGCGCTCCTGGCCTGGGAGCCGGGTCGGGCCACAGAGGAATGCTGTAGCTCTCAGGCTCGGTCTTCAAGGCAAACGCTTTGCCATCAATCGTCCCTTTGACGTCATAGCGGGCCTGAATCTTCGCGACGGTGCCCAGGTAGCCGTAGCTCCAGGAGCACTCGCTCGATTTGCCAGGCTCGATCGATTTGGGCAGATCGGTTACCCGGTGGGCCATCGCTACCATCGAGCCGTCAAGATCCTGGAGCTTGATTGGCTGGCCACTCGCGTCCAGAAACTCGATCGTGACCTCCAGGCCACTCATCCTCTTCTTGTCCTGGTTGTGGAGAGTGAAGCGGCCGTCGAGATAGCGGTTGTCCCGACGGCGTGAGATCGAGGAATCGGTCATCTTGACGGGGGCGTCCTGCGACAACAGAGGTCCGCCGAGAAGACAGACCACAGCGACCATGAGAACAGACTGAATCCGCATATGCCTAATCCTCCTTCAGGGGGGCGAATAAGGTGGCCAGGTCCAGCACCCGACCCTCGAGCTCCCACGCGTCCTCGACACCCAGCGACTCAATGCTGTAGCGTCCCTCGCGCAGGCTGAGCACCTCCAGCGTCGAGGCCTCGGGATCGACCAGGAGGTAGAAAGGAACGCCGTTCTGGGCGAACCTGTTGAGCTTCTTGACGCGGTCCAGCGAGCGTGTGCTGGGCGAGAGAATCTCGGCCAACAGGTAAGGCACTCCCTCGAGGTACTTCTCTTTGATCTGGCCACGCTGATCGCGACGCAGGTAGATGAGGTCAGGCTGAACGGGCGTACATCCGGGCATGAGAAGGTCCATCGGAGCATTGAAAATGTAGCCCCGGCCCTCGAGCTCGAACTGATAGAAAAAGAACTGCAGTCGGCGCGAGAGAATCTGGTGCAGGCTGCCGGGGGAAGGGGACACGTAGAGCACTCCATCCAGAATTTCGTAGCGCTGGCCATCAGCCGGCAGGCAGAGACTGTCCTCGTAGGTCCAGACCTTGTGGCGGTCAACTTGCAGAGTCACGCAGGCTCATTCTCCACGACCCCGTGATGGGGCCTTCTTTTCCTGACGGCCCGAAGGGGTGGAGGCTGTCGGCCTCGAGGGGGACGAGGAGGAGCCTCCCCTTCTGGGCAGCACACTCCGACCGATGGCCCTGAAGGCGCTGGCGGAGACCCTGGAGGCTGGCGGGCTTTGTCTCTCTCCGCTCACATCCTCGATTTGATAGGCGTGCGTCGGGGTTCCCACCTCGCTTCCACCTGCCCAGATCCTGCCGGCGTAAGGTGTGGTCTGGCCGTAATTGTCCTGCTTCAGCCCCTCGTCGGTGTCAGCCACCACGGCGGCGTGAGTGCTGTTGGACACGATGACAGCGCTCTTTCCCTCAAAGGCGCTCAGGTCGTTGGGATCGGGTAGCTCGGTGAGCTTGACTCCGAAGCAGAACCCCACATCCGGGGGATGATTGCGATCGTTGAGGCGTGTCAGTGCTTCTTCATAGCTGATTCCGTTGACCTCTGCGTAACGCCGGGCGGCGGCCGCCATCATCACGTTGGCCCGCTCCACCTCCTCCGGATTGTCCCCCTCGTAACCGGTCGCCACGGAAGCCTGGTCCACCTGCTCGCCCGTGAGGGTCGTTTGATAACCGTCCCGCATCGTGACCCGATATCCCCCACCCGGCAAAGGCTCGATCTGCATGGGACCGCGCGGGTCCTCTCGAAAGGTCAGCATCATGCCTTTGATGATGCTGGTGGCAGCGCAGTTCTCTTTATCGGTCTGGGCCACGTCGTCCAGGACTTCGAGCAGTTCGGCCCCCTGGAGAACCGCCGACGACTCGGACGAGCTCGCAGTCTCTGAGGAATCCTCCGGGAGTTGTACGGGCAAGACGACCGGGGAGTCTGGCGCAAGCCAGACCTCGGAAGGTGAGCCTCCCCCGTGGGCCGGCGCGGACCTGATGCCCCCCGGAACCGGGCTTCCTCCCGACAACCCGGCCGATGGGTTTCCGACGCCGCTCACGGCGCCGGCTCGATCGGCCGAGATGAGCCCTTGCTGCCGGGCCAGCTCCAGCGCAATCTGCAAGAGCGTCCAGGTGCTGTGGGAGAGCTGAATTTCCAGAGCGCGCAGCTCGGCCAGGGCCAGGAGCAATCGCTCGATCTGCTCGGCGGTCGCCGAGCCCGCGGCCAGGGCCTGGATCGTGCTCTGCGCCTGAAGGGCGAGCTGACCCTCCTTGAGGGCGTTGACCAGAACCAGATCCTCGGGCGAGCCGCTCGCCTCCTGAGTCATCTCGTCAGAGAGCATCAGGCCGTCACACGCTGCGGCCGGCAATGGGGTCGTCCGAGTGCGCACCGGGAGGCCTGGCAAAAGAGATTTCAAGCTGGGCAACCGATCAATACATTCGACGATCACAGGCTCCTCCAGGGGAATTCTCCTGATCGCATCCTGGAGGTGGACTCTTTGACAATCCTTTGCACGAGTGAGGGGGCCTTGGTGGCTTCTGTCGGCGCTCAGGAATTGGCCCAGCGCAGTTCACGGATCTCCTTCGGGGCGCCTCCAGACAAGTCTGTCGGCGCGAATGACTGCAGAACCTCAGCACTTCATTTCAACTCTGAACAGGTCAACGCGCGGGGAGCAGTGACTTTCAGGTTTCTTTTCACCTTCTCCGGCATACTCCAGGCATGATCGTGGGTCGTGGCATGCCATTTCCCGAGCTGCCTGTGCGGGCGGCAGCGACCGCCATGGCGCCGGAGCGCGCTCCGGTCGACCCCACTGACGACTACCGACCGGTCTCGAGGGACTCGACCGTCTTCCCGGCCTCCACCGGCCCGGCCAGCGACCTGGCCTTCCGCCTGCTGGGCGGGGCTCTGGGACCAACCTTGCAGGCCGCCACTCGGACCGTGCTCGATGAGCTCGACTACAACCTGCGCCTCACCTCCCCGGGGCGAGAGCTGGCCAGAGACCTTCCTCTCGACCAGGTTGAAACGGTCAGCGCCATCCCGGCGCAATGTGACCTGGCCCGGGGCCTCTACGACCGGATGCGCAGAAGTCGACCTTTGAGCTCCAGCCAGCGCATGCTGCTGGCCCGCTCGCTGGTCATGACCAGCGCCTATCTAGGCCTGGACGACCGCCTTCTCATCGCGCCCCGGCCGGTCGGGGCCGCAACTGCGCCGTCCGATGCTCGGCTCGATGAGGGGTTTTCCCCCGAGGTCGCTCAGGTGGCGGTGGACCAACTGCGCTGGTCAGGCTCCCACGACTATGCCACCTCGCGTCTCGGCCCGCTGACGGTCGTGCTCGATGACCTCGGTCCGGGCGACCGTGTGCGCTTCTCGAACCTGCCCCTGGAGCAGTCGCTGGATGCCTTGCCGCCGGCCCGAGCAGCCGTGAGCTTGAATCTGCCCGTGAGCGCGTGGGCCCGCAGCCTGGACCTGCTTGAGCACGACGACGGGACGCGGACCCTGGTCGTTGGCGAGCTGCCCGGCCGGGTCATCCATCGCCACTACCAGTTGCTGGTCAAGAAGCACCTGCAGGGCAAGCCGGCCGCGCCAGCCGTGTCGACCCTGGAGGCGCCCTCGGCTTATGAGGGCTCCTACGCGCGGCTCAACGACTTCTTCGCCCGCAACGCCTCCCACCTGGGCCAGGTGGATGCGGTGGCCGTTGGCTATGCCCGCTGTTTCCG
>QWHO01000614.1 GCA_021404945.1 bacterium CPR1
TCGAGGCTGCCGGTCTGCGCGGTGATTTTTTCCGCAACGCCGTTGTCGGCGGCATTTTCGGCGGCCACCTGAGCGGCTACCGGGTCTATGTCTGGCCGGTCGGGAAGGGCCCCCGGCTGCCTCTGCTGGTGGACGCCGATCAGACCGAGGTCACGGTGGAGCACGTTCAGAGCGCGCAGATCTGCGACATCTGGGTAACGGCTCGGGACGAAAGCGGCAATGAGAGCCGGCCCGCCGGAAGGGCGCGCATGGGACCCTGACTCAGGCCGGAACCTTCGAGCGGGCGGTGGCGGGCGGGAGAAACACGGTGAACGTCGTCCCCCGGCCCGGCTCGCTCTCGAAGGTGATCGAGCCTTCGTGCTGGCGCACGATCCCGGCGCACACCGCCAGGCCCAGCCCCAGTCCCAGCCCCTTGGTGGTAAAGAACGGGTCGAAGACCCGGTCTTGAATCTCGGCCGCGATGCCCGGCCCGGTATCGCTGACCCGAAGGCGCAGGCACGGGCCCGGAGTGAACGGACAGACGCCCAGGTCGAGCGCAATGCGGATCTGGCCCCGGCCTTTCAGGGCGTCGCGGGCGTTCAGGACCAGGTTGGACACCACCTGCTCGAGCAGGTCGCTGTCCCCGACCACCGGCGGCAGGGACGGCTCGGTCTGCACCACCAGCTCGACGCCATCGGGCAACTGGGCCCGCAACCCCGGCTCGAGTCGGGTCAGCCGCTCGGCCAGGTCGACTTCGCCAGGCCGGAGGGTCTGCTGGCGCGCGATGGCCACCAGCGGCCGAGTCAGGCCCTCGGCCTGCCGGGCGGCTTGAGTGAGAAGCTCGAGGTCGCGTTGTTGCTCCGGACTCAGCCCGCTCTCGGCCAGCAGCTCGGCGCAGCCAACGATGGCAGCGAGCAGCGCTTTCAGGTCGTGCAGCACGCCGGCGGCCAGCATCCCGACCGTGTCCATCTTCTGCATCAGGAAGAGCTGGCGCTGATACCGCTGGGTGATGGCCCGCTCTTCCTCCAGGCGCACCCGAGCCACGGCCCCGGCGAGCTGGCCGGCCACGTGCATCAGATAGTCGAGCTGCTCGGGAGTGGGAGCGCGCACGCCCTCCTCGCCGAAGGTGCCCACTCCAAAGGCCCCCAGCACGTAATCGGGCAGGATCAGCGGCAGGTTGATCAGAGTGCGGCACTCGAGCTGAGCCACCAGGCTCTTGTTGGTGCGGGGATCGCTGCGACTGTCCACGACCACGACAGGCCCCCGGGCGCTGACGATCTCCTCGAGCATGGCATCCCCCTCAATCTCCAGCATCGGGGCCTTCTCCCAGGTCTGCGCTTCTCGAGATCCGGCAAAGTCGAGCAAACGGGCGCGGCGAATATCGGGGGAATCGAGTACATAGATCCAGACATGGCGATACCCGGTCGAACGCTCGACCTCGTCGCGGGCCTCTTGCAGAAGCTCGCGGAAGGTCGAGGCTCTCTGCAGGCGACGGGCGAGCTCGAGTAAACTTGCGTAATCTGGCAGCATTTGAACCCGGGAATTCCTTCGGCAGGCGTGCTCGACGATCCCGCGAACGCCCCCTCCCCATGGCTGACTCCCCGCGAGCCAAGCTCAAGTTCGATACCTCCTGTGACCGCGACAGCCCGCTCCCCTCGCGCTACCAGATTCGCGGAGAGCTGGGGCGCGGCGGCATGGGCATCGTCTATCACGCTTTTGATCGCGAGACCTCCAGCCAGGTGGCCGTCAAGGTCATCTCCGAGGGGGGCTCCAATCAGGCTCTGGCCGAGCGATTGCGCCGCGAGGCCCGCGAGCTCTCTCACCTGAGCCACCCCAATGTGGTGGGCTACCTGGGCCAGGGCATCCGGGGCGCTCGCCAGTACATCGTGCTCGAATACGTGGCGGGAGGCGATCTGCGCAGGCTGCTCAAGACGCGTC
Source organism: bacterium CPR1 (assembly GCA_021404945.1). GTDB lineage: Bacteria > Vulcanimicrobiota > Xenobia > Xenobiales > QWHO01 > QWHO01. The sequence goes on from QWHO01000614.1 coordinate 1,918, forward strand.
CGCCCCTGGGAACGGTGCTGCGTCTGTTTCACGGCGTGGCTCTGGGGCTCGACTACCTGCACAAGCAGGGCCTGGTGCACCGCGACCTCAAGCCGGAGAACATCCTGATCGCGGCCGACGGCACCGCTCGCTTGACCGACCTGGGGCTGGTTAAGGCCCTCGAGTCCACCACCCACCTGACCACCGAGGGCGCCATTGTGGGCACATACTCCTATCTGGCGCCCGAGCAGATCGTCTCGGGCCAGCTCACCCCGGCCTGCGACCTCTACGCGCTGGGAGCCTGCCTTTACGAGGCCTGCACCGGCCAGCCCATGTTCGTGGCCAACACCGACTTTGAGATGCTCGAGCAGCACCTGCGCAGCGATCCCATCCCTCCGCGCCAGCACCAGGGCGACCTGCCCGAGGAGCTGGAAGGGCTGATCCTGGCCCTGGTCTGCAAGAAGGCCGAGGGCCGTCCCCCCGCCAGTGAGGTGGCCAGACGCCTCGGCGATTTGCTTGGACGGCATTCGGTGGAGGAGGTGCTGGCGGCTCCGGTGGCCTTCTCCGAGCCCGAGCCGGAAGGCTGGATCCCCGAGTGGCGGCGGGCCCTGGCCCGCCGCCTGAAGGCGCCCGAGCCGGTGCGCCGGGTGGACCCGCTGGCGGTGGAGTGGGAGGCCGGCCAGAGCGGCTTCCCTGCCCCCCTGCTGGTCGGCAACCTGCGCGAGCTGGGCCGAGGTCTGGAGGCCCTGGAGGGTACTCCCGATCTTAAGCTGCCGGCCCCCTCCGACCGGTTGCGAGTGGCCCTGGACCGGGCTCTGGCCGGTGAGGCTCGACCCGATCAGCGCGAGGAGCTTGAGAACCTGGGCCACGAGCTGCAGGTCTGGTGCCGGCAGCGCGATGAGATTCTGGGGCAAGCGCGCCGGGCGGCCCAAGACCTGGTGGAGTTGCGCCGGGCCCTGAGCGCGCGAGGTCAGTCGCTGAAGGCCCAGATCGAGGCCAGCCTGGAGGCGCTGGGCCAGCGTCCCTGCGACG
>QWHO01000615.1 GCA_021404945.1 bacterium CPR1
GGTGAGGGGCGGCGCCAAGCGCAGCTCTTGCGTGTTAAGCGCAAGCAGATTGCCGATACCGAGCCCCTGCGTTGCGTCATCGATACCGGCAATGACGCCGCCGAGATCAGTCTTGATGAGAATGTCACGCGTTCGGCCATGTCGGTGATGGACGAGGTCGAAGCCTTCGCGGGCCTGGTTGATGGCGGCATGAGCGTCGATGACATAGCACGACGCTTTGGCTGTACTGTGCGCCTCGTCGAACAGCGTCTGGCGCTGGCGCGGCTTTCGCCTAAGATCCGCGCGGCCTATCGTAAAGGCGACATCAATCTGGATGTTGCGCGCGCATTTTCGATCAATGACGATCATACCGCCCAGGAGCGGGTGCTTCGTCAGCTCGCAAAGCCCATCACACATGCTGCGAGCGTCCGGAGCGCGTTGACGGTGGGGCGCATTCCCGCACACGATCGTCTGGCGCGTTTCGTTGGCGCCGAAGCATACGAAGCGGCCGGAGGGCGTTTGGTCCGCGATCTCTTTGAAACAGACATCGTCTTCTTCGACGATGGCGAGTTGCTGCAGCGGCTTGCCGTCGAGCGCCTCGACCAAATGCGTGAGGCGCTTGCCGCCGAAGGCTGGGGTTGGGTCGAGACCTTGACCGGTCACGGCCAGATCGACGGCTGCGCCGGTGAGCGGCTGCATCCGACGCAACGCAAATTGAAGCCTGCGGAGAGAAAAGAGATCGCCGCGCTGGAAGCGCGGCTCGAAGCTTTGGACGAGAAGCTGGAGGACGCCGAGGAGGACAATCTTCTTTGGGCCGAGCGTGACGAGGTGGACGCCAAGCTCGATGGCTTGCGTGAAGCGGCGCGCGTGTTTGATCCGAAGCTGATGAAGTACGCGGGCGCTGCGGTCGCGATCGACCGCGACGGGCGGGCGATCATCACCAAGGGTCTCATCAAGCGCGCCGATGCGAAGACAATCGCCAAACTGCGCAAACCCGCGGCGTCGCCGGCAGACGAGGCGGGTGTTGCTGACGTTCCCGAGGCGGAAGAGGAGACAGGCCCGCGCCTGACGAAGGCGCTGACCGAACGATTGAGCGAAGCGCGCACCCGGGGCTTGCGCGCCGCGCTTGCCTCCAATCCTCAGGTCGCCTTGGGACTCATAGTCTATACGCTGATGCGCCAAAGTGCAGACCGTTCATCTGTGCCGGGCGTCGGTATTGAAGCCCGTCCAGTCGGGTTCGACGACGATTCGCGAGCAATCGCCGGACGAGGACGAGGCGGGCGACGAGATCGTTCAGGAGATTGCGAAGAAGTCGCCGCCGTGGGTCGTGAGCCTGGTCGTGCACCTGGTTCTGCTCGTCATTGCCGGGCTGATTACGTGGGGCGTCGTGCGGCCGAAGGCGACGATCGAGGCGGGGTTCGTCGAGCCGATTGACACCGAGCGGGTCGAGGGGTACGCGGATACGTACGAGCTGTTCAGGACGGCGCCCGGCGTCAACGCCGATGGCAAGGTGTACGGGATCCCGTTCACCTGGGGCTCGATCATCATCTCGCCCGGGTAGGGGCCCTCGGGGGTCGGGCAGCTCGAGGGTGTGGCGCTAGGTGTCGGGGTGGTCTGGGCCACAGCAGGCTGGGGGGCGTAGCTCTTGGCCAGCAACGCGGCGGCTGCCAGGCCCCCGCCGGCAAACAGCATGTCAGCCAGGAACTGACGGCGTTTCTTGCGATCCTCGGGCTGGCTCATGCTCATGGGAAATTCTCCCCTTCTCAGACGGAACCTTTCTCCCCCGGTCGCAAGATGGCCAGACGATCTTCCAGGGTGGCCAGCTCAGCGTCCGAGATGGCCGCTCCCAAGACCGCCCGGTGGGAACGGTAAGGCTGGCGGACCGGTAACCCCCCCTGTTTACCGCTCTGGGAACGTTACCGGCCTGAGCAGGCGGTATCCCGCCCGGACCGCTCCCGCTTGCTTCAGCGGAAGGCTGCCTGGGACCGACCGCGAACAACTGCGCTCAAAATGTGCTGGGAGGATCTCCATGCGGCTTCAGATCTGGCTCTTGCTCCTGGTTGGACTGCTCTTATCTGCGGGCTGCGGCCATGGCGATCAGCGGTCTGGTGGCGGTGCTACAGCTCCCTCTGTCGGGGCGCTGCAGCTGCGTTTCGACTTTCCGCCGGCGCGCCTGCCCGCGGGAGTTGCCAGCCTCCGAGTGCAGGCCTTCAATGAGGCCGGCGACCAGGTCGCCAGCCTGACTTCGGCCCGCGTGGACCAGCTGACCCTCGAGCTCCCGGTTGCGAAGTACCTGATTCGAGCTCTGTTCTTTGATGCCCAGGGCAATTTGCTCGGATTCTCCGACCGCGTGGTCACGATGACCCTGCCTGGTCCCACTGTGCTCGAGGTCGAGGTCATGCTCACCGGGGCCCCGCCGGACTCTACCGTCCCCGCCGTGGGAACCAGCCCCGCGCAGCTTGCCTTCCTTTTGCATCCTCATGATGCCGCCTCGGGCACGGCCCAGGATGTGCAGGTTGCTGCGCTGGACCCCCAGGGCAACATCGCCCCCTTCAACGGCACCATCAACCTGACTCTGAGCCAGGGGACGGGCGTTCTCTCGGGCACCACGCAGGCTCAGGCCGTCGACGGCGTGGCCGATTTCAGCCCGTTGATCGTGGGCCAGGGCGAGCATCGCCTCCAGGCGGCGGCCAACGGTCTCGCCTCGGAGCAGAGCCTTCCTTTCGACATCCTGGACCAGGCCCCCGTGGCTACGACGCTGAGCTTCCTGTCCCCCCCGACGACCGGCGCCGTGGGTCAAGACCTGGGCACAATCGGAGTCCAGGTGCTAGACCAGTTCGGCAACCTGCTGGCCACTGGCACCAACAGCATCACGCTGGGTGGACTGCCCCTCAATGGAGCCACAACAGTGAACGCGGTGAACGGCCTGGCCAC
>QWHO01000616.1 GCA_021404945.1 bacterium CPR1
ACCCCGAGGGCGAGCTCCTCCGATACCACCGAGGTGTTTGCGGATCTCCAGGCAGGAATCACTGACCCCGGGCTGGGAACCTGGGCCTGGAGTTGAATCACACTGCGAAGGAGCCCCCCCGATGAAATCTTCCCTGCTTGGGGCCGTCCTGGCCTCAGCTCTCTGGCTGGGCGCCCTGGCCCAGACCGCCGAAGAGAAGGTCCAGGTATTGGCCCTGCCCGTTCAGATCGCAGGCGACTACCGACCGGTCCAGGCGGACCGATTCCAGAAGCTGCTTGAGGAGGACGTGGAGAAGCTCGCTCCTAACGCCGATATGATCTGGGTCGATCCCAAGGACCCACGGCTTTCCGGGCTCGACCTCAGCTTCTCGATGGATCCCGACCAGGTGGCCGCCCTCGGGCAGAAGCTCAAAGTCCCCCTGGTCGTCTGGATCAGTGTTGCCTTCGAGAAAGAGAGCAAACTGGTCAGCGGAGCCGGAGATCTCAATCCCAACCAGTCCAATCCGGCCGGGGTACAAACAAGCAATCCTTACCGCTACGTGGTGACGGTCGGTGGATTGGGTCACCTGCAGGTCGTGGACGTGGAAAAGCAGACGGCCCTGATCGATGGACCCGTAGCCCTCTTCCGCAGCGATGTCACGCAGCATCCCGATGACGGCGAAGGCTTCGGTGGCCTGGAGGAGGAATTGGCGGCGCAATCGACCGACGAGTTGGCCGAGCGCATCGTCAAAGTGGCCCAGAAGTTCGTGCGAGCCGCCCAGCCCTGACCTGACTACTCTTGCTCGTAGGCGCGCACGGCCTCCACGTCCTTGACCCCACCGGGTACTCTGACGACCGCTTTGGCTTCGAATTGGTGGTCGGCGGCCAGGGCCCGGAGCCTGGCGTTGTTCTCCTCGAAGAAGTCTCGTGAGACCCGGTAGCCCGGCTGAACAAAAGCGATGTCGTTCCAGGTGCGGACCTTTTCCCAGGGAGAGGATGCATCGTCGCGGACGTAGAGGTCGATCATCACGGGACCAGCCTGGCGGTTGGCGCCCGGGTTGCGGATGGTGACCCGGATGTTGACGTCTTCCCCCCTCATCCGAACCAGCAACTGCTCGATCTCGATGTCGGCCCGGGCAGGGAGAAACAGCAGCAGACCAAAGAACAGACTCAGAGAGCTCGGCTTCATGGAACAGTGTCCTCTCAGTGATGGTGGTGGTGACCGCCGGGCCCGTGCACGTGGCCGTGGGAGATCTCTTCCGGCGAGCCGGGGCGGAGCTTGACCACCTCCACCTCGAAGAAGAGTTTCTGTCCGGCCAGCGGGTGGTTGGCGTCGAGCAGCACCTCTTCGCCCTTGATCTCGACGATTCGGGCTCGGATCGTCTCGCCCCGCGGGCCCTGCAGGCCGACCATGGCACCTTCCTTGATGGGGTGGCCGCCAAAATCGGCCTTCTTCATCCCGAAGCGCAGGTCCTCGCGAACCTCGCCGTAGCCGTCTTTGGCCTCGACCGTGAAACTCTTCTTCTCGCCCGGCTGCATGCCGGTCATCTGCCTCTCGAAGCCAGGAATCAGGTTCATATGGCCATGCAGATAGGCCAGCGGCTCATCCCGCGTCTGATCAAGAATCTTGCCGTCCTGGCCGCGCAGAGTGTAGTTGATCTCGACCACGATGTCGTTGGCGATCACGGAAGCGGGCCGCCCTTTCCTTTCAGGGTGTCGTTAATCACGATCTGGTTGTCCACTTTGGCTACCCCGTGGACGCCTCGAACCAGTTGCTCGGCTTTCTTCTTGGAGGCTTCGTCGGGAACCTCACCTTTGATCACCACCTGATCGTGCCTAGCCTCGGCGGTCAGCACGCAGCCCGCCAGGATCGGGTCCTGCTTTAAGGCAACGTTGACGGCGGCCAGGGTGGCTTTGTCGATAGGCTCGATGGTGGAGGGAGGTGGGGTGGCTGGGGCCGCGCAGCCCACCAGCACCAGAGCCGCCACGACGGCCAGGAGGATCCTCGGCATGGATTGATTCTTCGCACCCTCGCCAGGGATCCCTGGTCCCCTCAGGAAGCGGCTCAGATGGGTCCTTTGCATGGTTTGCGAGTTTTGGAGCTGGCCGGAATCCTGGCTGGTCCGGCGGTGGGGACATTTTTCGCCGAGCTGGGGGCGGATGTGGTCAAGATCGAGAATCCGGCCACCGGAGGCGACCCCACCAGGGGCTGGAGGTTAGCGGGGGAGAGGAGCCCCGAGGGATTGAGCGCCTACTTCTGCTCGGTCAACTGGGGTAAACGATCGCTGGCTCTCGATTTCACCAGCCAGCGTGCCCTGCTCGACCGTCTGTTGGAGCGGGCCGATGTGGCCCTGGTGAACTTCCGACCCGGCAGCGGGATCGACCCTGCCGGACTGGCCAGGGATTATCCCCGTCTGGTGGTGGGCTCGGTGACCGGGTACGGCCCCGCCGATCCTCGCCCTGGCTTCGACGCCCTGATTCAGGCCGAGTCCGGCTTCATGGAGCTGACCGGCCCCCCCGGAGGGCCGGCCTGCAAGCTGCCGGTGGCCTTGCTCGACCTGCTGGCCGCTCACCAGCTAAAGGAGGGCTTGCTGCTGGCGCTGCTGGGGCGGGAAAAGACCGGACAGGGCGCACTGGTGCAGGTGTGTCTCTGGGAGACGGCTCTGGCCTCGCTGGCCAACGTGGCCACCAACGTTCTGATGGCCGGCTGGGAGCCCTGCAGGTTCGGGAGCGAGCACGCCAATTTGTTTCCTTACGGCACCTTGCTGCCATGCTCGGATGGGGCCGTGCTGCTGGCGGTCGGGACTGACCGCCAGTTCGCCGCCCTGTGCGCCATTCTGGAACGGAACGACCTGACGCGGCTCTATGCCACCAACCGTCTGCGGGTCGAAGGCCGCGAGGAGCTGCGGTCGGAGTTGGAGGGGGCCTGCTCG
>QWHO01000099.1 GCA_021404945.1 bacterium CPR1
GCGTGGGCGGTCATGGCGATGATGACCAGTTGCCGGCCGCACTGGCGGCGCACCTCGGCGCAGGCTTCGTAGCCGTCCATTCGCGGCATCTCGCAGTCCATCAAGACGATGTCGAAGGATTCATTGTGGGCCAGCTCCACCGCTTCTCGGCCGTCTCGGGCCAGCTTCGGCTCGAGCCCCAGTCGGCGAAGCTGACGGTCGATGACGGCTGCATTCATGGCATTGTCTTCCACCACCAGGATGCGCAGGCCGGAAGGAAGCGGTTGCTGGACCTGTCCGTCAGGCCCGGGCGTCTGCAGCGACTGGGGCTGCTTGAATCGAGCAGTGAAAGTGAAGGTTGCGCCCTGGCCGAGCTCGCTCCGCACGCGCATTTCGCCGCCCATCAGCTTGACGAGCTGAAGCGAGATGGCCAGTCCCAGCCCGGTGCCACCGGCTCTCTGCCCGGTCTGGGTCTGGAAGAACGGGTGGAAGAGCTGAGCCTGGTCCTCCTGACTGATTCCCGGACCGGTATCGATCACCTCGAACTCGAGCAGTCCATCAAAAAGACGTGTCACCCGGACTTTCACCGAACCCTGTTGGGTGAATTTGAGCGCGTTGCCGACCAGGTTGGTCAGAACCTGTCTCAGACGGCCCGGGTCGCCCACAACCGCGGAGGGCACTTCCTTTGAGAGCTGACAGCTCAGCTCGAGCCCGCGGGCCAGGGCCTGCCCGCGCAGCAGGCTCAGCACGGCTTCTACGACCGCCTCGGGAGAGAAGCAGACCGACTCGAACTTGAGCAGGCCGGCCTCGATCTTAGAAAAATCCAGCACGTCGTCCAGGATGGTCAGGAGCGATTCGGCGCTGGAATGGACCGTTTCAGCCAGGCGAAGTTGCTCCTCGGTGAGAGGAGTGTCCAGCAAGAGCTCGGTCATCGCGATGACACCGTTCATGGGGGTGCGGATCTCGTGGCTCATGTTGCGCAGAAACTCAGATTTCTGGCGAGCCGAGTGGAGAGCCGCGTCGCGGGCCCGGGCCAACTCCTCCTCGATGGCTTTGTGCTCGCTCATGTCGCGCTTGATGCCCACATAGCAGACCGGCTTTTGCTCGCCGTCGAACACGGTGAAGGCCGACAGCTCGAGCGGGCGGATGGTACCGTCCTTGGCCCGACTGACGGCCCCTGTCCGGCATTTCCCGGTGGCGGCGAGCTCGGCTGCAATGGCTCCAAAGCTCTCTTCACCCAGGTGGATCGCCGGGGTCTGGCCCTCCAGCTCCTGGTCGGTATAGCCGAGCAACTCGGCGTGGGCCTGGTTCTGCATCAGGTACCTGCCCTCAAGGTCGACCACCGCGATGGCGTCGTTGGAATTGAGGTAGATCTGCTCGTAGAGGGCCAGCTGGTCGCGAGCCTGTCTCGAGGCGGTGCTGTCCACGGCCACCAGGTTGGCGAGCTCAACCCGGCCGTCCCGCCGGACGGGTCCCACGCTCCCGGTATACCAGGCCCAGGTGCCGTGGGGGCCGGGGCCGGGAACCTCAAAATGGACGGTCTCTCCCAGCTCGAAAACCCCCCGGATGCCCTGGTCGATGACCGCGTGATAGTCGGGCTCGACCCACTGGTAAATCGAGCTACCCAGCACCTGCTCTCCGGTCAGGCCAGGCAGGATCAGATTGCAGAACAAAATCGTGCCCTGGCTGTCGAGGGTGAGCACAAGACCCGGAACTTGCACCAGCTCGGGGGCGCAGGTGGCCAGGATCAGATCCGGGCTCAGTTGGACGAACCGCAGGCCTCGGGATGGCGCGGGGCCAAGACCGAAGCGGCCTTCCCAGGCGGAATTGGCGACCTGTACACCACCGTAGCGGTCGAGCACCGCCTGAGGCTCGCCACCAGCTTCCAGGAGAGCTTTCAGGGCGCTCTGGTCGAGAGCGCTGACTGCCTGCATGGGTTGATTATAGCATGAAGGAAGCGAGGGCTGGACTATTTCGGAGCGGTCTCGCGCAGGTAGCGTTGCAGATAGCCGGCCAGACGCTTGCGCTGGTCAGGTGTTACCGATTGGAATACGATCGAGTGCAGGAACTTCTTCTGTTGCGCCTTCACCTCGACAACCTTGCCCGGGAACATCAGGCCTTTGAATTCGGCCGCCTGGAAGAGCAACTTGACCTCGCGCCCCTGCATGATGGGATCGCTCGTCTCTACCGTCGCTCCGCCCAGGGACAGACTGGTGATTTTGCCGCTCGCTTCCATCTCGCCCACGGACGGATCGTGTCCCAGCAGTTTCCCGGGCGTGGCGACCGGGGCCCGAATGCTCTGTCTTCGCTCGCGCAGGGTATCCGGGGTGAAGCCCACGTCTTCGAGCACGAACTTGACCCAGGATTTGGCCATGTTGGCGGCCGGTTCGAGGTAGGTCAAGCCCACGGTCGTCTCGAAGTTCACCTTGCTCTTGACGGCCCAGACCACCGAGCAATGAACGCGCGTCCAGTGGACCCCGGGAATATTATCTATATATTCGACGAAAAACCTGTTGCCCCTGGTCAGGCTCTCGTAACTGCGCAGTTTCATGCCTCCGGGCCCGATGTCGACGATGACGGCCTTGAAGTCGCGGTCGAACTGGCCCTCGACTGGCATGTGACAGACCACATCGAGATAGAGTCGCCGCCGCACGATCTGGCGGCGCTCGTCGGTACCGGGGGTCTTCTTGAGCTTGAACCAGCTCAGCGTCACCAGACACTGACCACGAGCTTGCGACGGTGGGGGCGCTCGCGATGCTCGAAGAGGTAGATTCCCTGCCAGGTGCCCAGGCTCAATCGGCCGCTCTGGATGGGGATGCTCAGGCTGACTTCGGTGAGGGCGCTCTTGATGTGACTGGGCATGTCGTCGGGGCCTTCGCTGGTGTGTTGGAAGTAAGGCTGGTCGGGCGGCACCAGGCGCTCGAAGAAAGCCTCGAGGTCGGCTCGAGCGGTGGGGTCGGCGTTTTCTTGAATACACAGGCTGGCCGAGGTGTGGCAGATGAAGACATTGCACATACCGCTTCCCAACCCGCTGGCGCGCACGACTTCCCGGACCTGGCCGGTGATCTCGTGCAGGCCTTTTCGGCTCGTGCACAGCTCGAAGCTCTGTGAGTAAACCCCCATGCGCTGATGATTTATCAACCCATTTCAAACCCCTGCTGGCAGGACGCAGACCGGCTGACGGCGCATTGGCGCACAGCAAGTTGTGATTTTCGGAGGGATTGAGCATGAGTCAGGTTCAGGCGTCCTCTGAGATCAAGGAACGCGGCTACAAGAACGCCGAGATCCTTGTCTCCACCGATTGGGTAGCCGAGCATCGCAACGATCCGGGCCTGCGCCTGGTGGAGTCCAACGAGGACATGCTGCTCTATCCGTCCGGGCACATCCCCGGCGCCGTTCAGGTCGACTGGACCGGTGACCTCAACGACCAGCTCTGCCGCGACTATATCGATGGGGAGAGATTCGCGGCCCTGATGAAGAGGATCGGGGTGACCCCGGATACCACGGTCGTCTTTTACGGGGACAAGAGCAACTGGTGGGCGGCCTATGCGCTCTGGGTGTTCCGCCTGTTCGGTCACGAGAAGGTCAAGTTGATGGATGGTGGCCGCCTCAAGTGGGAAATGGAAGGGCGCGAGATGACCCGCGAGGTTCCCGCCTACCAGCCCACCGAGTATCCGGTGCGCCAGCGCGACGACCAGAAAATCAGGGCCTTCCGCGATGAGGTGCATCAGCACGTCAAGGCCGGCAAGAAGCTGGTGGACGTGCGCTCCACTCCCGAGTTTACCGGCGAGCGGCTCCACATGGAAGACTACCCCAATGAGGGAGCCTTGCGCGGAGGACACATTCCTGGAGCCAGGAGCGTGCCCTGGGCCCGGGCCATCAACCCTGACAATGGAACTTTCAAGACGGCCGAGGAGTTGAAGGCGATTTACGAGCAGGAGCAGGGACTGAGCTCATCCGATGAGGTGGTGGTTTACTGCCGCATCGGGGAGCGGAGCTCGCACACCTGGTTCGTTCTGACCGAGTTGCTTGGCTATCCAAACGTGCGCAACTACGATGGAAGCTGGACAGAGTGGGGCAATTCGGTCGGGCTCCCGATCGAAAAACCTTGACGCCGAAGCTGGAGGAGATGCTGGAGATCTTCTCGGGCATCTCGGATCGCGGTGAGCGGGCGGAGATGCTGATCGAGCTCGCTGACCAGTTCAAAGAGGTGCCCGAGCACATCGCCCGCCGTCCCTTTCCGGAGGCCCACCGGGTCCAGCGTTGCGAGTCCGAGGCCTACGTCTGGGCTGAGCTCCTGGCTGACGGCACGCTGAAGTATCACTTTGCTGTCGAAAACCCCCAGGGCATCTCGGCCAGGGCCATGGCCGTCATCCTGGACGAGGCCCTGTCGGGCACCCTCCCGGAGGCGGCCGAGGCGGTGCCGGCCGATATCTGTTTCACCTTCTTCGGCAAGGAGCTCTCGATGGGCAAGGGCCAGGGGCTGATGGGCATGGTCACGCTGCTGAAGGGTCTGGCCAGGCAGCTCCAGCTGGCCCGGGAGCGGTCGGGTCAGTAAGGCCGCAAAGTAACAACTCTGTAAACCGGTTCCGGGATGGGGCTGATAAGGTAGCCGGGCAGCCCAACCCGGAGGCCCCTTTTTGTGAACATCGCCAACCTTAGCTTGCGCCCGACCAGCTCCTGCTCGTTCCACCGTCGCAGGATGGAGCAGCAGGAGGTTCCCCAGGCTCAGGGGCGGCCCGAAGACGGGGTGGGCGACCCCTACTTCCCTGGTCTGGGCAATCCCGGTTACGACGCCCAGCACTACACCATTCAGGCGAAGGTGGACGTCCAGGACAACCAGCTCGAGGTCAAGAGCAAGATGGAGGCTGTGGCAACCCAGGAGTTGCCCAGTTTCAACCTCGACTTCCAGGGTTTTGCCATCAGCGATGTCAAGGTGAACGGCCAACCAGCTCAATTCCAGCGCCAGGGGCGCGAGCTGATCATCAGTCCCCAGGCGCCCCTGCCTCAGGGCCAGAGTTTTGAGGTCGACGTGGCCTACGCCGGGCGCCCCGAGCCCTATCACTCGCCTTATGCGCCCATCCCTCTGGGATGGAGCCACCGCAACGATTCGACTTACGTTCTGAGCGAGCCGGATGGCGCTTCGGCCTGGTTCCCGGTAAACGATCATCCTCAGGACAAAGCCACCTATAGCTTCGAGGTGACTGTTCCCAAGCCGTATGTCGCCGCCGCCAATGGCCGACTTATCGAGACGCGTCCCGGTTACGATGACGTGAAAGGTGTGGAAACGAGCACCTACAAATTCGAGGCCCGCGAGCCCATGGCCAGCTACCTGGCCACGGTCACCGTAGGCGAGTTGACCTCTCAAGAGGAATTCAGCCGCAGCGGCGTGCCGATCCGTCACTATTTCCCGGTCGACCTGGCACGCGAAGCCAGTCACGATTTCGGACGCACCGCTGAGATGCTGGATTTCTTCAGCGAGAAGTTTGGCCCCTATCCCTTCGAGACTTATGGCGGAGCGGTCATCGACGCATCCGTGGGAGGGGCAGCGCTGGAGACCCAGACCATGCCCATTTTCGAGCGCGGAATGGTGACGGGTGACCGACGGATGGAGACGGTGCTGGTGCACGAGCTGGCCCACCAGTGGTTCGGCAACTCGGTCAGCGTCAAGAACTGGAAGGATATCTGGCTCAACGAGGGCTTCGCCACCTACGCTCAATGGCTCTGGCTGGAGAAGAACCAGGGCTCGGACGCGCTCGAGCGCCAGGTGCAGCGTGTGCACCGCAATCTGGGATGGAACCAGGATGGTCCACCCATCGCCGACCCGGGCCCCCACGAGCTGTTCAGCGGCAACGTCTACATGCGCGGAGGCGTGACCATGCACGCTTTACGCAAAACGATTGGAGACGAGGCCTTCTTCAGCACACTGCGCACGTACACTGAGCGCTTCCGAGACAAAAACGCCTCCACCGAGGATTTCATCGCGGTCGCAAGCCAGGTGAGCGGTCAGGACCTGAACCCGTTCTTCGACCGCTGGGTGCGCCAGACGACCCTGCCACCGCTGCCCGCCTAAGCGACCTGCCATTCATACCAGGCATCGTTTTCTCGATAGCAGACCTCGCCCGTGCGACGATTGATGCGCACCTGCTGATACCAGCAGACGAGGGAGCCCGAGGTCTCGGGACGGCGGTAGTAAGTGTAGGTCTCCAGCCAGCCATCCCGCGTCAGCGCCTGGATTTCGCGGCCCTGGTCGGAGTGGTAGTGGTACAGTCCGCGGACTTTCAGGCGTGCAAGCGGGCCTTCGGCCTGAAGCTCGAGTCGAGTGGGCGAATAATGCAGCTCGGCGTGGGGAGCCTTGATCACGCCGGAGACATCCTGCTCGGGACCATCCTGAGAGAGCATTTCGGCGACGCCACCAAGCACCCGGCGGCAGACCCGGGCAGCTCTCTTCTTGATGTCCGTCGTGGCCATGACGGCCGAAGGATAGCTTCGGGCTCTGAAAAGTTCCTGAAAGGTGCCTCTGGCAAGAATCTGAAGGTGCTTTCGCGAACGGCCTCTGCCCATGCAGCGCTGGCCTCTCATCGTCAATCCGAGCTCGGGCGGGGGGAAGGGCCAGGCTGTTCAGAGCCTGCTGGAGTCCTTCTGCCAGGAGAATGGGGGAGAGCTTCTCTATACCGAGCAGGCGGGGCAGGCCACGGTGCTGGCTCGCCAGGCGGTCGAGTCCGGGGTTGACCGGGTGCTGGTGGGCGGGGGCGATGACACGGTGCGGGAGGTGCTGGCCGGGCTCTTGCATCGCGAGCATCCTCCCGAGCTAGGGATTCTGCCCCTGGGGACCTTCAACAACTTTGCTCGCACGCTGGGATTGCCCAACGAGCCTGCCGCCGCTCTCGAGGTGGCCTTCGGGGGGCATCCGGTGCCCGTTGACCTCGGTCAGGTGAACCGTGAGCGTATCTTTACCGAGAGCGTGGGGGTAGGTTTTCAGGCGGAGGCCTGGCAGCACAAGCCCGAGGTCGAGCCGGTCGGCTTGCGGCGACTGTTGCAGGGCGCGAGCATCGCGCTGGAAACCCTGGGAGGGTTCGAGCCCAAGCTGTTCCATCTGACCATCGATGAGGCTGAGGAAATGGTCAGAGCGATGGACATCACGGTGGCCAATACCCCCGAGTTCGCTTCGGCCATGACGGCTGCCCCCTATGCCAGCGTGTCGGACGGTAAGCTCGACGTCTGCGTGATTCGCGAGCTGAGCATGTTGGAGTTTCTGGCCGCCGTTCCCCTGATCTTCACGGGGCTGCACCCCTACCTGATGACCTCCGTGGAGTACCATCAAGGCTGTCTGATCGAGATCAGCGGCGGCGGTGAGCGGCCCGCGCCCGTGCGGGTTGACAGCAGCATTGACCTGCGTTTGCCTGTGACGATTGAGATTCTTCCCGGGCGCATCACGGTGAGAGTGCCTCAGACCCAATGGCCTTGAAAGGCCATCTTTTCATTCTCCGGGGGGACCTCAACCGGCTGCATTGCGACGCCTGGCTCGTCCCCTGCGGGCGCAGCCTCAGAGTCGAGGATTACTGGATGGACGGACTGCCTGGTCAGGCTCGCAACGCTCGCGGGCACTTGCAGGTGAGAACCCTTCCGGATGGATGGCAGGAGGGCGAGCTGCGGACCTTCGCGCTGGACGAGCCGCCACCCGAGGGAAGAGGTTGGCCCTGGCTCACCAACGTGGGCTACCGGTCCGAGCTCCAGATGCATGGCCAGCCTGGCAAGATGACAGCCTGGTTTACGGAGGGCTTGCTGGCTTTCGTGCGCGGGTGGAGACGCCACCCCACCCCTCGCACGACAAAGCGTCGCTTGCCGTTGCTGGCGGTGCCGCTGGTCGGTGCCGGCCGGGGCGGCGGCCACAGAATGGAGGGTGAGCTGGTCAAAAGCCACGTGCGGGCCCTGCTCGAGTTGGTCGAGGAGCACCAGCTCGACATCGCCCTGGTTACCTACAACGAGCAAGCCTTTACAGCCGCTCAGGAGGCCCGCAAGGTGCTCAGGTCGGGAAGCTGGCCTTTGCCGTCCGGGCTTCTGTCCCTGGGTCGGCTTCTGGCCGAAAAAGCTCGCCACCAGGACCTGGTGCTCTTTCTGGGTGCGGGTGTCAGCCGCGGGGTGGGTCTGCCCGACTGGCAACAGCTTCTGAACGAGCTGATGGAAACGGCCGGGATGACTCCCGAAGAGAGTCGGGCCGCTAACCAGCTCAGCCTGCTCGACCAGGCGCGCATCGTGCAACGGCGACTTCAACGAGCAGGTATCGATCTGACCGGCTCGCTGGTGGGGCGCTTCCACGTGTCCCAGTACGGGTTGGTGCACGCCCTTCTGGCCGGGTTGAGCGTGCGGGAGTCGGTGACCACGAACTATGATCCGCTCTTCGAGGTGGCCAGCCGGGCCTGCGGCCACAAACTGGCCGTCCTGCCTTATGCCCCCACTTCGGGTTGCACCCGCTGGCTCCTCAAGCTGCACGGGTGCGTCGAGCATCCCGAGGACATCGTGCTCACCCGGGAGGACTACCTGCGTTACTCGAACAATCGGGCCGCCCTGGCTGGCATCGTCCAGACACTGCTGTTGACCAAGCACATGCTGTTTGTGGGCTTCTCGCTCAATGACGACAACTTTTTGCGCATCGTGGACGATGTGAGGCGGGCGCTGCGCCGCGAGGAAGGGCAGCCCTTTGGCACCGCCTTGCTGCTGACGTGCGACCCCATGCTGCGCGAGCTCTGGGACGGTGAGCTCGACCTGCTCAGCTTGAGTGAGGATCTCGAGCCTGAGGAAAGCGCTCCGCGTCGGCTGGAGATCTTCCTGGATTTTCTGTTGGCCGAGTCGATTTGCCACACCAGCTACTTGCTGCGACCTCATTTCGAGGGCGCCCTGAGCAAGTCCGAGCGGGCTCTGCGCAGGGCCTTGCTCAAATGGCTCGAGGAACTGCCGCCGCTGGCCCGCCAGGCACCCGCCTTTGCTGAGCTCGAGCAGGCTCTCGAGCGCCTGGGCCACCTGCCCTGAGGCGCCGGGCGTTGATTGACTCAGAGATGACGCCGCACTCTCGCGCGTTCTGATTCAGCTCAACGCGCGCAGAGATAGAGCTCCAGCCAGTCCAGAGTGCGCCGCCAGCCGTCGTGCCAGTCCTCAGGGCGCATGAAGTGGTCCGACTCGGCATACTCCACGTACTCCTTGCCGATGCGGGCAACAAACTCGCGTGCCGGGCCGGGCGGCACGTTGACGTCGCGTCCGGCATTCCAGGCCAGCAAGGCGATTTGCTCGAAGCCCTCAGGGCGAAGGTGAGGGCTGTCGTGGCTGCTCTCCCAGACCGGCGAGCCCAGAATCGGGACCACCGTGGCCAGCCGAGGACATACCAGCGGCGCGGCAAAGGCGATGTAGCCTCCCATCGAGATGCCCGTGACGGCCACTGGACCTGTCTGCTCCATACTTTCCAGACGGGATACCAGATGAGGGATCTCGGCGACGGTCGGGCGAACGAGCTTGAGAAAGTTGCCATGAAAATCTCCCCCCTCGGCCATGAAGGCGGAGAGGTCGGGCAGGGCGCGCTCGCCGTGGCCGTGAGCGTCCACGCCGATGGCCAGGAAACCGCGTTGGGCGATTTGCTCGAGCTCTTTGAGGTGGGTTTCCTTGCTGGCCTTCAGGCCGTGGTAGAGCAGCACGGTGCCCGGATAGGGCCCTCCGGGGCTTCGCGCCATGGCGATGAGTGGGATATGGTCAATCCAGAACTTACGAGTGTACACGATGTAACAGCCTATTCACGCAAGAGGGTGGGGTCATCCTGTATAGGATCAACGATGATGAGCACATCCCCCTTTCGAGCCCGGCAGCGCCCGGTCAGCGTTCCGATCGAGCCGCGTCCGCCTGGCGACAACTCGAGTGCAGGTCCCGGCTACGCCGTCACCAGGTGGTTGCTGCTGAGTCTGTTGCTTGTCGGTCTGCTGGGAGGCTCGCGGCTCGCCCTGGGCAGGCCCTTAGGAGAGGGTGAGAACTTCCCCGGGCCAACCCGGCCTCCTGAGAAGGAACGTTCCAGCCTGAGGCAATCCTTGTTCGAGCGGCTACAACGCGACCAGGACGTGCGGCGGAAGTACCTCGAGGACGGCCAGGACGTTGCCCTTCGAGAGGAGATGGACCGTGTTGACCGCGAGAACTCGGAGTGGATGAAAGGCCTGGTGCAGGAGAACGGCTGGCCCAGGATTTCCGAGGTAGGAGCTGATGGGGCCCAGGCGGCCTTCCTGCTGGTCCAGCACTCTCCCGATGCCGCTTTTCAGCGTCGCTGCCTCGACCTGATGACCCCGCTGGTCAAGGAGGGCGAGGTCAGTGCTGTCAACTGGGCCTACCTGCTCGATCGTGTCCTGCTGGCCGAAGGGAAGAAACAAGTCTTTGGGACCCAGTTCCTGGTCGGTCCGGATGGAAAGCCCGAGCTTCGCCCCCTGGAGGATCCCGAGACCGTGGATTCCCGGCGAGCCGAGCTGGGGTTGCCCCCGCTGGAAGAGTATCGCAAGCTGGTCGAGGATATGCACCGCCAGCGAAAGACCCCCTGACCCCTTGCCTCCCGCCCCGAGGGGGAGTATAATTCAAATTGAGATGGCCGCCACATATCGAGGTTGATGCCCCTCCCCTCCACCTTCCCCACTCCACCCTGCGACGCGCGACCCCGTCGGAGTGAGGCGCCGGGCCCGGTTTCCTGATTCGCTCCTGCAGCACACGCTCGGCTCCTGCTTGGGCGCACGCTTTCCGAGCCATTGCCAGAAAGGAGTCTGGTCATGGTCGAGCTCTTGATTTCTCACCCTTCGGTTCTCTCTATCCTGGCTGCTGGAGCGGTCGGTCTGTGGCTGATTTTCAACTACATCATCCGCTTCATCCCCAACAACCGGGTCGGTCTGGTCGAAAGGATCTGGTCAACGGGCAGCGTCCACGCGGGTTTGATCGCCCTCAACGGGGAGGCAGGCTTTCAGCCCGACCTGCTGCGCGGCGGCGTGCATTTCCTGGTCCCCACGCGGGATCGTGTGCACATCACCTCTCTGGTGACCATCCCTTCTGGAAAGATCGGCTACATCTTCGCTCGCGACGGCCAGCCGCTGGAGCCTGTTCAGACCCTGGCCAAGCTGGTGAGCTGCCAGCAGTTCGAGGACGTGCGGGCCTTTCTGGCCAACGGCGGCCAGCGCGGACCCCAGCGGGGCATTCTGCGCGAGGGTACTTACGCCATCAACCTGGCTCAGTTCGTCGTCATCACCGAAGACACGCTTTACTACCACTCCCTGCGCCGCGAAGAAGAGGAGATCTTCCAGCGCATGGCCGCCCAGATCGCTGACCGGGACGGCTTCAAGCCGGTGCTCATCACCGATGACGCGGTTGGGGTGGTGACGGTGCACGATGGCCCCTCCCTGGAGCAGGGAGAGATCATCGCGCCCGACGTGGGCAACAGCCACGACAGCTTCCAGACCCCCGACCAGTTTCTTCTGGCGGGCGGCAAGCGTGGTCGCCAACTGCCTGTCCTGACCGAGGGGACTTACTACATCAATCGCCTCTTTTGCACCGTCGAGCTGATCCCCAAGACGGTCGTGGAAGTGGGCACGGTGGGCGTGGTGGTCTCTTACACCGGCGACAAGGGTGCTGACCGATCGGGCGACAGCTACCGGCACGGCGAGCTGGTCAACGAAGGCCAGCGCGGCGTCTGGGAAAACGTTCTCAAGCCGGGCAAGTATGCCATCAACTGCTACGCCATGAAAGTGATCCCCATTCCGACCACCAACTTCATCCTCAAGTGGGTTCGTCGAGAGGCCGGTGCGCATAAATTCGACGAGAATCTCTCCGAGGTCTCGCTGATTACCAAGGATGCTTTCGAGCCCTCCCTGCCGCTGAGCGTGGTGGTCCACATCGACTACCAGAAGGCCCCCCGGGTCATCCAGCGCTTCGGCGACATCAAGCGGCTGGTGGAGCAGACTCTGGACCCGATGGTCAGCGCCTACTTCAAGAACGTCGGTCAGACTCGCACTCTGATTCAGCTCTTGCAGCAGCGTGCCGACATCCAGCGCATCGCCTCGAGCGAGATGAAGGAGAAGTTCGCTCACTACGACCTGGAGCTCGAGGAAGTGCTCATCGGCACGCCCACCTCTTCGGAGGGTGACCAGCGCATCGAGGAGATCCTGACGCAGCTTCGGGCCCGTCAGATCGCCGAAGAGCAGATCGTCACCTATGACCAGCAGGAGAAAGCGGCCGTCAAGGAGCGCGCTCTGCGTGAGGCTCAGGCCCGAGCTGTGCAACAGCAGAAGATCACCGAGTCGGAGCTGGCCATCCAGGTGCAGACCAACGAGGGCAAGGGGCAGCACCAGCGTGCCCTGCAGCAGGCAGAGCAGATCAAGGCGCTGGCCGAAGCGGAAGCTTCCAAGGCTCGCTCTCTGGCTCAGGCTCAGGCCGACTCCAATCGCATGCTAGCCGAGGCCGAAGCCACCCGCATCCGCGCGGTGGGCGAGGCCGAGGCGGACAAGGCCGCTCGGGTAGGCGTGGCTCAGGCCATCGCCATCGAAGAGCAGGTGCGGGCCTACGGCGGGCCCAAGTTCCAGCTGACGCAGCAGGTGATGAGCCGGTTTGCCGAGGCGGTGGAGCATTCGGGCGTCGACCTGGTGCCGCGCATCGTGATGGGTGCTACCACCGGCGGCAACAGCGCCATGGAGGCTCTGATGGCTTTGATTCTCAATGACCGATTCAACGCTATCGAGGCCACCCAGGGCGCAGCCGCCCGGGACCCGAAGGCCGAGGCTTTGCGCAGCGAGTTGCTCGAGAATGTGGCCAACGGAAAAACAAGCCAGTAGTCATCCGGCCCACTCCGAAAGGAGTGGGCCTCTCTGTTTGACGGGCCACCGAGGGGCGGTCAGAGCGCTGGCGTTCGACCCCTCGGGGCGGCTTGTGAGCGGGGGCGAAGACAGCCAGGTACTCTTCTGGCTGGAGGGCCAGCTGGTCGACAGCTGGCCCTTTGAAGGCTGTATCTCGGCCCTGGCCACTCAGGAAGATTGGCTGGCTGTCGCCTTGCTCAACGGCCAGGTCGAGCTCTATCGGGCCCTGGAGCCGGTCTGGTCCATTCAGGCAAGCAGTCCGGTTCGCTCGCTGGCCTTAAGCTCGAGCTGGCTGGCCCTGGGCCTGGAAGATGGACGGGTACGCCTGGTGGCCCTGAGCGACCGGCGCGAGCACCCTGGCTTTCGTCTCGACGGTCATGTCACCGCCCTCACATTCATGCAAGATGGGGCGCTGGCTGCCTGCTCGCCGCTGCATCAGGGAATCGAGCTGTGGCGTCTGACCGAGCGAGAAGCCTGCGGCCACCTCCGACTGGGGAGGCGCCGCTGCCTGGCTGCCCTGCCCGAGGGTGGGATGCTGGCCGGCGGCGAGCAGGGGGTGCTGACCTGGCCGGAGGGACGGGTCTATGCTCCCGGGAGCCCGGCTCTGGCCCTGAGTGTCCATGAAGACTGGCTGGCGGTGGGCTGTGTCAACGCCGACCTGCGCCTGATTCATCGTCCCACCGGGCGCCTGCTCCTGGGTGAGGGCCACCAGGGCGAGATTCTCTCGACGGCCATCCGGGACGGCCTGATTGCCTCGGGCTCCATGGATACCACCATCCGCCTCTGGACCGAGACCGACTTCAGGGAGCCGGGGCCAACTGGGGAGGGGAAGGCGACCTGAGCTGCTGCTTGGAAATCAGATCCCCTTCGGGCTTGGTGCGGCACTTGATGCCTCCAAACAGCCCCAGCGTCGAGGGAGTCAGCTCGCGATCCAGGAAGTGCAGGCGCACGATCCCCGTCGGCAGGTCCTGCATCAGCTTGCGGGCCACGTAGACCTCCGAGCGGCTGTCCCCGCCCAGGCCCACGAAGAAGCGTTGATTGGAGCGATCCACCCCGGGGCGGCCGTTGACGAAGTTGAACATGTCCTCGGTCGGATTCTCCGGGTCCACGAACACCCCCGCCATCCGGTGCACCGTCAGCCCGGCCGTCTTCAGGTCCTTGGCGGTCAGGTCCTCGAAGGAGGCGCTTCGCTCCCCTTCCTCGAGCAGGGCCACGATCTGGTCCTCCAGCCGCCGCTCTCGGCGCTTGTGGAAGAACAGCTTGCGATGGAAGTTCAGGCGTTGCCAGACCGAGGACTCCGGGCCGGGGTGGCGGGGCTTGCTCGTCACGATGTCGTCCTTGAGCCAGCCTACCTGAACTTCGGCTGCTTCGCGGGCGTCGTTGAGAACGACCTCGCCCGGCCCGAGGCACATCATGCGCATGTCGATGTGGAACTCGCCCGGCTGCTCGACGGCATACACATTGGGCGCTTTCTGCCCGTGGTCGCGAGCGATCGCGCTCAGGGCCGTTTTGTCGCTAACCTCCCGACCCAGGTCGAGGGCCAGCTTGGCCCGGGTGACGGCCAGGCTGTCTCGTCCCACCAGCGCGTAGCCCTCGTGGTTGGGCAAGGTGCCGAAGAGGCTGGCGAGTCGGCAGCCGAGGGCACCGCCCTCCGGAAAACCGGGGCGGGGCTGTGAGCCAGAGCAGGCTGGACGATCACAGCCTGAGCCTACTGCAGATGAAAACTCGTTGAAATTTAACCATCGGGACGCGTCAGGCGCTCCAGCACGGTCAGGTGATGCAGCGCTTGCTCGCGGTTCTCGCCGCACATCTCCTGGGAGGGCCGCAGCGAGCGACAGACCTCGGGACGCTCGGGGCGACCGAGCAGGAGGCAACGGTTCTGCTCGTCGAGCTGCACGCAGCGAACGCCGGCCGGCTTGCCGGCCGGCATACCCGGGATGGGCGAGGCGATGGAGGGCGCAATGCAGCAGGCTCCGCATCCGACTCGGCATTCCAGCATTCTCCAGGTTATCCGAGCTGCCTGAAGGAAACCCTGCCCGGTGGATATCGAAGCCGTCTATCGCTCTCAGGCCGACCCTCAGAAGGCCCGCGCCATGAAGGCCTACATGCGCGATCAGTTCGAGTTTCTGGGCCTGCCCACGCCCTCGCGCCGCCAGCTGAGCAAGCCTTACCTCGCGCCCATGACCGCTCCCGAGCTCAGGCAGGCCGTGGAGCACCTGTGGGGGCTACCCGAGCGAGAGTTCCAGTACTTCGCCCTGGGCCTGATCGAGAAGTCGCGCAAGCTCTGGACAGCCGAGCTGCTCTGGACCTGGGAATGGCTGGTGACGAGCAAATCCTGGTGGGACACCGTGGACGCCCTGGCCTCCAACGTGGTGGGCCCTCACCTGGCGCGCTTCCCGCACCAGCTCGAAGTGACCGACCGCTGGATCGAGTCGGACAATTTCTGGCTCCAGCGCACCGCTCTGCTCTACCAGCTGGGCTACCGGGAGAAGACCGCTTCGGCCCGGCTCTTCGCGTCCATCGACCGGGTGGCGCCCTCGCGGGAGCTCTTCCCGCGCAAGGCCATCGGCTGGGCCCTGC
>QWHO01000617.1 GCA_021404945.1 bacterium CPR1
TGCGCCAGAACCACGTCCACGGCGCCCGCCAGGATACCATACTGGAGCATCTGCTGGGCCGTCTCGAGCCCGGTCTTGGAGAGCGCGGCCGCGCCCAGCTGTTGCAGTTGCTGGGCGGCGCCGGTCAGCTCGGCGCGCGACACGTCGGGCGTCTCGCGGGCGACTTTGAGGACGTTCTGGAGCTGCGACTGAGCCCCTGCCAGGTGGGTGAGGTGCGCTTTCTCCAACTCCGGGTTGACGCCGCCCAGCTGGTTGGCCACCTGGAGCATCTGCTCCACCAGTCCGTGGAGCGCCGGGTCAGACTTTTTCAGCGCCTCGCGCTGCAGGTAGTAGAAGGCGACTCCCTCGGCCAGGTACTCCCGGTCATTGGCCTTGGCGTAACTGGTGATCGTGTCGTTCTGGCGGGCGCGCGCCAGGGCCCCCTTGAGCTGATCTTTCCAGCCCCTGTACCAGTCCGGGACCTTCTTCTCGAGCAAGAAATCAAGCCCGTGGGCGAACTCGTGGATGGCTGTTCGGTCGCCGTTCAGGCAGCGCTCGCGGATCAGGATGCGGTTCACCCCACCGTAGGGGAAGAGCTCTCCATTGGCGCCCATGGCGTCGGGATCGACGTGGCGATCCACCACCCGGCCTTGCTCGCCATGCCACATCTGGACCGCGTCGAAGTCGTAGCGATCCAGCACCTTGCCCTCGTGGAAATAAAGGTCCGGCAACAGGATGGTGTGCTTGAGCGAGTCGATGGGAATCTGCTCGGGATGAGCGCCCTTGTCGGCCAGCAGCTTCTCGCGATAGGCCGGAAATGCGTCGAGGTTGGTGCCGATCTGGTCCAGGGTCTCCTGCTGAGCGGCCTTGAGCCGGTCACCATTGAGGGCCTCCACTAGCTCGATGAATGTCCGCTTTTCCTCTGGAGTGCGGGCGCCGTGAACCACGGCCATACCCTCCAGCGTGACGGCGCCCCTGGTCAGCAGGGAATCCGGTTTCTGGCCGGGGTAAAGAATCGGATAAGGATCCACGCGGTAGGTCGTGACCGGCTTCTCCGTGTCGTGTAACAGGTTGGAGAGCTGAATTCGATAGCTCTTGCGCAAGGGGGCCTGATGCTCCGGGTCGCCCGTCAGCGCCTCTCGTGCCGTCGCCATATGCTCGTGCACCGCCTGACCAAGCCTGGCCAGATCGGGCAGCTGCTCACGAAGCTCATCGAGGTCCAGGTGGCGCAAGACTTTGGCCTGGCCGATGTCGTCACCGGGACGCACCACGACGAACAGCAGGCCCTCTCTCTGAGCGAAGCGGAGCGCGCCCGTGTCCACCCGGGAGAGATTGGCGGCCAGCTCCGTGGCCTCGCCGTCACCCACGGGCAGCTCCCTGGCAAACATTGCCCGGGCGCTCTCCATGCGGTTCAGGCCGACGGGATCGCTGGGATGACTCGCTTTGAACTGATCGGCCGGGCCATTGAAAGCGCCCTGGAGACGCCCGGGAGCGGGCATCGACGGGGAACCCGAGCCGATGGTGTTCATGGGATCCACAGCCTGTAGAAAATACGACGGCCTTTGTGGGGTTCCCTGTCCAGCAGGACTTCCGCAGACGTCGAGCCCTCTCAAGATGGGCGGCCAGGGTGCCGTGAGAAATCTCCGCAAAGGGTTATGAGCTGCTTTGGAGAACTTCCGGCAATGAAAAGCCGTCTGTGGTGCATCATCCTGTCGTGCATCCTGACCTGGGGCTGCTCGACAACATCTGGCGTAAAGACCTACAGCGCGAGCAAAGGGCTCCAGGAATCCGTGATCCACGTGCCCATCCCGACCACGGGTACTGTGAAATATTTTGGGGAAAATCTCTGGACGGGCGTGGAGTTGGCCTCGGGAGTGACTAAGACTGAGTTTCGGTGCGAGCGTCAGTGGCTGATCACTGAGACAGATAGCTACGAGGACCTGAAGAAGTTCTACGAGTCCAAGCTGCCGAGCGAAAAGGAAATGATCCCGGTCCTGGGGAGAGAGGAATGCAGTTACACTTACACCGATGCCGGCACGAACGTGGAGATCAGGTTGGAGGAGCCCAACGAGGTTCGCGTCTACGAGCGAGTGCTGATCGGCGAGGAAGAGGCCAAGAAGCTAAAGAAGGCTCGGGACGAGGAGGCCGGCGATTAAACGGGTTCGCCTCGCCTGTCCGCCCACCGGGTCTCGCGACGGCTGAAAATTGGAGCTGATTCTGCCGGTACCCCCAGACCTCGGGAACACTGAGCCTGGCGAAAATCGCCAGCATATCAAGAGAAGATCGGCTGCTCTCGACTTCCACCGCGAACAGGCAGGCAAATTCGGACCCAGGTGATAAACGAGGGCGAGCCCGGCAGCCGCAGACTCTGGGCGGCCCCCCTCGACATTGCCCCCCCGCACTCCTATCATAGGGGGATGAGATGCCTTTTGAGCCTGCTAATCTGCCTCTGTCTGGCCTGCGGCTCGTCGTCGCCGTCAGCCTCGACCTCCGCGCGGCCCTCCGGGCCCGACCTTAAGGTGGCCAACGCCGCCAATCCCGGCGAGCGGATTGAGGTCGACGTCTGCCTGGCTTCCGGCAAAGAGACCCTGGTCGAGTTCTACAGCGACCGCTGCCCGCCATGCCGGGAGATGGAGCGGGTGCTGAGCGACCTCGCCTCCCGACGGCCCGATCTGGCCATACGGCGGCTCAATATCGATCGCCCCGGCTCGGCCGGGATCGACTTTGACTCGCCGCTGGCCGAGCAGTACTCGATCGACGCCGTCCCGGCCTTCCGGATCTATGATCAGACCGGAAAACTGAAGCTCGAGGGCAAGCCCGCCAAGGACCAGGTTCGCTCCTGGTACAGCTCCTCTCAGCAGATGGACCGGGGAGAGGCAGATCCGGGCACCCGGCAGATCATGGACGGCTACGCCCGCTAGG
>QWHO01000100.1 GCA_021404945.1 bacterium CPR1
GTCGGAGGGAACCTCCGCCACCACAAGATATTGTAGGCGGCCGGACTTCTAGCACAATCTGTTGGGCCTCGCGCAGCCGGAAAACTGTGTCAAGGGGGTTTCCGGCCGCGCTCCTAGAAGCAAGACCGGAGGATCTCCTATGAACGCCACTCTCGCCCAGGTTCCTCGCAGCCAGCTGATCGAGCGGGCCCAGAGCTACCAGACCACGCTGCAGAACAATCCTCCCATCCCCTTCGCGGACACGGTGGCCCAGGGCCAGGCCGACACGAGCTTCTTCCTCCAGAGCATGGAGCGCTACCAGGAGCCCACGCTGGGCGAAGTACTGGCGCGCGTGCGGGGCGAGGAAACGGTTTATCGCGAGAATGCCAGGACAGCCAACATCACCCGCTTCGCCTCGGCGGCGGTGAGCACGGGCGCGCTGCTGGCCAGCTCGTTCGGCTACCTGCCTCCGGCGGTGGCCTTGCCGGTGGCCCTCGTGGGCTGCGCTACCCTGATCGGCGCCGGCGTGCGCGCCGCGGTGGCCGAGGGCAACGCCAACGACCGGGCCAGTTTTGGCTCGATGCTGCAGGCGGTGGGCCAGCAGATCACGGGGGTGCAGGACACGCCGCCAGCACCTCCCGCCCCGGCTCCCGAGCCGGAGCAGCCTCCAACCCAGGGCTAAGGGCCAGCGAGAAGCCTCCCGAACCGGGAGGCTTCTTCATTTCCTGAACCGAACCGCCGCAGAGCATGCGTGTAGTGGTGCAGAAGTTCGGGGGCACCTCGGTGGCCTCGCCTGAGAGCCGCGACCTGGTCTGCCAGAAGATCGTCAGCGCCCTGGACCGGGGTCTGGCGACCTGCGTGGTGATCAGCGCCATGGGCCGAAAACCCCAGCCCTACGCAACCGACAGCCTGCTGGCCCTGCTTGAGCAGAGCCCCCGACCCGACCGGCGCGAGTTGGACATGCTGATGGCCTGCGGCGAGAACATCGCCTGCGTGGTTATGGCCCAGCACCTGCGCGACCGGGGCTACTCGGCCCGGGCCCTGACCGGACTGCAGGCGGGCATCCTGACCAATGGCGAGCACGGCGAGGCAGCCATCCTGAGCATCAATCCCACCCGCGTGCGCCACCTGTTGCAGCAGGGCGTCATCGCCGTGGTGGCAGGCTTTCAGGGGGCCACGGCCGGGCTGGAGACGACCACGCTGGGGAGAGGGGGCAGCGACACCACCGCGGTGGCGCTGGGAGCCGCCCTCAAGGCCGAGTTCGTCGAGATCTACACCGATGTCGAGGGAGTGCTGACGGCTGACCCGCGCCTCTACGACCAGGCTCAGATTCTGCCCCAGCTGAACTTCGAGGAGATGGGCGAGCTGGCCGGGGAGGGGGCCAGGGTGGTCCACCCCCGAGCGGTGGACCTGGCCAGCGAGCACGGGGTGCCGGTCTGGATCAAAAACACCTTCTCGGATGGTTATGGCACCTTTCTCTCCCAGGTCATGCCCAAGGACGCCTTCGAGCGCACCCGGGTGGTGACCAGCGTGGCCCACGTCACCAACCTCACCCAGATGGTGGTGGAGTTGCCCCTCGAGTCGCTCGACCGCGACCGCATGCGAGTCTTGCAAGCCCTGGCCGAGGCCCAGGTCAACATCGACCTGTCCAACGCCTGCGACGAGCGTCTCTACTTCATTTTTCGACGAGAACGCGAAGAGGCCGCTCGCACCGCCGTCGAAGCCCTCCAGGTCAAGTACCGCACTCGAACAGGCTGCGCCAAGCTGAGCGTTGTGGGAGCCGGGATGCGCGGCACACCGGGCGTGCTGGCCCGGGTGCTTAAGGCACTGGTGGGAAGCGGGGTGGAGGTGCTCCACACCACCGACTCCAACATCACCATCTCGTGCCTGGTGCCGGAAGCGCAGCTTCCCTCGGCCGTGCGGGCTCTGCATGAGGAGTTCGGGCTGTCAGCGTAGTAATTGTCCTGAGATGATCCTGGCCCAAACGCTCCTGCTGGTTGCCCTGTGCGCGCTGATAGCCTTTGGGCTGCAAAAACTGATCGGTTCTCATTCCGCCTCGCCCTGGATGATCTGGCTGCGGGGCCTCCAGGGGGCCTCAGCGGGAGTGGGCCTGAGCGCGCTGGTGGCGGTGCTGCTGGCCTTTGCCCTGCCCTACGACCCCGAGTCGCGCCACTACGTCTTTGTGGCTTTGGTGATCGGTCTGGCCACGCTGGGTCTGCCCATCGGAGTGCTGCTGGGTATCGTGGTGCACTTTCGCACCGTGCCCAGGGCCTAGCAGGTTGTGTTGGCGGAGCTATGCTTCAATATCAGCCTGCTAGACTTCTACACTCCCGCGCGGGCCGAACTCTTCTAGGAGCGCAGCCGGACCCCCCCTTGACACAGTTTTCCGGCTGCGCGACGCCCAACATATCGTGCTGGAAGTCCGGCCGCCAACAATATCTTGTGGTGGAGCCCCCCCACATGGGGGTTTGCGGCCGGACTTGTAAAGTGCAAGGCCTTTGGTCTTGCACTTTACAACGCGCTGGAACGCAGCTCCGGCGCGTTCGTCAGATTGTGCTAATGTGCCAGACCAAAGTGCGAGCACATTAGCTGTTCAACAGGTCGGTCAAAGTCGGCTGCTCGCTGGCCGGCCGGCGGATCAGGTCGCGGCGGATGTAGGCCAGATTCTGGAAGATACGCACCCCGAAGGTCACCACGGCGGCCAGGTAAAGATCCACCCCCAGAACGTCCCCGGCCATGGCCAGGAAGACGGCCAGCAGGGTGTTGGTCACGAAGCCGCTGGTGAACAGGGTGAAGTCAAACTTCTGCTCGATTCCCGCCCGGGCCCCGCCCAGCACCGAGTCCAGGCCGGCCAGGAAGGCGACGCCGGCATACTTGGCGCCGGCAAAAGGCAACTGGAACGGGATGTACCACCCGATCAGAAAACCCAGCACCAATCCGAGGACGACCAGCAACTCAGGGCTCCGGAGGGCTTTCCGGAGGCGGCGGAGGGGCCGGCTCGGCGTAGCGATAGACCAGGCTCCCGTTGAACGCGGGCACCTGGACCTCATCCAGCTTGCTGATCTTCACCTCCACGCCCATGGCCCGCTGCATGTCCATGCTCTGCAGGAATCCGCCCGGCATGTTCAGCGCGGTGTAGATGTCCTGGGCGTTGCCGATGGCCTTGACCTCGTAGGGTGGGGCCAGGCGCACGGCATTGACCAGAATGGTGGGACCCACGCAGCGAATGGAGGTACGGGTTACCAGTCGTTGCTCATTGACGGCCACCGCCTCGGCGCCCGAAGCCCACAGCTCGTTGACCAGGGCCTGCAAATCGACGTCGTGCACGATGTAGAAGTAGGGATCGTCATCCGGTAGAGGACGGCGGCTGGAGTCGGTCAGCTTGACCACCACACCCGGGCCTTTGAGCGGAAGCAAACCGGCCTCGAGGCGAGCCCGCTCGATCTCCTCGCGGGTAGTGCGTGTAACGTTCTGGCCGTCCGACAGGGCCTTCTCGAGATCGACCAGGCGATTGCGCGCCTCTTGAAGCTCGGCCGACATCTTGTTGCGCTCCGACTCGGTCAGCTTGAGCTGCACGCGCAAATCGCCCATCTCGGTGGGCTCTTTGACGCGCCGCTGCTGCACCTTGAACTGCACGGCCACCAGGACCCCGAGCAAAATGCAGGCGATGCCGACAGGAAGCTGCCAGTTGACTCGACTCGTGGTGGTCGAGGGTTCCACGCTGATCACGTTCTCTCCAGGATGAATCGCAGCGTCCACTCTGCGCGGGCGGAGTATAGCACAGGGCCAAGGTGGCGTAAAGAAGATTCAGTAGTTTGCCGGCTCGGGCGAGGAGGGCTTGACCACCTTGACCACGGGCGAGGAGTAGCGCAGGTCGAGCAGCACCGGACGACCTTTCGAGGCCGGCAGCCGGGCCCACAGTGCCTGCAGCAGCTGGCGCTTGTAGTCGCGGTGCTCGAGCGAGCCGAGGCGCAGGGTGAGCGGCCAGCCCTGCCAGGAGGTCTCCACGGTGACCGCCTCCAGCGAGTCGATGGAGATCGAGGAAGGCTTGCCCGGAACGATGCCGTGCAACAATGCCAGTGTCTCGCTGGCGATGGGCACGATGCCCTGGGAAAGGCGCCCTCCCTCGGCCAGCGGCTCGGTCACCATCACGCGAGGAAGAGAGCTGGGAAGCTGCGCCTTGCGCAGGAGGACGCCGTGAGCATCGGCCAGGTAGAGCTCGGGGGAAGCTGGAGAGCCGACCAGAAAGCGAGGCTCACGCTCCTGAACCGCGATCTCGACAGTGCCGGGCAGGCGCACCTCGACCTGCACGCTCTTGACTGCATGAATTCCGGCCACGCGCTCGGCCACGGTAGCGGGGGGCAACAGCCAGACGGGGGAGCCCCTGGTCAACCGGGCGTGGCTGACCACCTGCTCGCGGGTCAGGTGGCTCAGGCCGTTGACCTCGATGCGGCTGAGGTGGAACAGCTCGGAGAAGAAGAACAGCCCCTGGCCCAGAAAGAAGAGGCCGACCAGAAAGAGCTTGCGCAGGGGCACAAGCCGTCGCGGACGCTCTTTGAGAACGCGGGTTTCGCGACTGCGGCGCACCTCGCGGCTGCTGCGCTTGACCTCGCGGCTCTTGGAGCGCCGCGGCGGGGGACTGGCGAGCCGACTCAACGAGCGGGCTCGCCTCCGGGGCGGCGCAGTAACGATCAGGGTATCCTGGGCAGGCCTCAACGAGCCCTCGCAAAAAGAAAGTTCTCAGGTGCATTCGATGTCTTGAGAAAAATTCCCCCAGAACGGGAATTCGATTCAAGGAGAGTTGGCAAGGATGCACCAGGACCTTTGGAACGAGCGCCCCGAGCTCTTCCCCTGGCTGACGGGGGCTAAAGCCATATCAGGAGTGCAGCCGGACCCCCCTTGACACGGTTTTCCGGCTGCGCGACGCCCAACATATGGTGCTGGAAGTCCGGCCGCCTCCAATATCTTGTGGTGGCGGAGGGCGGCGGTGGCGGCCGGGCTGAAGAGAGCTTCCGACGCGGCCCGGAGCAAGAAGGCCCCCGAGAGCGTAGCTCCTCCGACACCCCATGGGGGTTTGCGGCCGGACTTCCAGGTTGGTCTGCTCCGCAGTCTGCGCTTCCGCTGGCTGGGGGCTAAATCCATTCTGCACCTGCGAGGGGATCTCTGAGGTACTCCACCCGCAGTGATATCGAAGTCCAAGACAGTCCAGACATTGCAGCGACCTTACAAGGCGGCTGACTTCGCTCAGGAACGTTCGAAACGGCGGCTCAGCGCGAGCGAACCGACCAGGCCGCCTGCTCGAGCTCGCTCTGCAGCAGCTCGGCCACGTCCTCGGGTGGCAAGCCGGCGTTGAGCAGGACGCGGCGGATGAAACCCGAGGCCTTCTCGCGGGCTGAGCGCTGCTCGGTGTACATCCCCAGGTAATCCTGCCACTCCATCTCGATGCGAGCGAGTCGGATGCGCTCGAGCACTTCGTCGGCGTAATCGCGGTCCCAGGTGCTCATGGGTGGATAGCCGAGCTCGTGCAGCAGGTCGTCCAGGCTCTCTTCCTCGTCTGCCGATGCGTTCGAAAAGGCTGCCAGCATCAGCTTCAACTCGTCGTTGCCTGGCTCGGACCGGACCGAGGCGGGCAGGGTCTGGTACCAGCGACTGATCAGCGTCGGCCAGGTCGACTGGCGCGCCAGGCTGACCCGGTCGGCAAAGATCCAGCGAATCCCTTCGTGCAGTTGGCGGCGCGACTCCAGCATGGCCTCTTCCAGCACCTGGCGCAGGTTCTCAAAGCGGTTGAGCACCGTGTTGGCCGCTTCCTCCCAGCGAACCGGAGCCGGGAAGCCCAGCGCAGCCGGGAGGAGCTGCAGCAGGAGCCGGCGCGGGTGAGGGGGCCGCTCGCGCTGGTGCAACAGATCGATCAGGCTGCTCGCATAGGGAGTGCGATGGTAAGCCAGCTTCAGATTCGTGGGGGGAAGCCGATCAAACCAGCTCAGCAGCAGGTCGGCCGTCTCCTGTAAGGCCGAGCCGTCCGGACTGACCGGCCCTTCCGGCTTGAGCAGGCGGAGCAACTCCTCCAGGAACCCCTGCTCCTCGGGTGGCACCTCGAAGTGCTCCACCCGCCATTTGGCCGGATGCCTGGCCAGCTCGTGAATACGGGCCCCATCCATGGGGGTAGGGGCCGACTCTCCCAGTCGATAGAATGCCAACCGGTCTCGCCAGTACCATGCGGCCACCCCGAACAGCAGCTCCACAGTTGGTCCGGGCAGGCTGTGGGGGGGGCGCATGAGGGCCGTGACCGTATCCACCGGATTGAGACGCTGCCGGCAGTTCTCCTCGGAGAGCAGCCGAGAAAGCAGGAACCGCAGGGCCGCCCCCAGACCGCACTCGGGTAGCGGATCGCGCAAACGATAGCGGCGCCACGGCCCGCCTTCATCCACGGGAAGGAACAGCCCGCTCTCGACCAGGCCGGTAGAGAGAGCCTTCAGGGCTGGATAGTCGCCCCGACGCAGCACCAGCTCGCGAGTCCCGCACCCGAGCAGGTAGTCGATGGCCTGGTAGCGCCGGGCCCGGGCGCTGGCGGGGTCCTGGGTGGTGGAGAAACAGAAATCGCCAACTGCTGCCAACGGACCAATACAACCCTGGACAACCTGGCTCAGGAACCGCTCCAGGCCGGGTGCATCCAGGCTGCCGTGACACCGTCTCTGGTGCCAGAACTCGAGCTTCTGGGGATCGGTCAGGTCGCACAGCGACTCCTCCAACTCGGCCTCGCTCTGGCGCAGCAGGTCGGCCAGCTCGAGGTACTCGCTGGAAGTGGGGTCGCTGAAGGCGGGGTCGGCCGAGCGGATGCGCCGCAGCCCTTCGATGTCGTGAGCCATGGCCACATAGTTGGTGGGGGTGGTCGGCAAGCCCACCACCAGCCGGGGGTGGGCCAGCTCGGTCTGGCACAGCATGGCGACCTGGTCTCGCTCGGGCGGATTCTGAGCCACCACGTAAGCCAGCAACAGGTCCCCCTGGTAGGCGCCGGGGCCAGGCTCTTTCTGCTGGGCCTGAGCCACCAGCTGATCGAGCTGAGAAGGCAGAACGAATCGGGTGCGCACAAAGCGATCGGTACTATAGGCACGATTGATCTCGGAGAGCCGCAGGGGCGCGGAAGAGACCTGCCGCTCCACCAGGCCCAACAGGTCGATCTCCAGCTCGATCTTGCGGCGGTCAGAGCGGAGCAGGCGGTCGAGACTGGGCCGCTCGACTTCGAAATCGAACCAGAAGCGCCGGTTGCGGAAGGCCAAAATTTTTCGGTCCACCAGCGAGCGCAGGCTCTGAGCCGCAAGAGGCTGCTCGCGGGCACCCAGGTGCAAAGACCAGATCACGTGCTCGGGCGAGGTGTTGACCCGCTCCTGACCTCCCACCTGCAAGAGCCAGACCGTGCGCAAGAGACGGCGTGCCATCGGGATGTCTCGAGAGGACTCCAGGGCCCGCTCCAGCACGCCATGAGCCTCCTGAAGACGCGGGTCGGTCTTGAGCTGTCGCTCGAAGTAGGAGTAGAGCAGGTCGACCGTATAAAGAGAAAGACGGCCATTGGGCTGAGCGATGGCAAAGTTGCTGAGAAAGTATTGCAAACCGCCGGCGGCCTGCTCTTGAAAGAAGCTCAGAGCGGTTCTCTGGGGAGCGGCCAGGCGCATGGCCAGCCGGGGCAGCAAGAAGGTGGTCGCCGGATGGAGCGGATAAGCCCCCTCCAGGGCGAATTCCTGACACCAGTCAGCCTCGTGCTCGTGGTAGGTTCCCGCCTCCAGGGTGCTCTTGAGCAGTCTCTGAAGATCGGGATGAGAGGTCAGCTCGGCCCACAGCTCGGCAGACTGGTGGGCCAGCACGTTGGCGGCCAGAAACTCCTCCCATTCGCCCTTGCGGGTGAGCAGGTGCAGGGGCAGGATGTCCCGGAACGAGCGGGCTAGCTGGGTTTCCTCGCGCGGGTCCTGGCCGACCGAGCGGGTCAGGGCGCCCACCAGGACGAAGGGCAGGTCGCGCTCACGGCACATCTCGCGAAACGCGCGCACTTGCTCGGGCATGGACGAGTCGGGAACCGTCCAACCGCTGCCGAACAGGCTCTCCAGCTTGTCGATCAAGACCGCGACGCCGTCAATGCGGCTGCTTCCGATCAGCTCGTCGAGCGCGTCCTGCAGATTGTCGGGAAATTCAGCCGAAAGATCGGCCCCCAGCGGCAGAGACTCGCCCTCGGCGTGATTCTTGGCCGCCCAGAGCGAGCGCATGATGGCCGCCTGAAAGTCTTGCTCGGACTCCGCGTGGGGGATCAGCACCAGCCAGCGCCCCTCGGGCGGTCGAGCCGCCTCCAGCGCGGCTCGCAGCGCCGAGCGCTCGCTTCCCTGTCGGATATCAAACAACCGCATCAGGTGAACGAACTCCGCCGAGGATACCTCGAGGCTGAGCGCCCGGGCCAGCATGGACAGGGTGACCGATTTGCCGGTGGCCGGGGGACCGACCAGTAAGAACGAGCCTCCGGCCGGCGCCGCGGCCAGAATAGCCTCCAGGGCCGCCACCTGAGACCCGAGCGGGAAGAAGCGCTCCTGTAAATACCAGCCCTCATCGGGCCGGTAGAGGGCTTTGTAGAGCTCGACGCTCTGGCAGCCTTCGGGCCTGGCCGAAACCAGGCGAGACAGAGAGTCGGACTGGAGCAGGCTCACCTGCGGTTGTTTACCTGCCAGGATCTCTTTTCCTGCGCGAGAACTAACGGCAAGATGTACGTCACTGCGGCATTTCCAGGCACGGGGGGGCGGCTCAAGGCAGAGCCGGAAGACTTTCAGGTCGTGGAGTTGCCCGCCTACGAGCCAGTCGGAGAGGGGCCTCATCAATATCTCGAGGTCACCAAGCGCGATCTGACCACTCCCGAGCTTTTACGACGTATGGCCCGGGCGCTGGAAGTTCGCTCGGAAGACATCGGCTACGCCGGCCTGAAGGACCGCCAGGCGGTCACCACCCAGCGAATATCGGTCCCGCTGGGGGCGGATCTGTCCCGACTGGCCGGACTGGAGAACGTGCTCGAGGTGAAGTTGCTCGGCCAGCACCACAACAAGTTGCGCCGCGGCCACCTGCGCGGTAACCGTTTTAGGGTGCGCGTGCGCGAGGCAGTGGTCGAGCGGGCTTCGGCCATCGCCGAAGAGCTCCGAAGAACGGGCTGGGCCAACCGTTTCGGCGCCCAGCGTTTCGGGCGGGGCGGCGAAAACCTGGAGGGGGGCATGCAGCTCCTGCGCGAGGGGCGCTCGCGGCTGCCCCACTGGAAGCGCAACCTGCTGGTCAGCTCGGTGCAGTCCGAGCTGTTTAACCGTTACCTGGACGAGCGCTTTCGAGACGGCCTGTTTGACCGAGTGCTGCTCGGGGACGTGTGCGGGCGCCTGCCAGCCGGCTCGCTCTTTCTGGCCGCCGACCCGGTGGCCGAGCAGGAGCGGCTGGAGCGCTTCGAGATCAGCCCCACCGGCCCCATCTTCGGCTTCAAGATGATGCGGGCCAGCGGTCCCTCCAACCAGCGCGAGGAGGACCTGCTGGCCGCCTCGGAGCTGACCTGGGAAGCCTTTCGACCCCTCAAGGCCCAGGGCAGCCGGCGTCGGATTCGCCTGCCCCTGGAGCCCTTCAGCTTGCGAGCCGAGGCAAGCGACCTCGTTTTCGAGTTCGAGTTGCCGCCGGGCAGCTACGCCACCGTGCTCCTGGACGAATTCCTCAAGAGTGGCCAGCTGGCCGAGGAGTCAGCTGCGGACCTTTCGGACTGAGCGACGGCGCTGGGCCGGCCCGCTCTTGTTGTGCTCGAGCAGGAAACGGATCAGCTCCGCCCCCAGCAAGAAGACCATCGACTCGACATAGAGGAAGATCAGCATGCCCACGATGCCGAAGAGCGAAGTGTAGACGGTGGAGAACTTGCCGAACCAGACCATGTAGTCCACGTAGAGAAGCGTGGAAACCTTCCAGGCCACCGAGGCGAAGAAGGCCCCCGGCAGGGCTGACTTGAGGCTGACCCGACGAAGCGGAAGCAAGGTGTAGAGCAGCAAGAAGATCAACATGACCAGACAGGGAATGATGAGCCAGGAATGGATCCATGCCCAGAACACGGTGCTATCAAAGGAGAGCTTGCCCAGGTTGGGGACCCGCCACTTGCTCATCAGGGTCTGAGCGGCACTGAAGAAGAGTGAGATCACCACCCCGGAAGCAGCTACAGCCCCGCACAAGAGCACCAGGACCATGGACAGGAGATTCCCGGTCAGCATGTTGCGCCGGGCCGGCAGGTCCCAGGTGCGCAGCAAACTGACCTCGAGTGCCCGGAACAACTGGCGTCCCGACCAGAGCAAGAGGAGCAGCGAGGTCAGCCCGATCTTCCCCCGATCGGAGGCCACCACCCGGACATTGGACTCGATGGAGGTCAACATGTCCACCGGCAGGTACATCGAGGCCAGCGAGTGTGTGTAGAAAAGGGCCCGCTCGATGGGCACCACGTAAGTGAGCAGAGCAAGCGACAGCATGAACAGCGGAAAGACCGAGAAAAAAGCGAAGAAGGCGATTCCAGCGGCCATCAGAGGGCCGTCATGGCGCAGGTACTCCCGCAAGACCGTGGTCAGCGACCGTCCCGCTAAACCGAGCATGGAAGTCATGGTTCGGCTTTGCCCGCCGGTTCACTTGCCAGAACTTCTAAAGTGCAAGGCCTCTGGTCTCTTGCACTTTACAACGCGCTGGAACGCAGTTCCGGCGCGTTCGTCAGATTGTGCTAATGTGCCAGACCAGAGTGCGAGCGCATTAGCGCAGCGATTGCACTCCCACGGGCCTGCCCCTGAGCAGGGGCAAAATGGGGAGGACCTTGCGCTCCGCCGCTTCCCTGGCCACGCCTTCGTAGGCAAACCGGTAAAGCTCCTGCACCGTGCCCCCGGTCTGTCCGGCCAGGCCTTCCACCAGTTTGCGGGTAACCACTCCACCGCTGCCCGATCCCACGCGCTCGGCGGGTGAGGGATCGCCGGTGGACAGGATCAGCCTGCCCACACCTCCAGAGCGGGTCAGAAAGTCGTCGTTGGCCAACCAGCGGCTATCGGCCTCGGACCTGTCGGCCCGGGCCGTATCCAGCAGCACTACCACGTTGTGGGTGGGCAGGTCATTGAGAAAGCGTTGCAGGTCCTCGGCCGAGACCCCGTTCTGACTGTCGGGCTGAGTATCGGAGGCCATGAGCTGCTTGTTGCCCAGGGCGTTCAGCCCGCTCATTCCGGCAAAGTAGAAGACCACCAGGTCTTGCTGGCCAGAATCGAAGGTGAGCGCTCCCATGGCCTTAGCGATGGCGTCCCGCGTGGCCGCGGGTCCCTCCAGAGCAGTCACCTGCTGGGCCGGAAAGCCGGCCTTCTCCACCAGGGTCCGGGCCATGGCCCGGGCGTCGCTGACCGCGTGGGCGACCTTGCCGTCCGGGTAGCTCTCCACCCCCACCACCAGGGCGCGCTTCTGCTGGCCTTTCAGGGGAGCCGGCTCTCCCCGCCGAAAGACCACCACCTCGCGCTCGGCGGGGCGATTCTGACTGTCGACCACCTGTAACAGGGCCCGGTTGAAACCGGGAATCAGGTCGAGCATGAGATCGAGCTTGAGCGAGCGCGCCTGCAAGCGAGGGGGACTCGACCACACCTGGGTGCCGTTGACCACCAGCACCGCTTTGGAAAGCCGCGAGGGGGCGGTCAGAAGCCCCTTGAGCGGGACCTTGTCAGGATCCACAGGGATAAAGTCGAGCGGCTCACTGACCTGAATCTCGGGAGCGGGCTCGTCCTTGTCCAGGGTGACCAGGATCTCGCGCTCCTCGGTGGCAGCACCGGCCAAAAAGCCACCCACCGCCTCGGTGCGCGACAGGTGGGCCACCACCCGAACGCGCCCCCTGCCGGCCGGCTCGATCGAGCTCAGGCTGTCGAGCCGGGTCAACAGAACATGCTCCCACTGGTTGCGCACCGAGCTGTGCAGCTCGGCGTAGCCGGGGGTGGCGGCCAGCACGCGAAGCCTGCCCGCCTGCTCGCGCAGGACGTAGATGCGTCCGTCATAGCCGGCCCCGATGGTCTCGTTGACACCGTCGCGGTCGATGTCATAGATGCTGGTGCGGCTCAGGAACGGGGTGGCGGAGGCGATCTCGCCCAGGGGTGGGCTTTTGAGGGTCACTTTGACCCCATGAGCGTCCTCGACCGCGGTCAGCGGCTCTGAGCGCAGGGCCCAGGCTAACCAGGCCGGGCTGCCGTGCCGGGCCGACACGGTCACCTCCTGAAGCTCGTTGCCTTCATGGCCCGGCTGGCTGAAGGCTCGGGCCTTCAAAGTGAGCTGACGATAAGCCGAGAGCAGGGCCACCTGGCCGGCCATCTGGCGGGCCTGGGCCTGGCTCACCCCGACCGGGAAGGCTCCAAAGCCTTCCACTGTGACCCTCTGTTGGGCAATATCGGCAGCATTGGTGGGGGCGGGCTCAGGGGTGGACGTCGCCGAAGGCACTTGAGCCACTCCCAGAGCAGCCAGGAAGAAAAGCATGAGAATCAGCCTGGTTTTCCGCATGGGTGCCGGCGCCTTCGCCCTGCCTGCCAGGCAATCCCGCCTCGAGGTCGAACTCGCAGAGGGTGAGCGTCGTCGAGAAGCTCGTGAACTGGCTGGGACGCACCGTCGAGTTTGCCATGACCGGCCGCAGCGAGTACCAATTCACCACCTCCGAGTTCCAGACCGCCCGGACCATCGACGGCTCGGTGCAGGCTCGCATGGCCATGGACGAGCTGGTGGAAGATCTGGACACCTGGTTCCAGATCAAGCTGGCCTGGCCGGTCTTCCTGGAGCTGAAGCACCCTCCCGGGATCGGCTGGAAGGCCTCCCTCTATCATACCGAGGGCAACATGGGGCGCTACACGCCGCAAGAGCTGGGCGAGCGCCGCGGGCACGAGGTGCTGGTGGCCCCCGGCCTGCCCCGCCCGCGTTTTCGCTCCATCCTCGCTCATGAGCTGGTGCACGCCTACCAGCATGAAAAGAAGATCCTCACCAAGAACATCGCCCTGCGCGAGGGCATGGCCCGCTGGGTGGAATACCACGTGCTCTCCCGGGCCGGGGCCCACGAGGAAGCTCGGCGCTTGCTGAAGATCAAGCACTACATGTTCGGGAAGGCCATCAAGTCGGTGCTCGAGCACGAGAAGAACCACGGGCTGGAGAAGACCCTGGCCTGGCTGCACGAGCAGGATTGACCTGCCCGCGGGCATTCTGGTCGGCAGGAAGCTCGCCCATCTCGTTATTGATTTTTTTTCAATCCTGGTAGGATTGCTCCCCCAGCCGGTTGAATTCCTAAAAATTCCCCACTGGGAGGACTGCTTTTTGCGACCGTTGAGCCTGCTGTGCCTCTGGGCACTCCTGATGGCGCTACCGGCCGTGGCTGACCCACCGCCCTCGGCCATCCCCTTCAAGCAGAAGATCTCCAACATGGTGCAGAGCACGGGCCTGCGAGGCAAGTGCGGAATTTACATCAAAGTGGTCAAGACCGGACGGGTGCTCTACAACGAAAACGGAAGCACACCGATGATCCCGGCCTCCAACCTGAAGGTGCTGACCACCGCCGCCGCTCTGGATGCCTTCGGGCCCGAGCATCGCTTCGAGACCGAGCTGCGAGGACCCGAGCCAGGCTCGGGAGGGATCATCGCTGGTCACCTTTACCTGGTGGGCTCGGGCGATCCATCTTTCTGCGAGCCTTACAACACGCCCGCCACCGAACCGTTCCGCTTTTTCGTGCGCCAACTGCGCAAGGCCGGGGTCAAGGGGGTCGTGGGCGATGTGGTAGCGGATGATTCGGCCTTCGACCGCGAATTCCGCGGTCGGGGCTGGTTCGAGCGTTACCTGCTCGATGACTATGCTGCAGGCGTGGCGGCTCTGTCGGTCAATGCCAACCTGGTCGAGCTGATCATCACCCCCGGCAAGATTCTCACCAACCCTTCCTCGGCCTCCATCCGCTTTGAAAACAAGCTCAAACCGGGCGACTACAGCGAAGTCTACGTGACCCGCGAAGACGGCTCGGACCTGGTCAGCGTCTCGGGCGTGATCGCTCCCGGAGCGGTCGTGCATCGCACCATCACGGTGGACAACCCTGCCCTCTTCTCGGCCGGGGTCTTCGCGCGGCTGCTGGAGAAGGGCGGCATCAGCCACACTGGCTCGTTTCGCCTCATCGACCGCACGGTCGAATCGCCCCGGGTGGGCAAGTTGAAGGTCTACGCGCGCTTCAAGTCACCGCCACTGATCGAGCTGGCCTCTCAGGTCAATCGCGAAAGCGACAACCTGTTCGCCCAGCATCTCTTCAAGTCTCTCGGTTGGCGGCATGGGGGCCACGGCAGCGCCACCAGCGGCGAAGCGGCGGTGGTCGCCTTCATGCGAAAAAACGGCATTGACACCAGCGGGCTGAAGATGGTGGACGGCTGCGGCCTGTCCACCCTGGACCGGGTTTCCCCCCGGCAGATGGTGGAAGTGCTGGGGGCTATGTGGCAACACGAATATGCCCAGCAATTCATCGACTCGCTCCCGTCGGGCGGGCAGGGCACCCTGGCCTACCGCCTCTCCGGCCTGGCCGTGCGGGCCAAGACGGGCACCCTGAAGGGACACTCGGGTCTGAGCGGCTACGTTGTCAGCGCCTACGGCCAGACGATCGCCTTCTCGGTGCTGGTCAACGAGGTGGAAGGCACCTGGAGCGCCGTCGACCTGGAGGACCGCGTGGTGCAGGCCATCGCCGGCTGGAGGGATCCACTTTGAGAACCCTCCTTGTGATGTTGCTGCTGAGCCTGTCGGCCCGGTCCGAGACCCTGGTGCGGTCGCTGGAAAATAACTCCGACGCTCCCACCCGGGTACGCCTGGGCCAGACCGAGGTGGCCACCATCGACCGCTACGAGGCCGGCGTTCTCAGGTTGGAGTTGCCCCAGGGCGACCCCAACCTGGAGGGCGCGCCCTCTCTCGAGCTCGAGACCCGTGCCGGCGTCACCCGCCTGTATGACTACGAGGGCAAGATCTTTGCGCGCATCGACGAGCGTGCGCCGGTAGCCATCTCGTCTCGCTCCAACCAGTACCTGACGCTGATCGTGGACGAGAAAGGGAATGTGCTCGTGCGCCGCTGGGAGTACTGGTACCGCTAAGGTTTCTTTCAGCCTTCCCCTCTAGGCTCAAGGCGATGCTCGCGCTCGACACCAGCGGATTCTTGCTGGCCGGCTTGCCGGTCCAGGCCTCCAGCTCTCGCGTCTTCCCCCTCGAAGGCCAGAAGGATGTCTTCCAGGCCCTGGCTAAGGCCCCGGCCAGGGCGGCCGGGCCCCTCTGCCCCAGCCTGGGCAGCCAGCTCTTTCCAGCCCTGGATGCCCTGCGAGACGATCAGCCTACCCCCTGGGAGGTGGACAGCTCTAACCTCCGCCGCCTGGTGCGGGCCACCATGTCGGTGGTGGAGGCCCATCGGGACTCCTTCTCCAGCAAAGACTACCGGCGCGGCATGCGCGAGCTGAGCCGCCTGGCTTCGGCCGTGGGCCGCTACAAAGACGCGGGCATCCTGGAAGACACCGTGCGCTCGCAGTTTCCTGGAGGGGTGCTGCCCGCCAGGCTCGAGAAGTCCATCGACAGGGAGAAGGCTCGCCGGGCCGAGCAGTTCGAGGGAGCCTGGAGCCATTTTCGTAAGGACGGTCTCAAGCGGGTGCGCCGCTCGCTCGGCAAGCCATTCGGCCAGGAGGCGACCCCCGCCATGATCTTGCGCGAGGACGAGCGCCGCAACCGCCAGCACGTCTCCAAGCTGCTCGACCGACTCGACCAGGTCGGCCTGCAGCACGAGGACCCGGATGCCTTCCACGATGGCCGCAAGGCCCTGCGCCGGGTGGTGCACGCCCTGCTGGCGGGGCGCGAGACGGTCAACGTGGCCCAAGCGGACCTTGATCGCATGGCGGGCGTGGTGGACGGACTGGGAGTGGCCCAGGACAGCCACATCGCCTACACCTGGCTGGAGCGCAAGGGGTTCGACCGCGAGGCTGCGGTGGCCCGGGCCACCTACCGCGAGTTGCACCAGGCCGAGCTGAGCGGAGTGACCGACCTGCTGGCTTCCGGGGCCCTGGAACGCGTGCGGGCAGCCACCCTCGAGCCGGTCCAGGGAGAGCGCTTTGCCCCCCGCCGCCAGGCCGAGCTCCCCGAGATCACCCACCAGCTGCTCTTGTAAGTCGCGCCACCACGGCGGCCGCTTCCTGGTGACCCTGCTCGGAGGCCTTGCCAAACCAGTGGAGCGCCCGGGCCAGATCCCGCTCCACTCCGTGACCGCGAAAATACATCTGACCCAGGCTGAACTGAGCATGGTCGAGCCCTTGCTCGGCGGCCCGGTGATACCAGCCGGCCGCCTCGGCCGGGTCCTGCGATTCCAGGATGGCGGCCAGGTTGAACTGGGCGCGCACGTGGCCGGCTGTGGCCGAGCGGTGAAACCAGCGCAGGGCCTCGCGCTCGTTGGGCTCGACTCCCAGGCCCTGATAGAAAAGCACGCCCAGGTTGTACTGCCCACCCGGGTGGCCCTGCTCGGCGGCCTTGCGGAACCAACCGGCCGCCTCGACCGGATCGTGGTCGCAGTGCAGGATGCCGAGCATGGCCTGAGCGTCGGCATCCCCGTTCTCGGCCAGGGGGCGAAGCCAGCGGTC
Source organism: bacterium CPR1 (assembly GCA_021404945.1). Lineage (GTDB taxonomy): Bacteria > Vulcanimicrobiota > Xenobia > Xenobiales > QWHO01 > QWHO01. Next base: position 16,641 of record QWHO01000100.1, read on the forward strand.
AGCCTCCACGGGGTCATTGTCGAGGTAGAGCATGCCCAGCTCCGAGCAGGCCTCCTCCAGCCCCCGGGCAGCCGCGGACTGGAGCCAGTGGATCGCCTCCTCCCGAGGACCGGTCTCGGCCAGCAGGCTGCCCAGCCGCAACTGGGCCCGCCCGAAGCCCTGCTCAGCCGAGCGGCGCAGCCAGACCAGCGACTGCTCGGCGTCCTGGGGCACTCCCTCGCCCTCGGCGTACATCGTAGCCAGGATGAACTGAGCTGCGGCATGGCCCTGCTCGGCCGCCCGCCCATACCAGAGAGCCGCCTCCTCGTAGTTGCCGGCCTGAGCAAGCAGCACGGCCAGGTTACGCTGGGCGTCGGGGTGTCCACTCTCGGCCGACAGGCGCAACCAGTGGGCCGATTCCTCAGCGTCGGCCGGGCCTCCCAGGCCCTGGGCCAGCAGGTAGCCCAGGTGATTCTGGGCCCCCGGATGGCCCTGCTCGGCGGCCCGCCGGAACCAGAGGCCCGCCTCGGAAAAATCGCCCTGCTCTGCGATCAACGCCGCCAGCAGGTGCTGGGCGTCGGCATAGCCCTGGTCGGCCGCGCGCCGGCACCAGATGGCTCCCAGCTCCGGATCTCGATCCAAAAGCAGGGCCCCCAGCCGATACTGGGCGATGGGATGCCCCTGCTCGGCTGCTTGCCGAAAGCGCCGCTCAGCCTCGGCCTCGTCGGCTGGAGCGCCCTGACCCGCCGAAAGCATGCCGGCCAGGGTGTACTGGGCGTCTGCGTGACCCTGGTCGGCGGCCAGGCGAAACCAGCTCACGGCCTGCTCGAGGTCCAGGCTTTCCAGCAGCTCGGCGGCCTGGTATTTGGAGTCGCCCTCCTGGTGGCGGCGCAGCGCCTGCTGCAAGAACTCGGGGCCCACCGCCAGCAGCACGCCCAGGTTGTACTGAGCCGCCGCCAAGCCCTGGAGAGCTGCCCTTCGGAACCACTGGGCGGCCTCCGACGACCTGCCATGCTCCACCAGCAGCTTCGTGGCCAGGTCGAGCTGCGCGTCCGGGTGATCCTGACGGGCCGCCAGGGTCAGCCACCAGACCCCCTGCTCGGGCTCGAGCAGTCCCATGGCATACTGGGCCCCGGCGTGACCCTGCTCGGCCGCCTGACGGTAGAGAGGAATTGCGGCCGCCTGGTCATGGTCTTCCAGAAAAAGCTTGTTGGCCTGCTCGAAGAGCAGTTGCTGGGGGTCCATCTCGGGCGATTCTGGAAACCCCGGGGATGGGCCTGCCGGCCGTGAGCCTGGCTATGCTGCTTTGCAGGCTTGCCCGCTCTGCGCTCGTGGCTGAAGCGCTCGAAGTCGCTGGGCCCCCGTCTCATGAACCGGACCGCCACAGCGCCAGCAGATCCATCGTGATGGCCACCAGCTGGTGCACCACCACCCCGCCGTAGATCGAGCGAGTGCGCAGAGCCAGCGTTCCCAGGACCACCGCCCCCACGATGGCCGCCAGCGTCTCGGGCATGGGCTTTCCAAAGTGAATCATGCAGTAGGGCAGCGCAGCCACCAGCACGGCCGAGTCGCCAAAACGGCGCTCGAGCCCGAAGACGAGAAAACCACGAAAGAAGAGCTCCACGGTCACGAACGTGAGCAGGTAGAACACCTCGAAGATGGCCCAGTAAAGAGGATACTCCAGAGCGTGGCGGTAGAAGGGGTACATCTGAAGGAAGTTATCTCGGGTCGAGGCCGCGATCAAGAAGGGCACCGCCCCCAAAAACAGAGCCCCATAAAGCCAGAGATGGGTGCCTCCAGCAGGGCGGCGCAGGCCGAAGTCGGAGAGCTTCTTGCCCTGCATCCAGATGAGCAGGGCAGGCACAATGAAGTAGCCCGTCCAGGTGGCTCCCGCCCACCACAGAAGCTGGAGCAGCTCGCGCTGGCCCTCGTCTGATCCGGCATCGGGGAAATAGAGCGAAAAGTGCCTGGCCAGACCGTAGTACTGCATAAAGGTCAGACTCAGGGCCGCCGGCAGCAGCACCAGCAGAACATCCCGAGGAATGCGGGGTCGCAGCTTCTCCAGCTCGGAGTCGGGCGGTTCCACGGCCAGCATACTGGCGCCGATTAACCGCCCGGGGGGAAAAACCTGCCGGTCTGCGAACAGCCAGCGAGGCGCCGACAGCGGCCCGAGAAAGTGCCGGGAAGGCCTACCGGACCAGAGCCGCGGAAAGCGTCGGGAAGAGGGAGGGGAGAGCCTCTGCCTCCCAACTGCTTGACGCGGCCGAAAAGACCGTACCGAGCAACAAGGTTTGCCGACGGGCTCCCAGGTGGGCCCAGGATTTCAGCAGGAGGAAGCGATGGGAATCTCTCGGGTGGTGCTCTACAAACACGGGGTGGGCTACTTCGAGCGCGTCGAGGAGGTGGATGGCAACGCCGAGATCCGGCTCAGCTTCAAAGCCTCCGAGATGAACGACGTGCTCAAGTCGCTCAGCCTGGAGGATGCCGACGGCGGCACCATCCAATCGGTTTCCTACGATACCTCCAAGCCGGTCGAGCAACTACTGGCCGAGGTCGCCCTGAACATTCCCTCGGAGGGGGGGGCGGGGGCTTTGCTGGCCACCATCCGGGGGGCTGACGTCGGCCTGACAGTCGGCTCCAAGAAGCACGCCGGGCGCGTGGTGGGGCTCGAGCCGACCACGAAAGAAACCGAGTCCGGCGTGGTGCAGAGCCAGCGCCTGACCCTGCTCGACGAGGGCGGCACCCTGCTCAACTTCGACCTGGCGGAGGTAGGCGGGCTGACCTTCAAGGATGAGTCCATCAGGAAAGACCTGGCCTACTTCTTCGAGACGCTGATCCACAGCTACAAGCGCGACGCCAAGAACCTGGTGGTCTACGCCCGTGGCAGCGGCAAGCGCCGCGTCAACCTGCGCTACGTGGTGGAGACCCCGGTGTGGAAGACCAGTTACCGGGTGTTGCTCTCGGAGGACGAGAAGGAGAAGCCCTTTTTGGAGGGCTACGCGCTGGTGGACAACACCCAGGACGAGGACTGGAGCGACGTGCGCCTCTCGCTGGTCGCCGGGCTGCCCATCAGCTTTGTCCACGACCTCTACTCGCCGCGCTTCATCAAGCGCAAGGAAATCCACGTGCAGCGCGAGTCGGTGGCCGGCCCGGTCATGACCGAGGAGGCCCTGTTCGAGGACGAGGCCTGTGGCGGCGGCCCGTCGATGTTTGCAGCCGCCATGCCCATGGAAATGGACTACCCGGCTCCGGAGGCCACCATGATGATGCGGGCCTCTGCTCCTCCCCTGGCCAAGGACAAGGCCCGCCGCGAGGCGGCCCGCCAGCGAACAGCCGAGACCGTCACCCAGAGCGTGGGAGATCTGTTCGAATACAGCCTCAAGCACCCGGTGACCGTGAACCGCAACCAGTCAGCCCTGGTGCCCATCGTGGCCCACGAGTTCGAGGGCCGCCGGGTGGTGCTTTACAACTCGGCCCAGCGGGCCGAGAACCCCTTTGCGGCCGTGGAGCTGAAGAACACCACCGGACTCACCCTGGAGGGCGGCCCCCTGGTGGTCACCGAGGGCGAGACTTACGCCGGCGAGGCCATGCTCGACACGCTCAAGCCCAACGACCGGCGCATCGTGCCCTATGCCGTCGACCTGGGCGTACGGGTCGAATCCGAGCACGGCTACCAGGACGAGGACGCCACCATGATCAAGGTGGCGAATGGGCGCCTGGATATCATCTCGGCCCGCCTGATCACCCGCGTTTACAGCTTCAAGAACAAGGACAAGCGGACCAAGCTCTGCTGGCTCGAGCATCCCATCAACCATGATGCCAGCCTCTTTCAGACCCTCGAGCCGGAAGAGACCACTCACAGCTACTACCGTTTTCTGGTGCGCCTGGCTCCTGAGCAGAGCACCGAGCTCAAGGTGCTCGAGCGCCAGGACATCACTCAGGTGGTCGCCCTGCGCAATCTTTCGCGCGAGAACCTGGAGCTCTATCTCTCCAAGAGCTACCTGACCAGGGCCCAGGAGGCCCAGCTGCGCCCCCTGGTGGACCTGGCCGAGAGCTACCAGAAGCTCTCTCACAAGATGGCTCAGACCAACCAGGAGATCAATCGCATCCAAAACGACCAGGGACGCTTGCGCGAGAACCTCAAGTCGCTCGGCTCGAGTGCCGACGAGAACCGGCTGCGCTCGCGCTACGTCGAGAAGCTGGAGGCCCAGGAAAACGACGTGGAGACTCTCACCGAGCGCCTGCGTCGCCTGGAGGAGCAGCGCCAGGAGCGAGAAGCCGAGCTGGCCGCCGCCATCGGCCGCATCGAGTTCGAGAGCCTGATCGGGCAGGAGCAAGAGCCACCGGCGCCCGAATCGCCAACGCCTGTGGACGAGCCGGAGCTCCCCTTTGACGAAGAGGCCGACCTGGAAGAAGGAGAGGAGGTATCATCATGACCACGACCACCCATCCCAGCCCCCAGAAGGTGATGCAGTACACCTTCGGATTTGCTGCCAGCCGGGCCCAGCACACCGCTCTGGAGCTGGACCTGTTCACCCAT
>QWHO01000101.1 GCA_021404945.1 bacterium CPR1
CCGCTCGACCTGGGCACCCAGAACCTGCTGGGGTATGTGCCCGGCTTCCTGCACAAGAACCCCCGGCGCATCGCCGTGATCGGGCTGGGTACCGGACTGACGCTGCGGGCCCTGGCCAACTTTCCCGAGGTCGAAAGGTTGGACGTGGTGGAGCTCGAGCCGGCGGTAGTGGAAGCTGGCCAGCTCTGGGCCGGCTACAATGGGAGGGTGCTGGAGGATCCTCGCGTGCGGCTGCACGTCACGGATGGGCGCAACTTCATCCACCCCGCCGACGGCAAGCTCGACCTGATCGTGAGCGAGCCCTCCAATCCCTGGATCGCCGGGGTAGGAAACCTGTATACCCTGGAGTTCTACCGCGCCTGCAGCGACCGCCTCGGGCCGGACGGGATCATGGCCCAGTGGTTTCACCTCTACGGGATCTCCGAAACCGAGCTGGCCCGCGTGCTCTCGACCTTCTACGCCGTCTTCCCCGAAGGCGGCGTGTGGGAGACCGGACCAGGTGACATTCTGCTGATCGGCTCACAGAAGCCTGTCACGCTCGACCTGACGCGGGTGCGTCAGGTGCTCGGCGGCTCGCACGACGCTCGCCGCTCCCTGATCAATCTGGAGCTGTTTACTCCCGAATCGCTGGCGGGCCTTTACCTGCTCGACCGCAAAGCGGCCCTGTCCCTGCTGCGCACCGATCCGCTGAACACCGATGACCGCCCCATGCTCGAGTTCATGGCTCCCCTCAGCTTCGGCCGGCCCGGTCTGGAGACTCTCAACCGCGAGCTTCTGCTGACCGTGCGCGGAGCAGAGCCCCTGCTTGCGCCAGGCGTGGAGCGCACCCCCGCCAACCTGACCCGGGCCGGCCAGGCCTGGGTGCGCATGCAACGCCACCCAGACGCCTTCCGAGCCCTGGCGCCGATCAAGGACGAGCCTGGCGCTCGCCTGGCCATGGCCCGCTCGGCCGATCTCCAGTCCGACCCGCGAGCCGAGCAGCTCTACAAGCAAGCCCTGGAAGACGCCCCCCGGGACCCTGCCACCCTGTGGCAGGTCTCGCGCTACCTGATGGGTCGAGGCATGCACGGGGCGGCCGAGCCAGTCCTGTCACGGTTGGTGGAAGTCGGGATGGCGGGCTTCGAAGAGCAGGCTCTGGTGGAGAACGCCCGGGTTTTGAGCAAGATGGGCCGGAGCCTGGAGGCTCTGGCCAGGCTCGCTCAGGCCACACGCCTGCGCTTTGCCAGCCACGTCTCCTGGTTGGAGAAGGGCAGGCTCGAGGCCCGGCTAGGACGCTCTCGGGAAGCGCTGACCAGTCTGGAGCGAGCTCTGGAGCTCAACCGGGCCTCGCTGGGAGCACGCCTGGCCCGGGCCCAGACGCTCGACTCGCTCAAGCTCTGGGGGGAGGCGGCCACAGCCTGGAGAGGGGTGCTCGAGCTCAAACCCGATCAGCCTCGAGCCTGGAGCCATCTGGCCCGATGTCTGCGCGAGCTGGGCAAGGAGGACGAGGCCAGACACGCCCTGGAGCAGGTCCGGGCCCTGCAACCAGAGCACCCTTAAGGATACCATCGGGCGGAGCCCGGGTTGAATAGCAGGGATTCATTTGATACATTGCAGTCATGCGTCGGCTCCAATGGGGGGTCAGTCTCTTGCTCGAAGTTGTCTTCGGGCTGGGCCTGTTTGCCATCTCAGTGCTGCTCTTGTTCGGCATCTTTCCCAACTCGCACCGAGCCACAACCCAGGCCAAGAACACCTCGCTGGCCACCAACCTGGCGCGCGAATTGCTCGAGGCAGAGATCTCCAGTGGCTACGACAATGCTCCTCTGGGCGTTACGACGAACGTGGTGCCGGTGGCCTCGATCGTGAACGGAACTCCGGTCAGTGTCAGCTTCAACACCACCGTGGCCGTGACGGCTCACGCTCAGCCCGAGGTGCGGGTGGTGACCGTGACCGTGGCCTGGAGCGAAGGCCCCATCAACCGACAGGTGCGCCTGGTGGGCTACGTGGGGGACTTTTGAGGAGAGCTGAGCTGACGGCCATCTGGGCAGACCTTGCTCTTCAGCAGAGGTGGCAGCCGTGCCAAGCACCAGGTCCAGGTGGCGGGCACTTGAGCAGACGCGGCAGCACCATCATCGAGGTCATGGTGGCCTCCGCGATCCTGCTCTTGATGCTGGGTGTGCTCTACCTGTTGATGGTGGGGGGCCTGCGTTACTTTCAGCAGGCTCGCGCCTACCAGAATGTGCAGATGGAGTCGACCCTCGGCCTGCGGAAGCTCCTGGCCGAGCTTCAAGATTCACGAGCCAGCACGGTGGTCTATCGACAGAACCCCACCAGCCACGTGGTCTTTCTCTCGGCCTGCCTCCCCCACCCCAATGCCGGGCCCGTGGTGCACGCTCCCGACGGCCACGTCCAGTGGCAAAAGTGGGTCTGCTACCGAGCCAACGGGTCGAACCTCGAGCGCGACGAGCTGCCTCTGGGCGCTCCGACCACCACCCCGCCCAGCCCCGCCCCTGTCTACGGCGCTTTCGACTTCGGCGGAGCCGACTTCAAGGTGATGGCCCGCAACCTGAAGACGCCCGAGGACCTCACTTTGACCCCCCTCAACCGCAGCCTGCGGGTCTGGGGCGGGCCCACCGCCGACTGCATGCGGGTGCAATTGATTTTTTCCGAGAACACCAGCTCGACCCAGGTGACCGAGCTTCGAGCCCAGGGTCAGGTCCACATGTACAACAGGTTCTGAGAAGGTGAAGGGATGAGCAAGACAAGAGCGCAAGGCGTGGCCATCGTGATCGTGCTGCTGGTGCTATCGATCCTGACGGTGGTGGCGGCCGCGGTGGTGATGCTGGGCACGGGCAACCTGGCCCTGGCCGGCCGTCAGGTGTTCAACGAGCGGGCCTACTATGCAGCCGAAGCCGGGGTCACGATCACCCTGGTGCGCTTGAAGGCGAATCCTGCCTATGCGGGCGCCGCGGGCACCGTGACGGGCACGAACGATACCTATGCCACCCAGGTCTTTCAGGCTCCGGCCGTCGCCCCCAACGGGGTTCCCCTGCCCTCGGCCGACTACCGCTACATTCTCTCCACCGGCACGGCCTCCAATGGAACCCGGCGTCAGGTGGGCATGCTGGTGCGGCTCTCCAGCGGCCTCTACGACTATGCCATCTTTGCTCGCGAGACGATCAACATCGAGAACAGCAGCACCATCACCTGGTACAGCTCGGCCACGGGAATGCTCGAGCCCGCCGGCGGTCGCGGCAACATCGGCACCAACCTCGACACCAAGGGCGCCATCATCGTGGAGAGCCTCTCCAACGTTAAGGGAGGCGCGTTCTTTGGCCCCGGAGCAGCCAAGAGCGCGCTGCAGGTGAAAGCCGGCGCGGTGGTCGAGGATGGCCAGAAGACCATGCTGAGCGACCGCGAGCTGGCCCCGGTCGTGCTCCCTCCTCCTCGGGGCCCGGCCGCCCCACCGCCTGACGCTGTGGTCATGCCGGCCGACCCCGACCTGGGGGCCGACCTGAACCTCTCCCCGGGCTTTGACCTGGGGCTCGGCCTCAACGTCCTGCCGCCTGGCAACTACCGCAACGTGGTGCTGAACGGTGGGGTGGAGGTGACCTTTGTGAACGGAGGGGCCGGTTACTACAATTTCAAGAGCCTGAGCCTGGTAGACGGCTCCATCCAGGTGCTCGACCCGGTCACGGATCCGATTCTGGGGGTGAGCAACCCGGTCCCCGTCTACATCGAGACTGCCTTCAACATGGGCAACGGGGCCACCATCAACTACACCGGCCAGCCGCCCATGTTCGACATCTCGGTCATGACCGGGCCGGTCAACCTCAAGACCGCCAAGAAGGCTGACGGAACCACCTCGGGCTACTTCACCCTCTACGCCCCCGACGCTGACGTCAAGCTCGAGGGTAAATTCAACGCCGCTAAAGGCATCACGGAGCCCTCCGAGGTGTGGGGCTCGATCATCGGCAAGAACATCACCATCAAGAACGCCTCCAAAGTGGTCTACGACCTGGAGCTGAACAGCAACACCACGGGGGCCAGTAACATCGAGGTGCTCTCGCACCAGCGACTGTAGAAAGTTTACGCCCAGGTGTGGTGAGGGAGCGGGTTGGAAGGCGGTCTGGCCGAGCTTGTGTGGGCCGTCCCGGGGCTCAAGGACCCGGAGGACTTGCGCAGGCCGCGCCACCGGAAGGACGGGGGGGGGGACGGGTCAGAGCCCGAACCGGTCCCAGGGGGCGCCCGCGGGAGAGCAGTGGACCTCCAGATCCTGACCGCTGAACGGATGGCGCAACTTCAGAGAGCTGGCGAACAGGGCGATGCTGCGGTCTTTGAGAGGCTTTCTGGCCCCGTAGCGCGCGTCTCCCAGGACAGGACAGCCGATGGCCGCCAACTGGGCTCGGATCTGGTGGGGCCGACCGGTGCGGGGGACGATCTCGAGCAGGGCCAGGGCCTCAACCGTGGCCAGCGTCCTGTAGGCCAGCTCGGCCAGACGGCCGCCCGGACTGACCCGGGCCAGGTTGCGCCGGCGGTCATGGGTGAGCCGATGGTGCAACTCGGCCTCAGGCGGGTCGGGCAACGGTCGGGTGATTGCCAGGTAGGTCTTCTGGACCTCGCGATTGGCGAACTGCCGCGATAACCGGCGTACGCTCTCGGAATCGAGCCCGAACAGCATGACGCCCCCCACCGGGCGGTCAAGCCGGTGCACCGGGTCGCACCTGTGGCCCTGCCGGTCCAACCAGTCGAGAATGGAAGGCTGGCCGTCGCGATCGCCCTGGGAGGCCAACCCGGCCGGCTTGAGCAGGAAAAGGAGCCGCTCATCCTGCCAGAGGATACGCGGCTCGTCAGGCACAGAGGGGTCGGGGGGGGCGAGCCGGAGGGAGCAGCAAGACCAGCGCCAACACGGCGTCGAGGCGCGCGGGCAGGCTCACGGGACAGATAGGGTTGCAGACCAGGGCTACACCCAGCCAGGCCAGACCCACCGGGTCGAACCGGCGGCTCAGGGTATCCAGGGCTCCGGTCAAACCGGCCACGACCACCACCAGGTTGGCGGCTTCGCGAAAGCTGGGGGCATTCACCGTGAAGGTTCCCCACAGCAAGACGAGCGCCGCCACCAGACGCAAGAGGGTTGGAAAAGCCATCTTAGCGGAACCCTTCAAGGCGGGGGTATTGAAGACCTCTCAAGGGAGCATTGCCTCACCTGCGCGAGCGCGGGGTGCGCGAGGAGCTGCCGCACGAGGAATACCGCGAGGCCTTTGGCGGCGTCCAGCTGAGCCGCAAGGCCGACCTGGCTCTGCCCACCCCGCCCGTGCGGCGACGCCTGACGATCGGAGCACGAGTGACCCTCTGCTTGCGGTTTGGATATTGCTGGCAGTGCTGTTCGCTCAAGCTCACCTGCCCCGAGCCGGAAGCTTACCCGTCCGATGCCTGGACCGCTCTCACCACGGCAGCTCCCAGGCGGATCAGGTGGTGTAGCTTCTGCTCCTCGAGAAGCTTGCCGGCGACTTCCACCTCCACTCCGTTCTGGTCCAGAGTGATGGTCGGCAGCTCGAAGGGGCGCTTGCTGGCAGGCCAGGCCTCCAGCAGGGCCACCACCTCGCGCGACAAGAGCTCGGGCCAGCGTTCGGGCTGGCGGGCCAGGGCCACGAACCTCCCTGCCCCCAGGCTGGCGGGCATCGGCTGGAAGCTCTTCAGGGCCTCAATGCGCTCCAGCCAGCGCTGCTGGGCTCCTGCCCGGGGCCGACCGGCAGCGGCGCCAGCGGCCATCGAGGTCACCATCTGGCCCAGCTTGCTCTGGGAGAAGTCATACACTTTGCGGTCCAGCACGATCAGCACCAGAGACTCGGCGGCCCGGGCCCGGCAGGTCCAGACCATCTCAGGTTGACGATGGTTGTCGCCCTGGCGGGGGGTGCGGCACTCGAGCACGAAGTCCAGCTCATCCTCGCTGCCGCTGATTCGCAGCGGCAGCTCGTCGGACAGCTGGTGCTGGCACTGAAAGTTGTTGCGGGCGGCCCAATCGCTGACCGCCTGGCGAAGGGCCTGCTGACGGGCCTGCGAGCGGCGCACCGCCATCACACCCAGTCCGGCCAGGCCGGCCAGGATCGTTACGGGGATGATGATCGCCAGATCCATGACAGCTACCGCTCGACCTTCCTGAGCAAGATCTCCTCCTGCATCCGCTCGACCTGGCTGAGCAAGACCTTCACGATCGCATCTCCTCTTGCATTCTTTCAATCTCACTGAGCAAGCTGCGGCGCGCATGCAGGGCCGCCTCGAAGCGCCCTTCCTCGGCCAGGGCCGCAATCTGGGCAGCCGCCCGGGCGGCCGGGAGCGCCGCCAGGCCTTCCAGCCAGTCCTGAAGCTGCTCGGCTGCCTGCACCAGGGGGGCGGGCTCCAGCGACCGGAATGCCTGGTCGAGCGCTTCCAGGCGCTCCTCCCAGACTTCTTTGAAGCCCGTCGGGGCCTGCATGACCCGAATCGTCGGGGTGGCCAGCTTGGGCTGGATTTCGGTCCGGATGACCGAGCCCAGCATCTCGAGCAACTCCCCCTCATCGATCGGCTTGGACAAGAAGCCGTCCATGCCTGCCTCCACGCAACGGCGCGTCCACTCCTCACGCTCGTGCCCCGTCAGGGCGACGACCGGGGTCATGTTGCCCCGATTGCGCAGGGCTCTCGTTGCATCCAGCCCGTTCATTCGGGGCAGGTCCAGATCCATCAAGATGGCGTCGAAATGAAGTGAGAGCGCCAATTCCACCGCCTCCACCCCATCTCCGGCCGAGGTGACCCGGTGACCCTGGTTTTCCAGCAGTCGGGTGGCCACCATGCGGTTGATCCGATCATCCTCCACCACCAGCACGTTGAGCGAGCGGGTGGGGCGGGCGGAGCGCACAACCGAGGGGGCCTCGCCCGATACGGGCAGGCAGATGGCGAAGGTGACCGCTCGCTGGTCCTCCCAGAGTTGCCCGCCCATCTTCTCGACCAGGGCGTGGGTCACGGCCAGGCTGACCGCCCCCAGGCCTGCTGCGCCGCCCGGTGCGGCCGCGCCGCTGACCACCATCCGCAGGCTGACTCCATCGGCTGATACCGAGTCGCGGTGCACGCCCACCGAGACGTTGGTAGAATCGGTATGCTGGATGGCGTTACTCAGCAAGCTGATGAGGATCTGCCGCATGCGCAGCGGGTCGCAGTCGACCGAGTCGGGTACGGCCATGTCCACGTGGCCGGTCAGGGTGATGCCTCGCACTCGCGCCAGCGAGGTCTGGTCACGCACCAGGTTCTGCACCAGGCCTCGAAGATCGGTGGGAACGGGCTCGAGCTTGAGGCGACCGAACTGCAGCCTGGTGTAGTCGATCAGTCCCTGCATCAGCCTTTGCATTTCCTGAGCCGAGCTGTCCAGGGCCTCGAGATGCTGGCGCTGGTTGGGAGTGAGGCTGGAATCGGCCAGCAAGCGCACATTGCCCAGGACCCCGTTCATCGGAACCCGGAGGTAGGGGCTCAGAGCCAGCAGCAGCGTCCCCGGGTCGCGAGTGGCCAGGGCCTGAGCGGGGTCAAATTCGCGCTCGGCGGAATGCTCGGCAGGCTGCTCGGGGTCGAGGGCGGTGAGCAGAGCCTGGCGAACCTGGCCGGCCGAGCGAGGACGCCGCTCGGGCTCTTTCTCGAGCAGACGACGCACCAGCTGGTCGAGCGACTCGGGCAGGTCAGGTCGCAGCTCGCGAGGACCGGGGGCGGGCTCTCGCAAGTGGGCCTGCATCATCTCGAACTCGTTGTCTCGATCGAAAGGCCACTCTCCGGTCAGGGCCTCGAACAGAGTCACCCCCAGGGCATAGAGATCGGAGGCCGGGCCCGCTTCGCGGGTGCTCAGGATCTGCTCGGGCGCAACGTAGGCGCAGGTTCCCATCATCACGCCGGTCTGGGTCAGTCCCGAGCGCACACCCACCCGCCGCACCAGTCCCAGGTCGGCGATCTTGGGGACTTTTTCGGCGCTGAACAGGATGTTCTGGGGCTTGAGGTCGCGGTGCACCAGGCCCTGGTCGTGGATGTACTCCAGACCTGCGCAGACCTGGGCAAAGATCTCCAGCACCAGGGCCAGCTCCGGCACGGTGGCCAGAAAGTCGTGCAGGTTGCCCCCCTCGAGCAGCTCCATGATCAGGATTTGCTGGCCTTCGTGCTCGAGGGCGTCGACCAGCTTGACCACGTTCGGATGCGACAGCGCTGCCAGCTCGCGGGCCTCCTGGCGCATGCGCTCTCGAGTCTCCTCGTCCGAGCCCGGGAAGAGCAGCTTGACGGCCACCTGCTCGCTGGTGCGCCAGTCCCAGGCTTTCACCACCTCGCCCGAGCCGCCGCGCCCGAGCTCACAGACGAACTCGAGGAAGTCGGGCAGGCGGGGGTGACGCTGGGTGTCCAAAGCGCCGGGATCCTTCTCCACGTGAGCTATCAGCCCTGGTTCTGGACCGGACGGGCTGCATCAGCGAGGCGGGTGAGCAGAGGGCGTGATCGGTATCCTTCGAAGGCCTCCCCGCGAAGCTTCGAGTTTCGCATGAGCCCCCTGCCAAAGTCAGCGATTGACCTCTCGGCGACATCGAGTTGCGTAAGCTCGGCCAGTTTCCTCGCGGTTGTCCTCGGTTCGGAGGTAGAGCACGTCCCCCTCGGATACGCCAGGCCCCTGAAACACGAAGAGGACGAGATTGCTCTCGTCCTCTCCGGCGCTCGATGAAGTCAGCTTCTAAGCTTTCTCTTCGTCCGGCGGGCCGAACATCGCGCTGAGCGGAATGCCCATGATGCCCGGCTCCTCCGGCTTGGAAGGCGGCTTGGGCGTCCAGAAGGTCACCACGCTGGCCAGGGCCCGGGCGATGCCACCGCCCACCAGGCCACCTACGGCGGCTCCCGAGGCAGCGCCACCCAGGACTCCGCCGCCGGCGCCCGCAAAGGTGCCGGCCAGCTTGCCCACGGCCGTGCCGTGCGAGTAGCTGAGTTTCTTGTTGACCTTCTCGCCCACATACTCGGTGGGGGTCAGAACACCCTGTACGACCAGCCGACCGATGCCGGGCAAGGCGTCCTTGATAGCCGACATCGGGTCCATGGCCCTCTGCAGCTCCTTCATCGGATCGGCAGGCTCTTTCTTCTTGTCTTCCAGGGGGGCCTCGTAGCCCTTGGAGGCGATGGAGTGACCCGAGAAACCCGCCTTGGCGCCCAGCAACAGGCCCACCGGCGCGCCGATCACGATGCCCACCGCGGCACCGGCCAGGGCGCCGGCCACGGTGCAGACCGTGCGGATTCCCTGACCCACGAAGCGGGCGGTTCTGGCGACCGCGCCCATCTCGGGCGGCTCCTCGAGAGCCTTGAGGGCCATGCGCTCCTGCATTTCCTTCTGGCCCTTGCCCATCTGCTTCTTCATCTCGGCCATGGCTTCGGCCTGGGCCTTGTCCTCGGGCGTCTGGGCCTTCTTGTCGTTGCGCATCTGCTCGGTGACCCGATTGATCCCGGTGAAAACGTTGTCGAGCACGTTGCGGTGCAGCGGGGCGTCGAAAATCATGTCCATGAACTGCTTGTAGTCGCCGCTCTTCAAGAGCGCCGTCTCACCCATCTTGTCGTCGAAGTCGAAGCGGTCGACCGGCAGGTAGAGCGTGGCGCCCTGACGACCCTCGTAGCGGTTGTTGACCTTCTGCACCAGCACCTGGTCGTTGGCAGCCTCGATCAGCTTGGCGCACTGGTCTTTGATGGCCTGGGGGATGCGGGCGTCGCCCTGGATGCGCTCGGCCACCTGGATGATGTCGCGGTCGTCCACGTCCATCATCGTGTTCATCACCTGGTTTACTCCATAGGTGGGGCAGGCCCAGATGTCTTCCTTAATGTGCTTGGCCGAGTCGGGGTGGGCCAGGCAGACCTTCCAGAAGTTGTTGAGCTCGCTCTCGAACTTCTGGGCCTTGGTCTTGTCGAGGTCGTAGGCGCCGAAGGTATCGGCGAACTGCATGTTTTTCTTGCCGCCCGGGAAGGCGGCGTGGCCCTGGACGATGTCGACCAGGTCGCGGGCGTAGGTGTGAGCGTCGGCGTTGGCGGTCTTGGGGTCGTTGAGGTAGCTGAAGATGGCTTCCGGGTCGTTACCCATCAGCACCTCGGGTGAGGCGGAGAGGGCTTTGATGTCGCCGGTCTGGGCCAGGGCGTTGATGAAGGAGGTGTTCCCCATCAAGCACGAGCCGATGATCAGGTTGTCGATGACGGGGCGCTTGCCGGTCTCGGCCTCGACCCGGTCGAGGGCCTTCTTGATGGCGCCGGCGAAGTCGTCCACCGGCATGGCGTTGTGGGCGGCGGCATTATTGTCGGGGCCGTCGGGGCAGAGACCCTTCTCGGCTCCGCCGTGGCCGGCCACCATCAGCCGAATCTTCTGGTCGTCGGGATGGGCTTTGATGGACTTGTAGACAAAGTCTTCCAGCGTCTTGGGGTCGTTCATGTGGGTGTTGCTGGCGTCAAGACGCTCGATCTCCTGCAACTCGCCCTTTTGGATGTAGTCCATGGTCAGGTTCTTCTTGTGGGGCAGGTCGCTGCGCAGGGTCACCATATCCATGTGATCGCCCGAGCCGACGTCGCTCATGCGCAGGGGAAGGTCCTCATAGATGCCCTTCTCGAGCGGGTCGAAGGGGCTGACGAAGTAGAGCATGAAGAGGTTCGTCTTGGGTTTGGTCGGATCCACCGGAGTGTTGGCATGGGGGACCTTGCCGGTCTGCTCGAGGGTGGTCAGCTCATCGAGTTTCTTGAGGCTGTGCAGCCCGCCCTTAGGGTCGAGCACCACCATCTCGCCGCCCTCGGCCAGGGTCAGATAGCCGATGCGAGCGTCGGCCTTGCTGAGCATTCCCGCGTTGATGCCGGCCATCCCCCTGCCGAGCATCACGTGGCCGGATTTCTCCAGGTTCTCAAAAGAAGTCTTGAAAGCGACCTGCTCGGGCGTGGGAGCGGCCTCGAAGGGGATCAGCTTCTCGAGCTGGCCCGCGTTCAGCGTCACGCCCTGGTCGCCCAGGCCGTTACTGCCGTTGGGGAAGCCCACGGTGACAAAACCGCCATTGTTGAGCGTCTCGACGATCTCGGCCCGCATCCGGAGCTGGGCCTCGGGGTCGCGCCGGATCTTCTTGAGCTCGGCCAGGTTGTGGCGGGCCATCTCGGCAATGTCGGTGACCGAGAGGTTCTCGGGCAGCTCTTGCATGGGAGCGATGTCGATGCCCAGGGCCTCCACCGCATCCACGGTGCGGCCGATAGCGCTCTTCTTGGGGTCAGCCGGCTGGGGAGTGGAGCCAGCTGCGGCGCTCTTGGACTTGAGCGGCAGCACCTGGCCGTCGCCCGTGACCCGGTGAACCGGCTCGCCACGTCCCAGCATCAGGGCGGCGCCGTTGGCGTCGGTGCGCAGCCAGTCGGGGCCGGGCTTCATGAAGCTGCCCTCGCCGCGCGGGAAGTAGAAACTGTCTCCGGCCAGCTGGAACTGCCGGAGCTGATCGCGCAGCTTGACGGTCTCGGCATCCCCCTGCCCTTTGACCAGCTCGGCGAACTTGTCCAGCTCGGCCGGGTTTCGGAAGCTGACGGTCACGCCCTTGGGCTGCTTGAAGCGAACCAGAGACTCGAAGCCGGCATCGTGGGAGCGCTGGATGTCTCGGGCTTCAGCCTTGACGGCCTTATAGCCGTTCGACTCGAGGTCACGAAGGGTGGACTTGATGGCTGCCTGCTTGGGATCGTCGCCCATCCCCTCCAGAGCGACTCCGAACACCTGGGCCATCACCTGGGCCATCGCGGCGTTCATGTCCTCGGCATTTTTGATCTCGATGACCTGGACTTGCTCTTGCTGAGTGGGATTTGTCCCCGCTGCCTGCTCTTCTTGCTGGGTCCGGCGCGGCCCATTCAAGAAGGCTCCTCTGGCGCTCTCGTGGATGTTCATGACGTTGCTCCCGTCCTGTGACTCAATGGCAGGGGGGCCACTGGCTTAGGGTCAGATTACGAGAGCCGGCTTAAAAATGTATAAAAACTCTGTCGGGTGGGCCTTCTCTTCGGACGCATCTTCCAAAATGAGATGCGCGCTGAGGTTTCACGGTGGGTCAGGGCAAGCAGGCCAGCCATTCGCGCAGGCTTTTCCACACGGCACTGTGGGGGCAATGGATGGCCTCCACCAACACGTCGCCAAGGTCCCCATCGTGGGGACTCGCAGCGACCCTTCCGTACCGGGCTGGCCCAGTTCGGGGCGGTCGGTGCTGGACGGCCCCTCGTTGCAGCTGGGGGCGGACACGACCTGTTCCCCGGTTTGCTGGCCCTGCTATCACGAGAAGACCCACCAGGGCCTGCCCCCCGGCTGCCTCGAGCAGGTCCGTCCGATGGTGGCTGATTGGGCTGACCTCCAGCGGGTTTGAGGCCCAACCCCAGACTCGAATCAGGCTGCGGGTTTCTCGAGCCGATCCAGGCGACGGTCGATTTCGTCGAGTCGGGTCTCGATGTCCTGGCTCGACTCACGCAACGCCGATTGGAGCAGTTCTAATTGTTGCCCTGCTTGCTCGCTGTAGCGGACCAGCCCTGTCTCGACCCGCCCCAGTGCCTGGTTGGTCTCGCCCAACCCCTCCTGCATCTGCACCAGTCCGCCCTGAGTTTGTGCCAATCCATCCCGGGTCTGGGCCAGGGCCACCATGACCAGTCGAAAATCCTCGCTCTGCTGCTCCCGGATCTGTTGAACGGTTTGCTCGAGTTGCTCCCAGCGATGGTCCATCGATGCCTCCTGTCGTAGTCTAGCACGAGCATAGCAGGCATTCCAGCCCGGATCAGTGACATTCGGTACCGAACGGGGCTGTTTGGAATGTCCGGCTCAGGGCCTCGGGGTTGCCCATCCGGCCAGGCTCTCCAGGTCGGCCCGGCGCTTTCCTCGCGAGAACCAGCCGGCGATCTCCGCAGCTCATTCGACCGACGTCAGCTGGCGTTTCTGCTCGCCAGGGCAGCGCCCTGGCACTTTTGCGGACAGTAGTCACTCCAGGTTTTCGGAGCGGAGTTACAGGGCGGCTCAGATAAGCGTCGCCAGCAGCTGCCTGGCCTGCTCCTCCAGCGCCGGCTGGCCGATCTGGCTGGCCTGCTCGGCGGCCTGGCTGGCCTCGCGCGCCGCCTCTTGATTCTGGCCCCGAGCCCGGAGCACGCCGGCCGCGCCGAGGCGCGCTTCCACCTCCACGGCCGGATATCCGGCTCGACCGGCCAGCTCCAGTGAGCGCTCGAAGGCCTGCCAGGCCTCTTGCAGCTGGTTCAGCTTGAGCAGCGCAGCTCCCAGGTTGACCCACCAGATGCTCTGGTTGGCCAGGTCGTGGCAGCGCTGGCTACACTCCAGGGCGGTGCGGAAGGCGGCGCAGGCTTCTTCGAGCTGGCCGGCGTCCTGCTGGGCCAGGCCCAGGCTGCCCACCAGGTTTCCCTCCATGCGCACGTCCTGAAGCTGGTGGGCCAGGTCGCGGGCGGCCTCAAGGTAGGTGGTGGCCGTCTCCACTTCGCCTCGGGCCAGGGCCGCAAAGGCCAGCGAACGCAGCGCCAGCGCTTCCCGGCGCCTGTCTCCGGCGGCTACGGCGGCGGCCCGGGCGGCCACGAAGTGAGCCTGTGCTTCCTGATAGCGGGCCAGATCGTAGTCCACCGAGCCCAGGGCATACTGCACGTCGGCCAGCCAGCGACCCTGGGGGGAGCGGGCCAGCACCTCGCCCAGGCAGGCTTCGGCTTCCTCAAGTCGGCTTTTGCGCAAGAGCACCAGTCCCCGGCGGGCTGCAAACCGCAAGGCCAACTCGGGGTAGGCCCCGGCGCCCGAGAGCCCCCGGTCGGCCAGCTCCAGGGCCTGGTCGAAGTGGGAGAGCTGCTCCTCGGTTTCCAGGCGCAGCAACAGAAGCTCGAGCCGACTGTGCTCAAGGGCCGCTCCGGTGAAGCGGGCCAGGGCGGCCTCGGCTCCTTCCAGGGCGCTCAGGGTGGCCTTGAAGTGGGAGCCCTCATAGGCGGCCCGAGCCTGGGCGGCGTGATAGGTCAGCGCCCGGCCCCAGTCCTGGGCTTGCTCAGCGTGATAGGCCAGCCGACCGGGCGAGGCGGCGTGCTCGGGCTCGAGCGCCTCCAGGGCCAGCCGGTGCAGCAGGCGCCTGTTCTGCACCAGCAGCGAGTCTTCCACCACCTCTTGCACCAGCCCGTTGGCGAAGACGAAGAGCTCGCCCGCATCGCTCCAGCCCGTGCGGGGGCGCGACGAGCGCGTCAAGAATCCCTCTTTCTCCAGTCGCTCGCTCTGGTCGGTCAGCTCGATACCCGCGCCCCGGCAGACCCTCTCCAGGTTGAAGCGCGAGAATTCGCGACCCAGAACGGCCGCCATCTGCAAAACGGTCTTCAGCCTCGCCTCCAGCCGGTCCACCCGGGAGAGGACCGCTCCCTGCAGGCTGGCCGGCAGCTCGTCCAGGCCCCGGCTGGTCAGCTCCAGGCCCTGGGGCCCAAAGGATAGAGCCCGCTGCTCGCGAGCGTGGGCCACCAGCTCGCCCAGCACGAAGGGATTGCCGCCCGCCCGGTCCAGGAAGGCCTCCTGGGTGGCGGGCTCGACCGGCTCGCCCAGCAGCTCGAGCAGCAGTTGACGGGTGTCCTCCGGTCCGAGCGGCGCCAGGCGCATCGCCAGGGACGGGGTCATCCATTCCACCGGGGTGCGGCTGGTCATGATCAGCGGCAGGGGAGCCTCCTGCTCATAAAGGAAGCTGAGCACCTCCAGGCTGCCATCGTCGATCCACTGGGCATCCTCCAGGCGCAGAGTCAGGCGCTGGCCCCGTCGCTCCGCTTCCCGGCCCGCGGCCTGGAAGAAGCTCTGAAAAGCGAGCTGCAACTGCAGCGAGCGGGCGCGAGGGTCCAGCTCCTCGTCTCCGTGGCCTTGCAGCAGAGCCTCCAGAACATCCACGGCTCCACTTTCCTCCCAGCCCCGACAGGCGGCCATCCCGGCCTCCCCCTCCAGGACCGAAGAGCCTCTGCCATTCCAATCCCTCAGGGCCTCGAGCTCGCGGGCCCTGCCCACCAGAGGGGTGGTCGGGACCGAGTCGGTCTGCACCAGGTCGACCCGGGCCGGGCCGAGCACGAAGAGGTCGCGTTCCTCGCTCTTGCCCTTGAGCTGATGACGCCCGAAGGGGATGAACTCGAAGCGGTCGGCCATGGCCCGGGCCAGCTCATCGAGCACCAGCACCGAGTTGGCCGGAGAGAGCTGCTCCAGGCGTTTGGCCACGTTGATGGCATCGCCCGCTCCGGTCCATTCCAGCCGCTCTCCCACGCTGACCCGCGACAGGGCGATGCGGCCATAGTTGACGCCGATGCGCACGGCGATGTCCAACTGAGCCTCCCGGCAGATCGGCTGGATGGCCTCCACCTGGTGCAAGATGGCCAGCGCGGCGCGACAGGCCATCTCACGGGGATCGATGCGGGCCTGGGCGGGGGGGAAGATGGCATAAATGGCATCTCCCAGGAACTGCAGCACCACTCCCCGGTGCTCGGCGATGGCCGCTGAGAAAGACTGGAACACGGTCTGGTGGATGAAGAGCGACAGCTCGTCGGGGGCGAGCTGCTCGGCCAGCCCGGTAAAGCCTCGAACATCCAGAAACAAGATGGCAACGTGGCGCAGGTCGCCCTCCTGCAGCCGCACGCTGGCTCGAGGGGCGACCGATTCTCGCCTGGTGCCCGAGAGCCCGGACCGCAGCCGGGCAACCAGGTCTTGAACCGAGCCGGTAGCCATGGCCAGGGCCTTCGCCCGAGGCAGCCGGAGCCCTCGTTCCGGCTGGAGACACCGGCTTCATCTGCGTGTTCACAAGAAGGCAAAGATTGTTGCGATGTCAGGGATTAGACTCAGTGCCGGCGGGCGATGCCAGGGCAGGGGTGGCGGACGGCCGAGCCTACCAGCAGGGAGGTAACAATGACCAGCATTCCCCGATCCAGCTACTCCTTCACTGAGCAGGGAAGGGTGCAAAGCGTCCATCCTGATCGTCTGAGCGAAGCCGCCAGCATCGATGCCAACCAGGACGGGGCCCTGCAAGAGGACGAGATCGCCGCCTATCTTGAGCGAACCGACTCGATGCACGACCACGAGGGGCACACCATCGACAAAGAACGTGTGCTGACCGAGTTCAAGTTCCACCTGCGCAAGGAAGTCAACCCCGAGGTAGCCGGCTACCCGAGCTACGAGGACGTGGCCGCCGACCTGGCCCGGCTCGAGCGCACCTATCCCTACCTGGCCGAGCGGGTCAGCCTGGGAAAGACTCACGAGGGACGCGACATCTGGGCCCTCAAGATCAGCAAGGGAGCCCGCTGCGAGGACACAAAGAGCCGCACCGGGATCGTGCTCACCGGCTGCCATCACGCCCGTGAGTGGATGTCGGTCCAGCCCCCTCTCAAAGTGGCCCACGAGCTGCTCGAGGGCTACGCCACCAGTCCCGAGATGAAGCGCCGGGTGGATAACGCCGAGATCTGGGTGGTGCCGCTGGTCAATCCCGACGGCTACGAGTACAGCCGCAACGAGGACAACTGGTGGCGCAAGAACCGCCAACCGGTTGGCCAGGACGCCTGTGGCGAGGCCACCGATGCCATCGGCACCGACCTCAACCGCAACTATGCCTCGCCCGACCCGCAGCACGCAGCCCTGTACCGACCCGAGGGGGATACGCCCTGCTCGACTTCCGACGACTTCGGCTGGGCCACCAGCGATTATCCGCACTCGGACACATTCCGCGGCCGGACGCCGGCATCCGAGCCAGAAACCCAGGCCATGCTGGGCCTGGAGCTGAACCGGGGAAACATCAAGGGTGTGATCGACCACCACGGCTACGGGGAAATGGTCCTCTATCCGTGGGGTCATACCGACCAGCCGGCCCCCGGCCAGGAGCGGCTCAACGAGGTGGGCAACCGGATGAACCGGGCCATCGGCGAGAACGAGCCGTTCCGGGTGATGCAGTCCTCCGATCTCTATCCCACCTCGGGAACCTCCGACGACATCCTCTACGCCCACGGCATCTTCAACTACACGCTGGAGATCGGGCGCAGCTTCCAGCCGCCGGTCTCGCAGATCGGACCCATCAGCGAGTCGGTGGCCCGGGCCAACATGGTCTTCATCGACGAGGTCATGGCCAACGGCGGCGTCGCGCGCTGAGCTCCTGAGCATCGTGCAGATGATTGTCACTCTTGCATCGTTCGGCGAGTCCGCCCTTACCGCTTGGGACTGGAGAGAACGAAGGTCGCCTCGGCGTCGAGTCGAATAATCGGCCATGGCTCGCCGTTCCGCCCCCGCTCTCTCGGAAACCTACGAGTCGCTGGCCATGGGTTTCCAGGAAGATGCCCTGGCCGGGCTCGTGCGACTGCCCGATACCAATGGCCGCCTGGCCGTTCCCTTCCGGCGCATTCTCAGCCTCGACCGCCTGATCGCATACTGGGAGAAGGAGCGCCACGAGAACGCCGGTGGCACCGCCCTGATGGCCGAGCACGTCCTGGCCGGCCTGGAGCGGGCTCCCGAATTGCGCGGGCCCATCGAGGACATCGCAGTGCTCGAACGCCACGCCACTTTGATCAACGCGCTGATGTCGGCCATTTTTCCACTCGGCCTTCGCAACCACGCCTTCAGCATGGCAGCCTATCCGGTCGAGCTGCGCCCCTTCTACGTCACGCCGCGCTTTCGCCGCGAGCTTGTCGGGGAAAATGGCCTGCTGGGCGAGATGGAGACGGGCGATCTTCCGCTCGAGACCCTGATGACCATCTTTGGCTCGCTGGGCATCCTGCGCCGGGTCTATGGGATGCACTTCCCCTTCGAGAAGGCCGTCCACCTGCGCACCGATGACAACTCCACCGGACTCACGCGTTACTACCAGATGCGCACCCATCTCGACTTTGTGGAGGTCCGCGTTTACGGCACCCTCCCCGAGCTGAGCCCCGAGGTCGAGCACCTGCGCACCCGGGTCACCGATCTCGAGCTGTGGCGGCGCATCCTCCCGCCCGAGAGCTTTGCCTACTATGGCTTCATGGTGTGCGACGCGCTGGAGGTGACCGAAGAGGTCTGTCTGTCCCACCTCAAGCAAGAGCTGGTGAGCAAGGACCCGCTGACCACCCCCGAGCGATTGCTCAAGATCCAGAGCAACCTGCGCTCTCTGCTGGGCATCCCCGACCTTTCCATGACCATCGCTGGCATTCAGGCCGATGAAGCATTCCTGATCACCCCTTGTGTGGGACGGGTGCGCAAGCTGGACCTGGAAGATCAGGAACGACTGGAGCTGAACGAGTTCCTGGGCTGCCGCCCTTGTGATCAAACCTTCGTGGTCTCGGATTTGAGCAGCGAGCGGGACGACTCACCCTTTTTCGACAAGCTGCGGGGGATGGGTTATCGGTCCGTCATGCTCGCGCCCTTTGGCGAGGGTGACGAGAAACGCGGCATTCTGGCCCTGGCCTCCCACCAGGGCGGTATTCTCGACTCGTTGGCCCAGCTGCGGGTGGCCCCCATTCTGCCGCTTCTTTCGGTCGCCATGGGGCGCACCACGGAGAGCACCCGCAACCGGGTCCAGGCCATCATGAAAGAGCAATTCACGGCCATCCACCCCGCCATCGAGTGGCGCTTTCAGGCTGCGGCCATGCGCTATTTGCAAGACGAGGTGCTGGAGGATGTCGTGTTCCCGGAGGTGTACCCTCTGTTCGGGGCCTCGGACATCCGCTCCAGCTCGACGACGCGCAACCACGCCATCCAGACCGACCTGCTCGAGCAGCTCGAGCTGGCCGACCGGGTGCTGGAAACGGCTTACCGCGTGCAGCCGCTGCCCTACATCGACCAGTTGCGCTACCGGCTCAAAGGATGGGTAGAGGAGCTGGCTCCGGGTCTCCACTCCGGCTCAGAGATGCGCATCATCGAGTTCCTCAAGCAAGAGATCGAGCCCGTCTTCGGGCGCCTGGAGCGTTTTGACGTCTCGGTGCTGAGCGCCGTCGAGCACTACCAGGCCCAGCTCGATCCGCAGCTCGGCTTTCTCTACCGACATCGGCGCAGGTTCGAAGAGAGCGTCTCGCGCATCCGCGAGCGGATCACCGATATCATGGGCGCGCGCCAGGTCGAGGCGCAGAAGGCCTTTCCCCACTACTTCGAGATGTACAAGACCGATGGCGTGGACCATACGATGTACCTCGGCCCCTCCACGGTGCCGGACGGCAACTTCGACCGGCTCTACCTGCGCAATCTCCGACTGTGGCAACTCCTGGTGATGGTGGAGGTGGCGCGCGAGACGCGCAACCTGGTGCGTGAGCTGCCGGTGCCGCTCGAGACGGCCCACCTGATCCTGGCCCAGGACAGCCCCCTCTCGATCCGCTTCCACATCGACGAGAAGCAGTTCAACGTGGACGGGGCCTATAACGCCCGTTACGAGATCATCAAGAAACGGCTCGACAAGGCTGAGGTGGAGGGAACCGGCGAACGGGCCACCCAGCCCGGCAAGGTCACGGTGGTCTACTCGCATCCGCGCGAGGCCACCGAATACCGCGAATACTTCGAGTATCTGCGAGGCGCCGGCCAGGTCGAGCCGGTGCTCGAGGAGCTGAGCTTGGGTCCGCTCCAGGGTGTTCAGGGGCTCAAGGCCCTGCGGGTAACTGTGCGCTAAGGCGCCGCGCGTTGAACGCTTCAGGAATTAGCGCGGCGCCGTTCAACAGATTGTCACCACTCCCGCGCCTTCTAATTCTAAACCGGTCAACGCGCGGGAGTGGAGGAAGCGTAGCCGGAGAGCCCGGATCAAGCCTTGCGGGAGCGGGCTTGCAGGCTCGACGGACGACCCCCCGAGCTGGAGAGACCCTACCTGTTCTCTGGCCGGCTCATGAACGTGCGCGGGAAGCAGTAGCCCTGGGCCTGGAAGGCGCTCTGGCGGGCCCGGTTGAGGGCGTTCTTGCGGCGGTCGGCGATGGGCTCGCCGTAACGGGTGACGATCTGGGTGCCCGATTGGATGTCGTAGACGGTCGTGACGGCGCGGCGGAAAGCTTGCTGGCGGTTGTCCTCGTTGGCCAGCGCGCTGTGGGGATGGCTCTCGATCTGGGCCTCAAAGATGCGGGCGCTGGCCGCCCGGACGGCGCTCAGGCGCAGGCTGGGCGCCGGACCCTGCTCGGCCTGGGGGCGGGTCTGCTCGAGCAGGCTGTAGATTCGGGCTTTGCTGCGCTCGAGGGCTTGCCGGCGCGGGTCCTCCAGTGGGCTCTGGCGCAGCGTCTTGAGGCGCAGCACCTGCACCGACGAGCGAGGGGCCGACCAGTTGGCCGGTCGGATGGGGTGCATCCCCGGGCGGTAGGCGCGTGGGTTCTCCAGCGTCAGCATCGGTTTGGTCCTCCTCGTCGGTACTCTGGGCTCAGGATACCGCCGAGGTCTGAAAGGTGGCTGAAATGGGATGCAGCAACACGATCGGGATCACCCGCTCGGTGCGGGCCTGGTAGGCGTCGTAGCCCGGATACAGCTGCACGAAGGCCTTCCACAGCCCGGCCTTGACCTCGGGAGAAGCCTCCTCGGGCCTGACCGCAAACAGGTGGGGCCCCACCTGGACCCAGCCGTGCCCGGAGTGCTTGAGGTTCTTCCACCAGCCCGGATCGACCGGGCTGCCCCCGTAGGAGGCCACCACCGCAAACGAGGTGCCGTAGGGCAGGAAAAAGAGGGGGGAAGTGAAGCGCTTGCCGGATTTTCGTCCCACCGTGGTGAGCAGCAGGTTGGGCACGCCCGCCACCAGGCCGCCCACCACCCCCTGGCTGAGGCGGTAGAGCAGCACATGGGCAGCCGTCATCAGGCGGAGCAGGGGTTTCTTGGGAAGCAGCCACAGCGACATGCGGGTCATCAGCTCGGAGGTCATGCAGGCCATGGTAGAGTCTGTCGCTCGGACCGTCAACACTCACAGGATTCGACGGGAGAGGTGAGAAGATCCGGGCTTCTGATCTACCCGTTGGGAGGGACTCTTGCCTCATCGCTACGATTACCGTGTCTACGATCTCCGCGACAAGACCACCGAGACCGTGCACGAGGTTCTGAATCGGGCCGCCAAGGACGGCTTCCGGTTGCTGCCGATGGCCTACCATGATCAGCAGCACGCCATTTTTGAGCGCCCTCACGAGGAAGACGAGTTCGAGTCGATGTCCGAGGACGAGAAGGCTCGCTGGTTCGCAGAGAACGTCGAGTACAACCGCGTCGACGACGAGTGGCAGGGCGCCAACTGAGGTGCTGATCGACTATCGGGTCATCAAGCTGAGCAATAAGGGTCCCGGAAGCATCGAGGCCCAGCTCAACGAGGCCGCCCGCCAGGGGTTCCGGCTGGTGAACGTGTCCAACGGCAAGACCTCGATGGCCATTCTCGAGCGGGTGACCGACGAGACCATGGCCGTAGCCGGCGATCACGATGAGCACGCCCGGTTCATGGCCGAGCGGGCCGGCTGGGGGAGCTCAGAGAGCGGTTGGCAGGGCTAAAGACAGGTATTGCTCATGACTTCTGAGCTGGAGAGCTCGCGGAGGGCTCTCCTCGCAGCAGTTCAAAGGGGCCCATCGACCGTTCGGATGACCTGGAGCTTTGCGTGAGCCGTGAAACTGTGTTACTGTGTTCTCGCCATGAAAAACATCACGATTAGCGTGGACGACGAACTCTACCGCTTAGCCCGCATCAAAGCGGCGGAGCAGTCCACCTCGATTTCCGCTCTGTTCAAAGCCTTTCTCATCCGCCTCACCAGCAGCGAATCGGCCGAGTCTGAGTTCCAACGTCTAGAGCGCGAAGAACAAGAGCTCCGGGCCGAGCTCCGCTCTCGTCGCCTTAGCCTTAACCCGGCTCATAACCTCAGCCGCGAAGAGCTTCACGGCCGCAATGCGCTTCGTTGATACCAACATCCTGCTCTACTCGCTCGATCTTGAGCCTGCGCACCCCACCAAAACCGTCATCGCAACCCGGATCCTGGTCAGCACCGACCTTGTCCTCTCCGTGCAAGTGCTCCAAGAATTTTACGTTCAAGCAACCCACCCTCGACGGCCCGATGCTCTGCCTCACGACATCGCAGTTCGCCTGATTCAGAAATGGCTCCGCTTTCGCGTTCAGGAAAACACGGTCGCCGTCTTCCAGTCGGCTTTAGAGCTCAAGGACCGTTTCCAAATCTCCTTTTGGGACGCCGCCATCCTCGCCTCCGCCAAAGCCGCCCGCTGCGGTGAAGTCCTCAGTGAAGATCTGAACCACAGCCAGGACTACGACGGTGTGACAGCCATCAATCCCTTCATCGAGTTGTGAGGGGGCCCCCGGCTGCTCGGGCTTGTCGGCTTGGAGCCGCGCAACCAGGATGATTTGGATCGACTGATCGACGCTGCTTAAGCTGCAGCCAGGTTCCGGCGCGTAACTTGCCTACCCCTGGTTGGCCGCCATCAGTCCGATGGCGGTGGCCAGCATGGCTAACAGGGCGCTGACCAGCGACTCGCCCGCCACCAGCCCCGAGGCGATAGGCACGTTGTAGGTCTCCTGGGATTTCGGCGCGGCCTTGAGCCAGATCAGCGCGATCAGGGCGCCGATGGTGAAGGCCAGGGCGTTGCTGAAGGTCACCACCCAGCCCAGCCCCAACCCCATGGCGCTTGGCAAGTAGGGACGCGCTTTGGGGAAAGTTTTCTCCAGGATCGGGATCAGGCAGCCGAGGAAGGCCCCGATGACGGCCGCAATGACCGCTGACTGGGGCAGGCTGGCCCAGCCCTTGGACAGCACCTGGGCCACCGCCACCCAGGTCAGCGTGGCCGGCAGGGGAAAGGCCTCCAGTTTCTCGATCGTGGGCACCATCAGGTACCAGGCCGGCACGATGGCCAGGGTGCCGAAGAAGATGCCGATGAACTGGGCGATGAACTGCTTTTTGGGGTTGGCCCCCAGCAGGTAGCCGCTCTTGAGGTCAGTCAACAGGTCGGCCGAGGAGCTGGCGCTGTTGGCCGCCACCCCGGCCGACATCAGGTTGTGGGTCACGTTGCCGGGGGAGAGGAAGGCGAAGATCAACTGCATCACCTTGCCCATGGCCCCGATGGGGGTGGTATCGGTCTCACCGGTGGCCCGGCAGGCCACCAGAGACAGGACGAACGACATGGCGACCGCCACCAACCCGGCGAAGAAGTTGATGTGGAAGGCGGCCATCTGGACCACCAGCATGGCGATCGTGATGGGCACCATTCCGGCCACCAGCCAGGAGCCGGGAACCTCGATTCGGGCCATTTCCTCGAGCTTTTCCTGGCTCACCTTGGAGGCGCTCCCGCTCTTGAGGATGTTGAAGGAGCGGGCCACGGTACGCCACTGCAGAGCCAGCGACATCAAGCTGGCGAACACCATCACGGCGGTCCCGCCCCAGAGCGACCAGCGCGTGGGCGCGAACAGGGTGCCGCCCCCACCGGTGGGGATGGACACGACGTAGCCCTCCACACCGGCCTGGGCCAGGTCGAGCCCGATCAGGTAAGGGGCGATGAAGACATAGAGCAAGACCGAGGCCACCAGCATCGAGAGGGAGACCCGCAGCCCCACGATCATGCCGGCCGCGATCAACAGGGCGCTGGGCTCGAAGCTGAAGCCGGCCAGCTTCTTGCCGGCCACCTGCATGAAGCCGCTGTGGGGCACCTCAGCCGGGATCTGGACACTGAACAGGTGCTCTTTCATCCAGCCGAAGAACCGGTCGGTGGCCTTGAACATCCCTTCCTCGGTCTTCAGGATGGCGATGATGGCGGCGCAGAAGAGGGCGATGACCAGGGCGTAGGCTTTTCGCACTGCCTCCTTGCCCTCGCTGTAGAGGCTCCGCAGGGTGGTGGCGGCGGCAATGCCCGAGGGGAAGGGCAGTTGCTCCTGGTTGATCATCTGGCGTTTCATCGGGATGGCCAGGAAGACCCCCATGGCGCCCGTGGCCAGGGTGAAGCTGCCCACGATCCACCAGGGCTGGTGCGTGTGGGAGGGGTCGAGGATCATCAGGGCCCCGAAGGCGGTGGCGATGGTGGCCCCGGTGGAGTAGCCGGCCGCCGAGGCGGTGGACTGCATGCAGTTGTTCTCCAGGATGGACATCTGGCTCAAACGCCCACCCGACATCAGCCGGAAGAAGTTCCAGATCACGTAGGAGATGACGCAGGCGGTGATGGCCACCCCGAAGGCCCAGCCCACCTTGAGCGTGGTGTAGAGGTTGGAGACGGACATGGCCATCCCCAGCAGTCCCCCCATGGCCACCGCGCGGAAGGTAAGCTGGGGCATCTTGTCGCCCTGGTAGACGTGGGTGTACCAGTGCAGGTCCTTCTCCTCGGGGCTGGCGTCGTGGGCCGGGGGCTGGACCTGGAGCGAGCCGATGGGGGCGGGCTCTTCCTCCGCCGGCTCGAACGGGTCGTCGGGAACCTCGGTGAAGGTCTCGGCATGGCCCCCGATGGGGAGCCCTTCAAGCTGGGAGGGGTGCTCTTTCTCGTCCATAACCCCCCGAATGTATCCAACCCGGCCTGGCGGGGGGTTAGCAGTCTGTTAACGGGCGACTCGCATTCCAACATCGCTCAGCCCAGAGTGCAGCAAGCGGCCGTTTTCCCGCAGTTGTGCGTTCTCCGCGGCCTGACCTGGCCTGAGTCAGAACGCGGGGGAGTCGTTTTATCCTCCCTCGCAGAGACTGTCCCGTGCCACAGCACTTTGGAAGCGGTTCGAAACAGTTTCTCACCGCACGATGCGTGGCGCGGTCAAGGCGACGAAGCGCAAGGCGGGGGCCTTAAGGCAAACGCGCCAACTCGCCGCGCAGCACATCTCGCAGATAGAGCAGCTCCTTTCCTCAAGGCCGCCCCCGAAGCTCACCTCGGCGCGGTCGCTACTCCCTGCCGAACTTGTGTTGGGCGTCGCGCAGCCGGAAAACGATGTTAAGGGGTTTCCGGCTGCGTTCCTAGCTCGATGAACCGACGAACCCTGGGGGGCACGAAACGCTGGGGGGGGTAAACGAACGCCAGTCGCTGGCTCTCCGGGCGGAAATCTACGGTCCAGCCGGAGAGGACGCTGATGAGGTCCCCCACCGCCTGCTCGTCCTCGCAGATGAGCGGCGGAAACAAGCCGATGCCAGCGCCCCTCAGGACAAAGGCTTTGGATGCCTCCAAATCGTCCACGGCCAGCCGGGAGCGCAAAGTGACCTCGACACGTCTTGTCTTGCTTTTTAGCCAGAGTTTCGGTGGCAAGCTCTGCGGCCGTATGAATTCGTGCTCTGCCAGCTCCTCGGGAGCCTGCGGCAGGCCGCGCTCGTTGCCGTAGGCTCGGCTCGCCCAGAGGCAGGCCGGGGTTTCCCGAAATGGTTTGACGACCAGGTTAGAGGTGCTGGGGCCGCCCGCGCGGATGGCCAGATCCACGCCCTCTGCGATCAGGTCGACCATCCGGTTGGTGAGCATGAGCTCGACCTGCGTTTTCGGGTAGAGCGCAAGATAGCGCATCACCAGGCCTGGCAAGGTTGGCCTGAACCGCGAGGTGGCCGACCAGCTTGCCCGCTCCATGGAACAAGCCAAAGAGGAAAACAATAAGGAGGTAGCCCCGCGATGAAGACCGACGAAGAGCCCTGTGTGATCCTGGTGGGCCTCGAGCTCGACGAGCTTGAGTGGACCATCGACGCCCTGGAAGCCCAGATGAGCCAGACTCCCGACCAGCGCTCCGGCCGACTTCAGCAGGCGCGCCAGCGCGTGTCTGAAGTGCTCGACCAGATCAAGGGGGAGATCGCCCGTACCCAGGCGCTGGCCGAGGAGAAGAAGGCCAGGCTGGCTGCCGCTGTGGACGAGCTCAAGGTGCAGTTGGCTCTGGGCCAGGCCGAGGCCCGTGAGAGCCTGGAAGTCGAGCGCCAGAAGCTGGACCGGGCGCTGGCGGAGTTCGAAGCGACCGAACGGTTGGAGCTGCTCCGCATGGAGCGCTCTCTCGAGCATTACTACGAGCACGCCAGGGACCGTCTGAAGGCCGAGCTGAACGCCGCGGCCATCCGCGTGCGCGAGGAGAAGGCTCACGTCGGGGCGGCCTTTGCCAGGCGGAAGGAGGAGCTGCGCTCTCAACTCTTGCGCCACAAGCAGCTGCTTGAGGCAGAGCGCCAGAGGCGTGAGGAGAAATGGCAGCAGTTCCAGTCTGACGTGCGTCCGGCCATCCGCGAGATCGGCGACGCCGTCAACCAGCTCCTGCGCTGAGGGGTGGCGCCTCGGAGCGTCAGCGAGGGAAGGGCCTGCTGACGCTCCGTTCGCTCACCTCAGGCCGTTGCCAGCGATGGTGGTCTCGATGCCAGCCTGCTCCCGGAAAGGTCAAAGAGCCGCTAAAGAGAACTCTTGTCTTCTTCATGTCCAACGAGCCCTGGGCGGACGGCCCTTCCATCCTGTCGGTCCTGGAGAGCTGGGAAGGCCCGGGCGAGCCGCCCCTGCCCGACGAGCAGGCTGATGGCCTGCGCTGGGCCGCCGGCGCCCAGGACGGCGTGCTCAGCCACCACACGGCCGCCCTCGACGAGGGGAAGGAGGCTGACCTGGTCTACCGGGCCGTGGAGCTGGTCCGGGGCTCGGTGGACTCCGAGCAAGCCCGGGCCGAGCTCTACCGCTTCTGCATGGATGAGCCCGTGCTGGCCCTGGTGGACCCTTTGCTCGACGAGCTGCGCCGGCGGGGCCTGGCCAACCAGGTGCGCCCGGTGGCCACCTTCCTGATCCAGAAGGCAAGCCACCGCGGGCCACTCAAGCTGGGCATCTCGCTCTTGTCGGTAGGAGGCCGGCTGGAGGACATCGGGGTGCTCAAGAAGCTGGCCCGCCACGACGAGTTCACCCTGTACGCGGCCGTGGCCGGGGCCCAGCTGGCCGGGCCCGACCCCACCAACCTGTGGTGGGACATGGCCCGGCACGTGCGCGGTTGGGGCAAGATCCACCTGGTGGAGCGGCTGGTGGACTACGCCCCCGGCAAGCCGGATCTTCGCCGCTGGTTGCTCGAGGAGGGTTGCGACAACTCCGTGATGCCCGAGTACCTGGCCTACGCCTGCGCCACCGGAGGCCAGCTGCACCGGGCCCTGGAGCAGGACAACCCGGGCCCGCGGGTGCTCGACGGCGCCTGCCTCATCATGGGGGCTTTGCTCGAGGGCGGCCCGGCCATGGATATCGACGATTACGAGGAGGGCCTGCAGGCCGTCAGCTTGCTGCTCGGCCACCTCGAGCAGCAGGCCAGCTTCGAGCAGCTCACCTTCGTGGGTGAGCTGGAAAGCTGGCTCTCCAACCGCGACACCGACTGGAGCCTGCGCGAGCCTCTCGGCTGGACCCCCGAGCGCCGCCAGGCCCTGCTGGAGCGCTGTCGCCGATTGCTCGAGCGGCCTCAATGGCCGGAGCAGCTGCGTCAGGCCTACCAGAGCGACGACTTCGCCCTGCGCCACCGAGCCTGGACCCTGGCCCCCCGGCTGGGGGTGGACCTGTGGGAGGAGGCCTTCACGCGTCTTCAGACCCAGGAGTCGCTCGATCCCTTCCTCTACTGGGGTTTGCTCGAGCGCGGCGACCTGGCTCGCCACCAGCGGGTCTACGACCAGGCCGAGGCGGCCCTGCCGCTCAGCTCGATGGCTCTGGGTCCGGCCGAGAAGTATGCCGCCGGGCTCGAGCACACCTGTCTTGAGTTCTTGCTCCAGGCGATGACGGCCGAGACCTACCGCGACCGACTGGTGGCCACCGGCCTTCGCAGTCCCGGCATTCGCTGCCGCAGCCTGGCGGTGGGCGTCCTGGAGAAGACCGCCCCCGGTCCGCTGGCCAGGGTGGCCATGGAGCAGTCCCTGCAAGACGAGGTCGTGCTTCGGGTCAAGGAGCGCCTGCAGGCCCTGCGTCGCGACTGAGAAGGGCCCGCCCCGGGTCGCCCAGAACCACCGGCCCCGATGGCAAGACGCGAGGGACCCTCCGAATTCGTTGTCGTCGGGCTGGGCCGTTTCGGCTACAGCCTGGCCTTGAAGCTTACCCAGCTCGGTCACAGCGTGCTGGCCATCGACTCCAATGCCCGGCTGGTGCAGGAGGTCTCCGGCGAGCTGCCCGGAGCCGTGGCGCTGGACGCCACCGACGAGGAGGCCCTGCGCGAGATCGGGGTGGAGTACTTTCCCACCGCCGTGGTGGCCATCGGGGACGACTTCGAGAGCAACATCCTGGTTACGTCCCTGCTCAAGGAGCTGGGGATCGGCCAGGTGATCTGCAAGGCCTCCACCATACGCCAGCAGAAGATCCTGCAGCGGGTGGGAGCCGACGCCGTGCTGCTGCCCGAGCACGAGGCCGGGGTGCGCCTGGCCACCGAGCTGGCCTCGCCCGGCAAGGTGCTGGAGCGGCTCGAGCTGCAGCCCGGAATCAGCGTCAGTGAGGTGCCCTGTCCCGACCAGCTGGCCGGAAAGAGGCTGGTTGACCTGGACCTGCCCAAGCACCTGGGCGTGACCGTGGTGGCCGTGCGCGGGGCGCGCGAAGTGGCCATGCCCGGCCCGGACGAGACCCTGCGGGCGGGTGACCGGCTGGTGCTGGTGGGCACCGATCAGGATATCGCGCGCCTGGAAACCTGGCATCCTGCCAGATGACCGACCCTCGGGAGCAGTGCCTGGAGGTGGCCGGGCGCGTGCAGTCGAGCCTGCAACTGGCCAGCCGGCAACGTCGCGCGCGCCATCGTCGACTGGCCCCTCCTCTGCGCCTCCTGCTGGGCATGGCCGGCCTGGTGGCGGTGGGAACCCTGCTGCTGGCCATGCCTGTGTGCGGGACCGAGCGCCCGCTCACGCTCATGGAGGCCTTCTTCACGGCAGTCTCGGCTCTGGCCACAACCGGCCTGACGGTGATTACCCCCGGCCATGACCTGTCCCTGACCGGCCAGCTGGTGCTGCTGGGCTTGATGCAGGTGGGTGGGGTGGGCTACATGGTGCTGGCCGTGGTTGTCTTCATGCTGCTGGGCCGCCAGGTCACGATGGAAGAGCGCATCACCCTGCGCGATTCACTGGGCCTGGTCTCGGCCGCCTCCATCCTGCAGCTCTTGCGGGCAGTGCTGGTGGGGGTGCTGACCATCGAGCTGATCGGAGCCGTGCTTCTCTTCGGGCTCTGGGCCCCTCGCTTCGGACTGGCCCAGGCCGCCTACCAGGCCGTCTGGCACTCGGTTTCGGCCTTCTCCAACGCCAGCTTCGACCTGTTCTCGGGCTCGCCCATCGCCCCCGCCGGCTTCCCCCACGACGCCCCCACTTTGCTGGTCATCTCTGGCCTGGTCATCCTGGGCAGCATCGGCATTCCCGTGCTCTCTGACCTGGTGCGCTGGCCCGCAAGTCGCCGTCTGTCGGTGCACACCCGGCTGACCCTGGTCACGGTGGCCCTCTTGCTGGTGGCCGGCACCATCATCTTGTTCGTGGGTTTCTCCAGGCCGGGAGACCTGTTCTCCGACCTGCCCTGGGAGCGTCGCTTGCTGCTCTCCTGGTTTCACTCGGCTTCAGCGCGCACGGCCGGATTCGTGCTGGAAGACCTGCATGAGATGTCTCACGCCAACGTGCTGGTCCTGAGCGTGCTCATGTTCATCGGGGGCTCGCCGGCGTCGATGGGGGGCGGGATCACCACCAGCACCCTGGCGGTGTTGGCTTTGGCTCTGCTCTCGCACGTGCGGCGTCGGCCCCAGGTGGTCTTCGAGCGCCGTTCCCTCTCCTCGGGCACGATCTTCAAAGCCGCCGCCATCCTGACTCTGGCCATGGGCTTCGTGGCCGTCATCTCCTGGCTCTTGCTCTTGACCCAGCAGGCCACGCTGGCCGAGGCCCTGTTCGAGACCGTCTCCGCCTTCGCCACCTGCGGCTTCACGCTGGGCTTGACTCCGCGTCTGGATACCTTCGGGCAACTGCTGATCTGTCTGACCATGTTCTGCGGCCGCCTGGGGGTGCTGACCGTGGTGGCCGCCTTCACCGAGCCGGCTCGCACGCTGGTGAGCTATCCCGAGGAGAAGATCCTGATCGGCTAATGTGCTCGCACTTTGGTCTGGCACATTAGCACAATCTGACGAACGCGCCGGAACTGCGTTCCAGCGCGTTGTAAAGTGCAAGACCAAAGGCCTTGC
>QWHO01000618.1 GCA_021404945.1 bacterium CPR1
GCCAGGACGGCTCCTACCTCAGCGAACTGCTGCTAGAAAAGGGCTACGAGGTCCACGGCGTCATCCGTCGCTCCTCCACCTTCAATACCGACCGCATCGACCACATATACCGTGACCCTCACGACGCCAGGGCCCGCCTGTTCCTGCATTACGGAGACCTGCACGACTCCAGCGGCCTACGCCGCATCCTGGAGCAGGTGCGCCCGGACGAGGTCTACAACCTGGGCGCTCAGTCCCACGTCAAGGTTTCTTTCGAGCAGCCCGAATACACCGCCGACGTGGTCGGCCTGGGCACGCTGCGCCTGCTCGAGGCGGTGCGCGACTACGCCGCCCGCACCGACCACAAGGTGCGCACCTATCAGGCCAGTTCCTCAGAGATGTATGGCTCCACTCCCCCGCCCCAGAGCGAATCCACCCCGTTTCATCCTCGCAGCCCCTATGCGGTGAGCAAGGTGGCTGCCCATTACTATGCGGTGAACTACCGCGAGGCCTACGGGCTCTTCATCAGCTCGGGCATCCTCTTCAATCACGAGTCACCCAGACGAGGCGAAACCTTCGTGACCCGCAAGATTACCCGAGCGGTGGGGCGCATCAAGATGGGGCTGCAAGATAAGCTCTACCTGGGCAATCTCGAGGCCAAACGCGACTGGGGCTTTGCCGGGGACTACGTTGAGGCGATGTGGCGCATGCTGCAGCACAACGTGCCGCAAGATTATGTGGTGGCCACCGGGGAAGCCCATTCGGTGCGCGAGTTCGTGGAACTGGCCTTCGAGCGTGCCGGGCTCGACTGGAAAAAGCATGTGGAGATGGACCCGCGCTATCTTCGCCCGAGCGAGGTAGACAATCTGCAGGGCGATCCGAGCAAGGCGCGCCGTGAGCTGGGCTGGCAGCCCCGAGTTACCTTTCGAGAGCTGGTGGAGATGATGGTGGACAGCGACCTGGAGCTGGCCGAGCGCGAGAAGGTATTGTTGGAGCGGGGCCACGAGGGGGTCCTGAGGCAGCTGGCCCACTGAGACGACGCTGGATACTCCTCTGGGTTCTGGTCCTGCTGGCCTGCCGGATCCCCGAGGTTGCCTCCGCTCCGGTGCTCGCCCACGAGGGGGGCAACCTGGTCCAGAACCCCAGCTTCGAGGAAGACTGGATTCGGGCCGAGCTGGGTCATCGCAAGCGTTTCCTGCTCCTGCACGCCAGCGACCTGGGCATGGCCGAGGCCGATGGTCGGCCCGATTACTGGACACTGCCCCGCGAGGCCAGTCAGGGCCTCTGGGAAACGAAGCTGGGGCACACAGGAAAGCGCAGCCTCTGCCTGACAGGCAAAACCGAGGTGTTCCAGCGGCTTCGCTTTGCGGCTGAAACCAGTGAGCTTTCGGGAGGAGCCCATTACGCGGCCTCCCTTCCGATGCAAAAAGACCTGGCCGAGCA
Organism: bacterium CPR1; assembly: GCA_021404945.1. Taxonomy (GTDB): domain Bacteria; phylum Vulcanimicrobiota; class Xenobia; order Xenobiales; family QWHO01; genus QWHO01. Next base: position 1,423 of record QWHO01000618.1, read on the forward strand.
ACTGCCTCGCCGGGCCATCGTGGTGGGGGCCTGGTGCCGCACGCAGGACGTGCCAGTTGGAGCCGAGCCTGAGCTGAAGCTCGAGGTGGACTGCCAGGTCCGGAACGGCAGCGAGGTCATCAAGCAGGGCAAGTGGTCTGGCTCGGTCGCTTTCGAGGCCGGCAGTCACGACTGGCAGTACCGAGAGATCCGGGTCGAGGAGCTCCCTGGCACCCCGTTCTTCGTCAAGCTGTCTCTCCAATCGCAGGCGGGCACGGTGTGGTTCGATGACGTCTCCTGTAGCGAGCCGCTGGCCGCGGGGACGGTGAACCTGCTGCCAGCGGGCGATTTCGAGCAAGCCGCGGGCTGGGACACCCCGGCCCCCTGGAACTGGCTCCGCACCGACTACTACGCCTGGGCCGGCTGGTCCCACCCGGCCAACCAGAAGCCGCGCGGGGGAGCCTGGCGCGACGCGCTGGTGCGCTGGTCGGGAGGGCACTCTCTGCGCTTTGCCGCCCTGCCCGGTGACAGTTTCTGCGTGGCCGGGCCTCCGGTAGTCCTCGACCAGAAACAGGCGGGGCCGCTCGAAGTGCGGGCCATGGTGCTGGGCGACAACCTGCGCGGCTTTGAGATCATGGCCCAGGATGAGACAGGCCAGTGGCTGCCCCAGGCCGACTTCATCGGCGACGACCTGGAGACCGAGGCCTCGCTCTACGACATGGGCAGCACGGCGCTGGGCACCCACCCATGGCTCCAGGTACGAAAGTATTTCTCCCCCCGCCGCCCCGTGCGCCACGTGCGCCTTTATCTTTGCATACGCGGCTTTGATGGGGTGAAGACGGGCCAGAACCTGGTCTCCACGGCCTGGGTCGACCAGGTGCAGTTGCTGGCTGCCGGCCCCCCGGCAAAACCGGCCACAAAGGGGGAACAGCTTGCCTATAGGGCGACGGCGGTCGAGCTTGGGGACCGGCTGTGGGGTCAGAATGTGCTGCGCTATAAGATCGAAGGCCGCCCCCCGACGATGCGACTGAAGCTGCGCGGCCCCGACCAGAGCCTGCAGACGGTCGAGGGCAAGCTGCGCGATGGGTGGCTGGAGTTTCCCTATCGGCTCGACCGGCTCTGCCCTTCCTGGAAGGAGCAATACAGCGCCGAGGTCTGGGCCGGAGACGAGTTGCTGCAGCAGCTCTGGCTGGGCACCCCGTCGCAGCGGCTCGAAGTCGGGCTCAGGCACTACTTCCCTTACTCCGATGAGCCTCAGACTGTCTGGGCCCGGCTGAACGTGGCCCGAGGCTCTGTTTCCGAACTGGGCGGCCTGCAGCTACTGGTCAACGACCGGGTGGCAGCCCGGAGCGACCGTTTGCTCGCCCGGATTGTGGCCCACGTTGGCGCCCAGGGAATCCTTCGGATCAAAAGCCAGGCCCAGCGCCGAGAACGACGCACGGCCCTGCTTCATCTCAT
>QWHO01000619.1 GCA_021404945.1 bacterium CPR1
GCAGCGATTGCTGGCGCGGCTCATAGCGGCCCACCATCTGGCGCGAGCGAATCAGCTCGCGGGCGCGCTGCTCGAGCCCGGTGGTGGAGCCGCACACCCAGACAATCCGGTCGCGGCGAAGCTGCTCGTCGCTCTCCTTGAGCCAGAGCTCCTCTCGTCGGTCTTCCTGACGGGTGAGGAAAGCCAGATCGAAGCCCACCACGGCCGGATCGTTGGGGGAGACCAGCCGCTCGTCGCGCGTGGCACGGCCGTCGGAGAAGCTGGCGGCCAGGGGGAAGGGACGGTTGCGATAGCGAGGCCTGTCGGCCTGCCCCACCAGCTGTTTGAGCTTTTCAGCCACCAGCGCGCTGACGGCCTGACCGGTGACGCCGTAGCTGTCGCGCTCGTTGGCCCAGTCCTGGCCGGCCGAGCTCTGAATGCGATAGCCCTGCTTTTCCGAGCGCGACAGGATACCGTGCTCGGCGAGCTTCTCCAGGGCGCTTCGGAGCGCTTCCACCTCGCTCCCGGCGCCCAGCCGAGGATAGAGGCAACGGGCCACCAGCTCGGGTGTGGTGGGCTCCTGGTCCTGAATCAGCTCCAGCAGCGCAACCGCCCTGGCAGCCCGCATCACGTTCCGGTCCGAGACCAGCTCGTCGAGGCTGGCCAGGCGGGCCATCGTGTTCTGCACGTCGGCGTCCAGGGCGGTGTGCTGCACATCGTAGATCTGGTCGATGGTCAGCAGCGTGCCCAGAGGCTGCTCACCCAGCTCGAGCTCTCGAAACAGCTCGCCGAGCAGCTGCAGCAGGCCGCGAATGGCGTGGTCGTCGCCCTTCATGCGGGTGGAACGGGCTCTCAGGCTGCTGGTGATCTGCATCAAGAGGTCCACGTGGGCGGGCAGCATGGGGTAGACTTCCAGAAAATCCACGCTGGTGATCTGATCGCACTTGTAGCCGTACAGGCAAAGGTCGGGGCGGTGCTGATCGAAGAGGGCCTCGAGCTCTCTGGCCTTGCCCGGGTCTTTCTTGAGCAGCCTCTTGTGGACCACGTCGCGGATGTTGGTGGGGGCAAGGTGCACGCGCAGGCGCGGAGGAAAGCGGTCTTTCAGCTTGCTGATGTTGCCTCCCTCGACATCCTCTTCGATTTTCTGCTGGCCGGTTGCAAAGATCCACACCCTGCCCTTGAGCCGCTGCCCCAGCGCCGCCACGAAAGTCTGCAGCTTGAGCATGCGTCCTTCGTGGCCGTGGATGTACTGGCTGACCTCGTCCACCACCAGGAACACCGTCTTGCCGGGAGCCCGATAGCTGAGCATGGCCTCGATGTCTCGCACCGTCTCGTCCACGGCCGTGCCCACCCCGGCCTGCGAGCCGGTGCGGATGTCGAGCCAGGCCATGGGGTCCTCGTAGCGGCTGGGAAACATCGCGTGCATGACCTCGGAGAAATGGTCCTCGGCCAGGCTCTCGGCGCGGGCCTGGCTCCAGGGCTTTCCGAGGGTCTGCTCGGCCAGGCGGAGAAACCTCTCATACTCATTGTCCTGCTCGAGCTTGAGCTCGAAGTCGGCCACGTAGTGGCTCCCGGGGCAATAGCCCAGCCGCTCTTGCAGCTGCCTCTTGGCGGCGGTGTGGATGTGCTCGTCGTCGCGGGCCATGGCCCCGATGTCAAAGACCACTGCCAGCGGCTCGAGCTGGCCGCGCAGGTTGTGCCAGGCGTCGTGTAGCTCCTGGCGGCGAGGCGAGTCATCTCGTGCGAGCAAGGCCGCAGACAGCTTGCGACCGTCCGGCAGCACGCGCTCATCCAGCGACAGCCCCAGCAGCTTGGCGAAGCTGCTCTTACCGGAGCCGTAGAAGCCAGAGATCCAGCAGGCCGGCAGCTCCACCCCGCCCGACCTGCCGAGCTCGGTGCTGAGGGCCCTGAGCAGGTGCACGAGCTGCTCATGGATGCCGTCGCCGGTCCGCTGCCGGCGTGGGTCCCCTTCTTCATAGCCGCCGGTGATGATGTACTCGCTGACCTCTTCGAGCAGCCTCTCGGGTTTTTGCTCGTGGAAGTAGATCACCGGCGGGATATCGCGGGTGATGTCGGACTGGAATATCTCCTTGATCTTCACGCCATGGCCTCCGAGTAAATGCGGGGTCGGTAGTCGCGGTCGGGGGGAAGCTCTCCCATAAAGCTCAGCGCGGTCTTGTCGCGCTGCTCGCCCGGGTAGAGCAGCACCACGGGAATCTGACGGGTCTTGCCATCGAGGTGCCGGAGCAGGCTCGAGGAGCGATAGAAGGGATACAGGGCCCCCACGCGCCGGATCCAGATCAAGGTGCGCTCGGTATCGTGGGGCTGGCTGTCGGAGAACTCTTCGATCACCCGAACCACGTCGGCAGCCAGGCCGTCCTCCCCCCCGATGAGCTGGCCCACCTGCTCGCGCAGACGGCTCAGAGCTCGGTCAGGATGGCGCTGATGCTGCCGTTTCTCCGTCTGGATCATCTTCTCCAGCACGTCCTCACCGAGCGACTTGAGGCGCTGCAAGAAGAGGCGCTGCATCGAGATGTCGAGCACGCTCCAGTGGCGGGCCTTCAGCTCGTCGGAAAGCGCTCGTACCTTCTTGCGCATCTCGAACTCGCTCTCGGGGGGGTAGGGGAGGATGGCGAAACGGTAATTGCGCATGGTGGAGATGCGCGGCCCTTCCTCGGCCAGAAGGTCGCGCTTGAGGCCTTCGAAGGCGTGGCCGAGCCCGGTCACAACACCGCCTCGGCCCACTCGAGCAGGCTGGCGTGCTCGAAACTCAGGTCGTGCACGTTGCCGGCCCGCGCGTAGCGCACCCAGGGCATGCGGCGCAATCGCTGCTCCCATTCCACCGAGTCGATGCCTACCGAGGAAAGGTAAGGGTTC
>QWHO01000102.1 GCA_021404945.1 bacterium CPR1
CTTCAAGCCTGGGCGGCCAGCCTGAAAAGCGACCGAAACAGGCCGTCACAAGGTGGGCCACAACAATCCTGGTCAGGTCAGAGGGTTTTGCTGCCGGACTTCTAGAAATTCCTTTCGAATGAGGTCGGTCGAATCAGTCACTACCGGGGCCTACGTTCTCCCTGCCCGAGCCTTCACGCCAGGAACCGAGCTCGAGCCGGTCCGAGATCAGTACGTGTCAGGTCCCGAGAGCGCTCCCACCCGGCAAGAGCAGGTTACCGCACAGCAACAACTGGCTTGCTCCGCCACGTCCGAGTCCTCCCCAGCCCCTCTCCCCAGTTCCGTCCCCGTGACCCTGACCGAGCTCGGCATCCCAGGTCTCCTGGTGCCCGAGCCCGGACGCGAGTATCAGGTCGAGACCCACGACTGGCACGGAGCTCCCTGCTCCTTCCCCATCCGGTTCAGCCCCGAGGCCCTGGACAAACTAGAGAGCCTGGGCGCCGGGGTCGACCTGGCCACGGCCCAGATCCGCCCGGCCGCCTCCGAGCCGATCGATCTCGTTCACCAGCAGATACGAGACCGCGCCCGGCGTGACGAGACGAAGCCTCCCCCGCTTTGGATTGCGCGCGGACCCCAGGGCTACGGGGTGCCGGCCGAGGTGGCCGAGGTGAGTCTCGACGCCACCGGCCAGTTCACCCTCCAGTGCAAGCATTTGCGCTACGCGGAGACTCCCCGCGAGGGAGGAGTGTTTCAGGGCCCGGCTCTGAATGACCGCGGGTCGACCGATCAGGTCCTGGCCCGCTTTACCCCTGAGCTGACGCGTTGGGCCGTGCAGCAAGATGCCATCTTGTATGAGCCCCGCGGCGAAGTGATCTTCCCTCACCGGGATACCGGGCCGGGTCTGGCTTCCACATCCTTTGCCCGACGCTACCAGGAGGATACCGGCCATGCGCCGCCTGTGTGGGTCCATCGCACCGTGTACGACACCGAGTGGGGCCCGCTGAGCCGACCCGTCCACGTGTTGCGTGATCGCCTCGAGATCTTGAGCCCTTGCCCGGCCACGGCCGAAGAGCTCGAGCTCATGGAGAAGCAGCCCTGGACCCAGAAGGGGGTGGAGATCGCCCCCAAGGTCTTTCTCTACGCTCCCGATGCGGAGTCGGCCGACCGATTCAAGCAGATGTTCCAGGAGATCTGCGGGCCCTCCGAGGCCAGAAGGCAGCCCGAGGCGATTCAGTCCCGGCTGGACCGGGTCAACGGGCTGCTGGCCCGCTTCGAGGAAGGCCCCCCCTCGCCGGACCTGCTCGAGCTCTGTCGTCAGGAGTGTGGGGCGAATGCCGAGGGGTGGGGGGACGAGCAGGCCAGGGGCCGACTCAAAGTTCTCGCGAGCCGTCTTGAAACCATGGCCTTGCCGGCCTACCTCTTCGTTGTCCCCGAGGGCAAGCATTTCAGCAGTCTTCCGATCTTCTCCGACTCAATTAGAGCTCAGCTTGTGTCTGAATTGGGCTACAGCTCCGGATGCCACCTCCAGTCCGACGTCGGCCACGTGGTGATGACCAACAAGTCCAACCTGACCCACAAGCCAGGTTTGGCGCGCCACGAGCTGGTCCACCTGCTCGAGGATCGGTATCTCGAGCCAGAAGTGCTGGACCGACTGGATCGGATCCACAGCGACATCCTCAGCCAGGGAGGGCTCCTGCCCTCCTCCTACGGGGTGAAGCGCAAAGAGCTCCTGACCACGATCGCGGAAGAGCACCAGGGGGACTTCGGACCGGATGGGCCGGCCTGGGTCGAGACCGCTCACGGCGAGGTCCACGGGATCTTGCTCGACGCCTTCCAGCACCAGGGACCCTGGCCCTCTGACCAGACCCGTTAACCGGTGCGCATCAACACGGCCGGGTAGACCGTGCTCCAGAGCTGGGGCCGCGTTGGACTCGTCTCCCCCGGCGGCCGCCTGGCCGCCCCAGGGAGCGGCCTTCCACTCGCCCTCCACCACCTCGTGGGTCCACAGCTCGGAGGTCGCCAGCGGGCCGGCCTGCTGCTCGGCCTTCTGCAGGCGCGCGATGGCCGCCTTCAGCCGGGGCGCCAGCTCGGGGTAGCGCTCTTGCTGGCGCGCCAGCCCGGCCTGCATCATGGCCGACTGCCAGGACCAGACCACCGCCCCGTGATAGCCCTGGCGATCGAGATCGCGATGATGGACCGGATCCTGGCCCCCGTCGGATTCAGGAGAGATGGGGGAGTTGGGAGATGCCGGGAGATCAAGAATTGCTCTCTGTCGCTACGCTCTAATCGAGTGTGAGAGCTTTTTCAGCCCATCCCACTAAGGTCAGACCATGATCCAGATCGGAGCCCCCACTCCTCGCTCGAATGACTTGCGCGACCGCATCCAGGCCCACGAGTTACACATCGCCGCCTGGCAGCCCGTGCTGGACCGGTACACCAGCGAGGTCAACAGCTGCGAGACGGCCGTCAAAACGGCCAAAAGGAGCCTGACGAAGTCCTGCCTCTGGGTAGCTGGCGGGCTGACGGGCATCGCGGTGGGCCTCAGCGTGCCCGGGGCCAACCTGGCCGCGCTGGTTGGCTTCGGCTGCTTCTTCAAAGGCTGGCGCGACTCGTACCAGCACCTGATGGAGGTGCGGGTCTACAAGAGCGAGCGGGCCTTCTACCAGAAGAAGCTCGACCACTCGCTCAAGGCCGTGAGCGAAGTGAAGAGTCTGCTCAACCAGGCCCGCGAGGCGCTCGTCGCGGGTGAGGCCGAAGACGAGGTCCGGCGACTCGGGGAGGGGATCAAGCGCGCCAGCGCCATCTTCGAGTCGGACAAAGAGGTCCACTTGCCGGGCGTTCGCCTCAAGAAGCGAGGGGCTCTCTCGGCTTAAAGCCCGACGCCAGGACGAGGAATGCCTACGGGCAGCATGCCGCAAAGTCGCCTGTTCCGTCAGGCCTTCGTTTGCGCCGGGAACGGGTGCAAGAGCTTCGCCCAACCTTGACGAAAGAGCCGCCCCGTGCGGCTCGACATCCCTCCACTATTTGAGCGCCTGTCTTCATGGCAACGGCGTGAAACCTCCACGCGCCGCGACGTGAACCTCGTCATCGACGAGTTCCGCCGCACCGCCCATGGCTACTCCACGATCACCCGGTCGCTGCCCGAGCGCCCGAACGTCTCCGGGGCGTACATCTCCTCGGCCCGAGCCGGGGGAACCACGAAGTTGCCCGGCGTGGTCGCGCGAGCCACGTAGCTGTATTCGTAGACCCCCGCCCAGAGCAGTGAGGCGAAGGCCTCCACCCGCTCGTCGCGCATGTTCTGGTGCTCGTACCAGGTGCCCAGCCAGTACCAGTAGGCGCCCCGGGCCTTGGGGTCGGCGGGCACGCTGCCGGTGACCGCCAGAGCCGGGTTGAGAGCCTCCAGACCGGCCGGCATCGGATCCACCAGAGCCACGTGGTAGCGCCGCGAGGGGGCGGCCATGGTCAACCGCACCCGCACGCGCGAGCCAGCCTTCACGTGCCACACCCCCTCGGCATCGCGAGAGACGTCCTTGTCCGAGTCAACGCCTTCATAGATCCTCTCCACCGCAAAGCCGTGGTCGGCCGGGTCGAGCTTGAGGTTGCGCGGGGCGTACTCCATGCCCAGGCGGTAGTAGAGCCGCCCGGCTCCGGTCTTGCTGAGGATCAGGTTCTGGGTGCCCTTGCCCTCGAGGTAGCTCATGGGCACGCGGATGTTCTGGCGCTTCGTCTCGCGGCCGACGAATCTGGCCTCGCCGGCGAACTGATCGCCGAGCCACACTCGGGCCACGAAATCGGGCGTGATCTTCTCGTAGGTGTTGAAGTAGCGGTCCAGAGCCAGGAGCACAAAGCAGTTCTCCTGGGTGTTGAGCCAGTGGCCCGCCTTGCGGTGGCCCAGAAGCCCGCGCACCAGCTTAGGAATGACGTCGTTCTTGGGCTGATCCTCGATCAGGGCTTCCAGCATGATGCCGTCCACCCGGCGGTCGGAGGCCAGCACCAGCCAGCCGCTCTCCTCATTGTAGGAGGTCACAAAGTGCGCCGTGCTGGCGGTCTCGGTCACGCGGTTGTTGAGGAAGGCCCGGATGGCCGTCACCTGCTGGGCCGAGCCGGGGTCTTTGCTCATGACGTAGAGAATCCAGCCCACCGCCTCCATGGGCAGCTTGTCCACCCCGCCCGCGTCGGCGATGAGCCAGCGCGCCCTGGCGAAGTCGGAGTCCTTCATGCGGTGGCGCACGTAGAGAGCGTAGGCGATGATGGCGCGACGAGCGTCGGGGCCGTACCAACCGGGGATGTGGCTCTCGATCTGCTTGAGATAGCCCGAGCTCCGCGCGAGCATGTCATCGGGCACCTTGAAGCCCTTCTCGCGGGCACGCACCAGCGAGTGGGCCACGTGCACGCTGAGGTAGGGCCAGGTCTCCGAGGAGGTGTTCCAGAAGCCGAAGCCGCCGTTGTAGGCCTGCAAGAGACGCAGGCGCTCGATGTCCTGGTCCACCCCCGCCTTGAGGGTGGCCGGATCGGGCAGATTGGCGGCTTTGAAGGCGCCGAGCACGTCCTTGAGGGCGGCGATTGCCAGTAAGCGCGACGACACCTGCTCGGAGCAGTCGAAGGGATAGCGCACCAGGTAGAGCACGGCGTCGGTCAGCTCTTGCACGGCGGTGGAGGTGGTGGTCACGTCCAGCCCCCCGAACTGGGGGAACACCGCGCCGGGTGTCTTGACCGGCTGGGCGATGGAGCCTTCGTCGATGACGCCGTAGGTGGCGAAAGCCTCGCTGGTGGCCGGCGTCCACACCGGCAGGTTGAGCTCGGCCGCGTCGGCGCAGGTGCCGGCCACCGCGCCCACCTGGAAGGCGGCCCGCCCGGCCTGCTCGGTAGCTGTGGGGAAGCGCACCTCGAGCCGATTGTTGGCCGGCACCGTGAGGGCGTAGCCGGTGGCCGCCGTCAGGCTGGCGTTGGAAGAGCGAGCCGCCACCTGCACCTCGAGGGGACGGTCGGTCTGGTTCTGCAGCACCACCGGCAGCTCGAAGCGATCGCCGAAATTGGCAAAACGCGGTGGGGAGGGGCGCACCATCAGGGGCAGGCGAGCCACCAGGGCCGCCTCGCCCTTGCCGAAGTCGCGCCCGCGCGCGGCCAGGGCCACGATGCGGTAGCGGGTCAGGTTGTCGGGCAGCTTGAAGGGCACGCTGGCCATTCCCTGGGCGTCGGTGCGCACCACCGGCGCGAACAGGGCCAGGGGGTTGAAATCGGTGCGCACGGTGATGGGGGTGCTGGCATCCTTGCCGGCCCTCTCGTTGTCCATCTCGCTGGAAGCCTCGCCCTTGAGGCGCCTGGGAGCCCCCGGAGGAGGAGCAGCGGCAGGCATGGGCATGATGCCGCCGGAATTCATCTTGGCCATGCCCTCGCGCTCTTTCTGCTCGACCGCCTGCTGCAACTGGTCGAGCTCGGCCAGCAGCACGTACTGGCGCAGGTGGTAGTCGCTCACCCCGGCTCCCCGCTGGCCGTAGAATACGTGCAGCGGGTTGGGGAACTGGTATCCGGTCAGCGACAGCACCGCCTCGTCCACCACGAACAGGGCCACCTCGGCCCCGGCCAGGCCCCGGCCGTCAGGTCCCGCGACCTTGACCTGCAGCGAGGTCTGAGCCCCCGGCTCGGTGGCCGGGTGGGTCGGCTGCACGCTCACGTTCAACGTTCGAGCGTATGGCGGCACGGGCAGGTTCAGCGAGCCCACCGCGTAAGCTGGCCGCTTGGAGGGAGGCCGCTCGGCCGCCCCCACCAGGTCGACCTGAACGTACAGGTTGGGCACGTAGCCCTCCTCGATAGGCACCTTGAGGATGGTCGAGGGCCCTTCCATCCGGAAGACCCTGGTCTCGAGCAGGCCCGAGCGGCGCAGGGTCATGACCCCCTCGGCGGGGTAGAAGGGAGCCTGCACCAGGAGCTCGGCCGTCTCGCCGGCCCGGAACTCTTTCTGGTTGGGGATCAGGGTGACTTGCTCTTGCTCCACCTTGCGCTCGGGGGGACGCTTGCCACCGGCCACCCAGATGGTCAGCTCGCTCAGGTTGGCGCGGCCCTGCTCGTCGGTGCCGCGCACCTCCAGCTTGTAGGTGCCCCCCGCCGGGGTCTGAAAGCTCAGCTTGAGGGGAGCCCCGGCCGAGCTGACGGCCGATTTCGTCTGCACGTCGGTGCGGGTGGGGCGGTACTGGCCCTCCACCACCTCGTAGTCCTGTCGGTAGGCCAGCGCCTCGATGGTGCGCCCGGCCACGGCCTTGCCTTCACGGTCGCAGGCCAGGATCTCAAGCTCGATGGGCTGCCCCTTCTCGACGAAGGAGCGAGGCGTCTTGAGGCCCAGGTAGAGGTCGGAGGGGTGCACCAGCACCGAGGTGGAGGCGCTCCAGGCCTGCCGGTTGACGTCCGTCACCGAAGCCTCGGCCCGCACCACCGTGGGCGTGGGCGGATCCACCGCCCGGAAGTCCATCTTCAGGTGGTGGATCCCGGCCGAATCGGTCACGGCCTGGAAGCTCTTGCTGGTGGACTGACCCGCGCGCGAGAAATAGCGGCCCTCCCAGCCCCAGCCCCACCAGGGGGTCCAGGTACCGAAGCTGTATTCGCTCCGTCCTGGAGGGGTGAACGAGCCCGGCGTGCTGGTCACATGCCACTGCACCGGCGCCCCGGCCAGGCCCCCGCCGGCATAGTATTTGGCCGCCGCCGTCGCCACCGCCGAGCTGCCCACGATCGAGCTGGCCGGGTCGGCGCTGGCGCTGACCTCGAACTCAGGACGGCGGAACTCCTCGATCTGGAAACCGTGGGTGTAGCTCGAGCCGTTCAGGCCGCTGGAGGGAGAGGCCGACAACTCGACCCGGGCGTGGCCCAGGTTGGGGGTCTTGGGCAGCGCCAGCTTGAGGTCAAAGCCCCCATCAGGAGTGACCGGCGTCTCGCCCTTGAGGATCTCGTTGCCGCGCGAATCGTCCACCGTGTAGCTGATCCTGGTGACCTCGCCCTGAAGGGCGCTCACGTCCCCTTTGGGGCCGGCCCCATAGCGGCGCAGCCAGCCCTTCAGATGGACGGTCTCGGCCGGGCGATACATCTTGCGATCGTCCACCACGAACCAGCGAAGCGAGTCGCTCTCCGAGACGGCGTGCCAGCCTCTGGAATAGGCCCAGTAGTGGGCCTGCTCGGGCAGGATGGCCACATCCGCGCCTTTGTGGGCCACCAGCAGGGGGGCGTTGGCCCCCAGCGCCAGCCGGGCCAGGCCATCAGCCCCGCTCTCGCCCTTGACCACGGTCTTGCCTTCCACGTCCAGCAGGCTCAAGGTTGCGCCGGCCACCGGCTTGCCATCCTTGAGCGAGTTGACCCAGCCTTGCAGGGTGCGCGCGTCGTTGGCCGCATCCAGGCCCAGCTCGGTGACCTGCACCCAGGTCACGATGCGCTGGCGCCGGTAGTCCTCCCTGGCCTGCACGGCCGGCTCGATCACCACCACGGCCATCCCGCGGCCCTCCTTGAGGGCTGACTTGAGGTCGATGCGCACCTCGGTCAGCTCGTCTGGACGGGCCCCGGTCGGGACACTGCCGTCGAACACCCGCTGGCCGGGGGACACGAAGGGCGTCTTGTGGGTCTCGCTGGCCAGCCGCTTGCAGAACTCGACCCAGTCTTCGGGGTCGACCGAGTGGATCTTCACCTTCAGGCTCTGGTGGTTGATGCAGTACACAGAGTAACTGGGCGGACCGTAGGGATCGATCACGGCCAGCTGGCCGCCGATGTTGACCAGCGTGGGGGTGGCCGAGCCCACCTTGAAGGTGAGCAGGTCTTCTTTTTCGAGCCGCTGGCCAAAGCTGTCGGGCAACTCGCCCGAGAGGCGCACGCGGTAGGTGGTGCGCCCCTTTGACTCGCCCCGGATGACCAGGGTGCTGCCCGAGGCGTCAATCTTCAGGCGCGGCAGCTCAGGGCTGACGGTGACCATGGACGGCTTGAATTTCTTGACGTCGATGGGATTGTTGAACTGGATCGTGAAGGGCGGCAGGGGCGGGCAGTTGTCGTTCCAGCCGCAGCGGGCTTCCACCACCCGGAACCTGTCGTAGGTACGAAAACCAAAGGTCTGAGCCGAGGCGGTCTTGAGCGGGCCCTCCAGCGAGGGAGTGCCCGGGCCCATGGTGACGGTGTAGCTGGTGGCAGGCACCAGCGGACTGACCGGCTTGAAGATGACCCGGCGGTTGGCGGGCAGGTCCTTCAGCCCGGCCTTCTCGATCTCGGCCGTGGTGGCCGCACGCAGCGGCACGCTCTGCTCTCCGCCCGTGAGCTTGATGGTGGCGAGCACGGCGGCCGGGTCGATATCCTGATTGAGCACCACGTGCATCAGCGGGTCGAGGGGCTGAGGGTAGCCGGCGCTGGGAGAGCTGGACTCAAACTGCACGCTGGGAGTCTGAAACGACCAGCTCACAGAGGAGGCCAGAGCCTGTCCGGAAGCCGACTTCGTGCCGGCAGGCACCTCGATGCGGTAGTCGGTAGACATCGGAAAGCGTGCTTTGACGCTGCTTCCCCCGCGGGGGTCGAACAGGATGGTCTGGGTGCCCACCCAGCGCCAGTTGCCCGGGGGCTGAGGGGTGAGCTTGACCGGGGTCTCGGAGGCCAGCTCAGCGTGGGAGGTGACCGCGACCATGGGCTGGTTGAAGGTCACCGAAAGCTGAGGAGCGAGCGGCACCGCGCCTTCGGGGATCTTGCGCAGCACCTCCAGGGTTTTGGGCGCCACCGCCGGCCGGTCCGGAGCCTGAGGAGGCGGGAACGGCATCTCGACGGTCTTGCCCGTGCGGGGTGCCGGCTGAGACTTCTCGCGCAGGGCGAACTCGGTGGTCTGGCCGGCCACCTTGAAGGGCGGCAATCGCTTGAGCACGGCCTCTGCTTCAGAGGCCGAGAGGGGTCGGGCCTGAGCCGGGGGCACCCGGTCCGCGCCGCCGTCGGCTGGTGCGCCCTCGCTGAGTTGGAAACTGAGGCCCTGGTTGGGTGCGCTGGTGGGCATGCCGTCTTCCTCCTGATCCGAGAAGGCCTGCATGGCCCCCCACAGAATCAGCATGAGCAAAATTAAGGCGCGAAGCCGCATCGTCTGGAGCCCTCTCACAGGATCTGGGTGTGGATTTTCTGGTCGGAAAAGAGCGGGAGTTCTTCCTCGCCTCCCGATCAGACCTGCCGGCTCAGTCGCACTGCTCCCAATCGAGGAAGATCCTGAGGGTGACGAATGCCTCAAAGGAGTTGCTCACGAAGCACCGGGGCTCCTTGCCAGGCCTGGTGAACCGGTATCCACCATGGGGAACTCGTTGTCGGTCAGGTAGCTGTTGATACCCACGCCCCCGGTACTCATCGCGTCTCCGCGGGTCATCTGGCTCAAGAGAATGCGGGCCAGGTAGCAATCGTCGCCCCACCGGTCGTGCCCCCGCTTCAGGGCTGCCTGAACAAATTTTGGGGAGCTCCTCGCGACCCCGGTGGGTGTGAAGGCCGACTCCCGCGCGGGGCTTCTCGTCTGTCAGGATGCTGGACGACATAGACGTCGGCCCGATCCCCCCATGAGCTGCTTCGTGACCGGTTCGGACGTTTACCTCTGCCCCCGCTGAGGATTACTCGAGAACGTCCTTCATCTCTTCCTGCATCTGCTGATAGGACTGGTCATCGATGAAGGACTGCCCCTGCGAGCGCGCGCGCTCAACCGTGCGGCTGTACACCTGCCAGATAGCCAGTGCCTCGTCCGACAGGCGGTCGCGATTGGCGTCCACGAATCGCTTCAAGTCCTCGTACTCGGCCCCGGCAGCCTGACCGTCCTTGTCCTTGGTGGCGTCCAGGACCAGCCGCCGCATCTGGACCCCCGAGATCTGACCTTCCGGGTTGCGCCGCTGCAGGCTCTCGATGGCGTCTCCGGCCCCGGCGTCCTCGTAGTTCTCGCTGGCCTCGTCGTTGGACTCCTCAATCTCGCGCATCTCGTCAAACATCTGCTCGTAACGGTCGGAAGGGATGCCGCTCTGACCCTGGCTGCGCAAGTCTTCCACGGTGCGGGCGTAGATGTCCCACATCTCCTTGGCTTCGGCCGAGAGCCGCCCGTAGTTCTTCTTGACAAATTTGGCCAGGTCGTCGAACTCTTTACCGGCAGCCTGGCTGTCGGCATCACTGGTCGCATCGTAGATCAGCCGCCGCATCTGCTCGCCGGAGATCACGCCTTCGGGATTCTCCTGGTCGAGAGCCTTGATGGCTGCGCCGGCACTGGCGTCCTTGAACTGGTTGTCATCCTCGCAACCGGCGATCTCCTTCATCTCCTGAAGCATCTGCTCATACTGCTGGTTGTCGATGCCGCTCTTGCCCTGGGAACGAGACTCCATGACCTTCTCGTAGTAGACCTGCCAGACTTGCCTGGCCTTGTCGTCCATCCGGTTCCAGTTGCTCTGGACGAACTTCTGCAGGTCGTTGAACTCGGCGCCGGCGGCGCTGTTGTCCAGGTCTTCGGTGGCGCTCTGAATCAGGTGCAGAAGCTGCTCGGCGGTCAGGGGGCCCTGGGGATTCTGGCGCTGCAGGTTCTCGATGGCCTGACCGGCGCCGGCATCTTCGAACCGGTAGCAGCGCCCACCCAGCCCGCGGACGCAGTCGCACGAGGCCAGCACGTCGCCGTAGTAGGCCTGCAGCTGGCTGATCTGCTCCGGAGATGGAGCGCTCACCAGGCCCATTTCGTGCGCTTCCGAGAGCGGCACGAGCTGCGGCCGGGACACCCGGGCGGGTCCGGATACGTTATTGAGAGCGGGGTTGAAGTCGATGGTCATGTGTTCGTCCCTCCGACCTCATCTTAAACAAAGATTGTTTCCAAATTATGTCATCAGTATTAACAAATTGTGACAACTGCTCTTTTATTTAGAAAAACCACACAAATAACTGACACCAAACAATGTCATCTTTTCCTGGAGGCGAGGAGAATGGTGTCCCAGATAATCCAGCGTAATGGCGCGCTCGAGTCGCCCGCTCAGCTGGCTTACCGTCACGAAGCGAAGGCGCAGCTCGCTGATCAGGCCGGGCAGCCTACTTCACCGTGTGCCTCGGGGGCTCTCCCCCTGTGCCAAGGGAGGGTCTGTCCCGAGTCCACAGGAATGATCCAACCGATGGCAGTCCTCGGGTTCTTTTTCGGTATGCTCGCAACTCTGGCCGAGGGGCTGCTGGTCTACCACGGGCTGCCCGCTCTGGCGCGAGCGTTTCCCGTCGGCGACGGAATAGCAAGCGTCGTCGCAATCTTCTTTCTCACGTTCCTGGTCGGGCTGGTGGTCTCCAGGTGGCCGCACTTCGGGCCGGGCCGCTCTCTGCAGGCGGCGTCGTGGGACGCTGGTGGGCTTTGCGGCGCCGACCGTGCTGGTATGCTCGGTCATCCTGAGCGATCCGGACGTGGCCATGAAAGTGCAACTCTCGATGACGGCCGTGGGCCTCCTGATGGGCCTGTTCGGAGCCTGGTGCGGCTGTAAGCCCAACCTCCTCAGGCCAGGGGTCGATTCCCCGTCCCCTTCTCCCTGAGGGCAATCCTCCGTACCGAGGCGCTCGGCAAAGGCCCGAGCGCATACGTATCGGTAGCCCCAGGGAATCGTCTGCCGGGATTAACTTCGCAGGAAGTTCGGGTTGGAGGCGTGCTGGCCCGCGCTGGAGCTCTGGAAGAAGCCGGGCTGCGCCGGGGCGTCCTTCATCGTGTTGAGCGTCCAGCCCAGGTCGATGCAATTTCGGACAGGGGCGAGGATGGACTGGGCCTTCTTCTGACCAGCTACGAACGCGCCGATGCCGAGCACGGCGACTCCCGCCACGGCAACCGTGCCCAGACCGGCCAGGGCGCAGGCACCAGCCGCGACCAGTCCCACGCCTCCCAGAATACGACCCAGGCGGGAGGCCGACCGCGCTTTGTCGGCGACGGGGGTCACGACGGCCTGCAGTTCTTTCTGCATCGTCCCGAGATCGATGTCGCGATCTTTGAAGGCATGCAGATGCGGGTCCTCGACCGTGTCGGCAACGCTGATCTTCACGCTGGAGCCCCCGTTGGTCTCGAGGTCATAGCACATCGCGCTACCTTCCTTCGAGATGCTCAGCTGACTGCGCTGCGGGTGAAACTTGATGCTGCTCTGATACGTGGCGTTCATGCATCTCACCCTATCCAAGCACCCTGAAAGAGAATTGAAACCTGACGTGTCGGTGGGGTTCGCCGAGCGATGCCTCTTCCTGATGCGGACGATTCCGAACGACAGCGAGAAGGGCGCTGGTCTGGACCAGCAAGCGATGGATCATGGGTCGCCAGCTTATCAGCGGGGCGTGACCCCCACCTTCACCAACGAGTTGCCGTTCTGGTACAGCTCATAGCCCGAGACGCGCCACTGCTGGTCGGCATCCTCGCTCAACCAGACAGACTCGGTGGCCTGCACCCCATCCTCGAAACGGCTCATCACCTCGACCAGCACGTGGGTATCGGCCCGCTTGCACTCCACCACTTTGTGGCTCTTGCACTCGCCTAGCCTTCCCCGGCCATCCTTGATGGTGTTGATCAGCCTGGCCCGGCTGATCCCCTCCCGGGTCGCTGCGGTCAGTCCGGCATAAACCTGGCCGTTGTCGCCTGCATCCACCCGGGCCAGCCAGCGCAGGGCGGTGCTTCTGGCTACCTCATCGGTGGGGGCAGCGGCTAACAAGAGCAGAGCGCACAGGGCCACCAGCAGCCTCAAGCCAGCTCCAAAGTCCGGTCCAGGGGTTGGATGCGCTGGGCCTTGCCGGCCAGAACCTCGGCCAGGCTCTCGGCAATGGGCAGGATACGCTGCAGCCAGAACCACTCGCCACCGGCGTTGATCTCCAGGAACACGTAGCGGTCATCCGGGGTGACGATGAAGTCGGCGGCGGCGTAGTTCAGCCCGAAGTGCTCGGTGACGCGCAGCAAGCTCTCGCGCACCTTATCGGGCAGCTCATAAGGGTGCCAGGAATCGATCAGCCCCACCCCGTCGCGCCGCCAGTCCACCGAGCTGAGCTCGCTTTTTTGCGAATCCACGTAAGCGGTGTGCACGCGCTTGCCGGTCACGGTCGAGCGCAGCTCCACCTTCTTGGGGATCAGGGCCTGGAACATCATGGGGGCGTAGCGCAGCCCGTCGAGTTGCTCCAGGCTCTCCTTGCGGACCGGAGTGGTGAACACCACCTGCTCCTCGCCCCCGCGATAGATGGCGAAGCTCGACTGGGTCTTGGTCACGATGTTGCCGTCGTGAGCATGAAAGAACGCCTTGACCTCCTCGGGGTCGTTGGTGATCAGGGTGGGCGGGATCTCCAGGCCAAACTCGCGTGCCTTTTGAAGCTGCAGCTCCTTGTGATCAGTCTTGCGCACGCAGATCAGGGGGTCGAGCTGAAAGCACCCCATGGAGGCGATGCAGCCGTACATCGTGCGCCGAGCCTCGCCCACGCAAGCCTCGCGGGTATCGCCGAGCTCGAGCGGCAGGCGGCCGCCGGCGAAGTAACGCCGATACCACAGGGCGCTCACCTCCGCCAGATCGAAGCGCCCGGCCTTCGTCTCCAGAAAACGCCGCACCGGACCGTCGAAGCTGGTGGTCAAACGCACCGAAATAGGATAGAGATCAGTGTCCAGGCGGATGGGATCCAAACCAAGATCCTGCAGCGCCCGGGCCACCATCTTGACACTGTCGTTGTCGTCGCTGCGGGTGATGAGCAGCACGCTCACGATCGGTCCACCAGCGCCCGGGCGATGGTCTCGGCGATGGGCATGCCCAGGTCGCGCTCGAGCCAGCCCCATTCTCCGGCCGGGTTGCACTCCAGGAACCAGGGCTCGCCCGTGCCGTCGTCGATGAAATCCAGGGCGCCGAAGCGCAGGCCCAACCGCTGCATGAGCAGCAGGATCTTCCCGTGCAGGGCGCCGTCAAAGGTGGCCTTCTCCCAGGCCAGGCCCGAATCGGCCGGGGCCTGGCGCCAGTCGATCAGATCGCCCAGGCCGCGCAAACCTCCCACGAACAGCTTGCCGCCCACTGCCACGGCCCGGTACTCGACCTTCTTGGTCAGCTCGGGCTGAAAGATCTGGGGCATCAGGCGCAACTGCTCGAGCTGGTCGAGGTGCTCGGGCTGCACCCTGGTGGTGTAGGCAAAAGCGGGATGAGCCTGCATCGACTGCACCTGCTGCACCAGAAGCTTGGTCACCAGGCGAGGGTGATGCTGGGCGAAGTCGCGCACCTCCTGAGGCCGATTGGTGATCAGCGTGGGCGGCACGCGCAGGCCCACCTCGCGGGCCAGATCGAGCTGCAACAGCTTGGACTCGGCCGCATCCTGGGCCCGCAGAGGGTTGATCCAGTAAGCCTGGTCCAAGCGGTCGAAGGCATTGAGGAAGGCCGTGCGGCAGGTCTCGGCGCTGAAGCGGGCCTGTTCGAAGGGTAGCTCGGGTGGGACGTGCCCCGGGTAGAGCCTGCGGTTCCAGACCGCGGTTGTCTGGCTCAGAGCAAGCGTTTGACCACCGGCCTCGAGAAAGCTGCCCTCGCCGGCTCGGGACGTGAGCGTATACTCCATCGGGAACCGGTCGGTGTCCAGGCGGAGATACTGCGCTCCAAAACGCTGCAGGGCGGCTTCTACGCCATCGATGGTGTAGAAGTCGCCCGCGTGGGTCAACAAGAGGATCACTAGGCGGTGCGGACTCCTCCGTCTTCAGCGTCGGACGGGAACTTCTTGGTGACAGCGATAGGACCGCCACCTCCCCCGTCTTCCGCGTCGGATGGATACTTCATGGTCTGCATGGGCGGACCATTGTCGTCATCGGCCCGCACTTTGATGATGGGGCCGCCCCCTCCTCCATCCTCACCGTCCGAGGGATACTTCATGGTCTGCATGGGCGGGCCGGTATCATCGTCGGCGCGAACCTTGACGATCGGCCCCCCACCGCCACCGTCTTCGCCATCAGAAGGGAACTTGAGCGTGGTATCGATGGGACCGGGGCCGCCCCCGCCGTCCTCGGCGTCGCTGGGGTACTTCATGGTCTGCATGGGCGGACCGGTATCATCGTCGGCCCGAACCTTGATGATCGGGCCGCCTCCACCACCGTCCTCACCGTCAGAAGGGAACTTGAGCGTGGTATCGATGGGGCCGGGGCCGCCCCCGCCGTCCTCGGCGTCGCTGGGGTACTTCATGGTCTGCATGGGC
>QWHO01000620.1 GCA_021404945.1 bacterium CPR1
TGGTGCCCCTGGCTGCCCGGGCGGGCATGCGCGGGGGCGCGACCGTGGGACGCTTCCTGGGCCTGGGGCTGGGCGGCCTGGCGGGCGGTGTGCCCTCGGGTCTGAAGCAGGGACTGCAAGCCGCGCGAGCCGTGGTCACCGCTCTTCCCAGGGTGGCTCGTCCCGGCTGGAGGCTGGGCCACTTCCTGGGTGGCCTTGTCGGCGGGACGGTGGGGGGGGCGGTGGGAGCCGTCACCGGACTTGTCCTGGCCTCAGCGAGACGGAGCAACAGTCGCGCGCGTTGACACGCGTTGGGCGCCAAGAGTGACCTCCTCGTGCAGAGCCACCAGCGTCTCGGCCGAAGCCAGCCCGGCCGAAACGGCCGTGGCAGCCTGGTAGAGAATCAGCATGGCCGGGGTCATCGCTTCCGGATCGGCGCTCGGCCGGGCCTGGCTATCGGGGACCAGGCCCTGCAGCGAGCACCCCTGGCAATACTCTCCTGGTTCGCCGCAGCGAGCGCAGCGCGCCACTGCGCGGGACAGCCACTCCTGAACGGCCTGATAGTCCTCTCGCATCTGGCTCCGGTTGAGCTCGAGCTCGCTCAAGTCGCCCAGACGGCTCTGAGCCAGATCCTCTCGATGGCTCTCCAGAGCGGCAACCCCTCGCCGATAGCCGGCCACCAGTTGGTCAGCGCCCCGCCGTCCGCAGACCACCGGACAGCCCCACAGCGTTCCCACTCGGGCAGGCGAGTACCCGGCGACTTACCAGATGACCGTCAATCCCTGGAAGGACCCGAAGGCGGGGTCAGAGGAGACCAGAGCCATTCCCTGGCCCTGCGACTGGGCAGCCAGGAGGCGGTCGAAAGGGTCTCGATGGGGAGACGGGAGAGCTCCGGCCAGGACGGCGTCCGAGGGGTCTAACGACAGGTATCGGGCGGACAGGCGAGCCATGTTCCAGTCGAGAGCGTCGAGCAGAGCTCCCGCGGTAGGGAGCTTTCCCAAGCGATGCTTGGTGCTCACCTCAAACAAGCTCACCGCCGAGACGTAGAGCTCGTTGGAGGCGTCCGTCAATAAGTCCCGGGCGGCCGGGGAGAGTCTGGCTGGCTCGGCCAGCGCCCACAGCAGAACGTGCGTGTCCAGGAGGAGCTTCACGCGCCTTCCCAGAGCCTGAGCTCGTCTTCCTCGAGGGGGGCGAAGAATTCTTGCGGCACGGACAGTTTGCCCTCCAGGAACCCCAGCGTCCTTCTGGGTGCTTCCAGCGGGACCAGTCGGGCATAAGGCTGTCCGTTCTTGGCGATAATGATCTCCTCGCCCGCGTGGGCTCGTTCGAGCAAGCGGGAGAGCTGTGTCTTTGCCTGGTGGACGTTGACCATCATAAAGTTAGTCTAGTTCGTTGGACCAGGCTCGTCAAGTCTGTGCTTTCATTGTGGAACCTGACCGGTTTGGCAAGCGGCCCGAGAAGCCACTCCGACTGGCCTGCCCAGAATCTGCCATCAAGTGCAAGAATTCCACCATCCCGGAGCTTGCCAGGAGAAGGCCCTCGAGCCCAGGGAGATCCTGGGGGAGAGGCAGCGCCGCCCCTGAACCTGCTTGCGATCCGAGCTTCGATCAGGGCCCTGGCCGGAGCGGGCCATCCGCGCTCCTCAGCGTGTATATGATCTTGTGGAGACCGTTGCCGAGAATCGATTCGTCACCAGAACGATTGGGATGGCTATCTGAAAGTTCTCGAGGCTGTCGAGGGAAACGTTAGGAGCTGATCGAGGAAAGCCATGCCCTGAGCGACTCCGGGCGGATCAGGGCCTTTCGAGCCCGGGTGCGGCAACACGGTCGCCGGCCCGTCTGAGCAAGCGTCGCCGAAAGCCGGGGCACTCGACTTCCGATCAAGAGCGGGGCCGCAAGCGCAGCAAGGTCCCCCCCACCCGCAAGCTGTCTCCCACCATCCCGATGGTGGCTCCCTCCGAGCTGGGAAGCGAGCTTCCCAGCACGTAGAAGCGCAGGGTCTCCTGCAGCGCCTGATCCTGGCTCATTCCCTGGTCGAGGCGCGCGCACAGGTCCCGGAAAGCCTGCTCGGGCTGCTCGATCTTCTCCGCCAGGCGCTGGTACAACGGCAGGGCCTCCCAGGCCCGATCCCCCCGCACCTCGGCCAGCAGCGTGAAGGTCTGATAAGGCACCTCGTCCACCGGATGCCCCCCGGCCCGAGCCCCCGCCTCCCAGGCCTCCAGCACCGTCTGGAGCGCTTTCTTGCCTTCTTCCTCCAGCTTGTCGGCCCGGAAGGAGACCAGCGACTCGATCAAGGACGGCTGCTCTGAAGGCGGAACCGTTCCCGTGCGCAGAGCCTCGAGCGCCAGGTAGTGCTCGCGATCGCGCAGCTCGAGCAACAGCTTGCCGGGCAGGCCTTTGGCATACCTTGCCGTGCTCAACTCTCCCAGGGCCGCGCCCAGCCCGGCCCGGGCGCGCTCGGGATCGACCAGCGCGGCCAGCATTACCCGACCCATCGACTCGGGCCCCAGGTCGTCGAGCGGCGCGGGCAAATTGCCCAGTTCGGTAAAGATGCTCTCGCGGGTGGGCTCGTCGAGCTGCTGCCAGATCTTGCCGGCCAGCTCGGTCGCCTCCTTGCGCGTGGCCTGGTCCTGACCCCGGTGGGCCGCCACCAGCAGCAGGCGCGTCCCTTCCGCCAGGTCTCCCAGCCGCTCTTCGGCCCCCTCCAGCTCGCGATCGCGAAATCGGTTGAGCGCCAGGGGCAGCGTGTTGAAGTTCTGGTCGCGCGGCCAGACATCCACTGCCAGCGTCGGCCGCACCAGGTCCTGCACCGCCGCTCGCTCCTCGGGGTTCAGGTCGCCCTGCTCGGCGGCCAGCGACAGCAGCGCCAGGG
>QWHO01000621.1 GCA_021404945.1 bacterium CPR1
AGCCCAGGAGGTGTAGAGACTCTCGGGGAGCAGACGTATCTGGCGTTCCTGGAACCAGTTGTCCACCGGCTCGTCGTCCTCCGTGACCAGGTGCGAAATATCAGGGCGGGGCGCAAGCTCCTCGAACGGCTGGACGGCCTCTCCCATGGCGTTCACCTCCCGCTCAGGCTTTCCACGCCAACAGGCGAGGCGCCTCCTGGATCGCTCGCACAGCGGCTGACTCAGCCTGAAGAATTGCGGGAGGATGCTCAGGTCGGCCCGGGAATGCCGCAGTCGTGGCTTCTGAGGAGAAATCGCCAATCGAGGAGACCCTGGTGTCCCTTCGCCAGAGCGGGAGATGGGATTCTTCGGGGAATTTCACCATCGACTCCAGTGCCGCCCTCACGAGGTTATCGCAGTATGGCCTTCCCCGTCCCGAGCTCTTCGCCGTCAAGTTGTTGCAGTGGGCCATCGAGTCAGGGGCCGAGCATATTTGGATTCGTCAAATCCCTGGTGAGCTCGAGTTGCGCCATGATGGTGCACCCGGCGACCTCTCCAAGCTCCTGGATACCCACCGGATCGGTCCGCTGCACTTTGCCGTTGCGGGAGTGGTGGGGGTACCCAAAGCCTCGATTCTGGTGGAGGCGGGCTCAGTTCGAGGCCGATTCGGCTCCGGGAAGGTAAGCTTTGAGTCCTGCCAGGAGGCGACGTCTCGCGCCCTGGTTCAGGTGACCGTTCCCTGGCTGGGGATTCTGACTCGCCTGGGCATGGCTGCTTCGTTCGAGCCGCTCACGGGCAGCGCTCTCAGGGAGGTGGCCCGGGCGGCTGGATTCTGCCCCGCCGTGATCATCATTCAGGGTCGGGAGCTGCATCGACCCGCTTTCGGAGCACAACTCAGATTCATCGACGGGTACGACGAGGTGCATCTGGTCGACGGGAAGCAGCTGGTCGCCTCGGGGGAGTTCCTGGTGGCGGAGAGGTACTGCGCGTACCACCACGTCGCGGAGTTGCGGCTCGAGGTATCGGAGGGCGCCGGCCAGGTCTGGCTCTCACCCAGCGTTAGTACGAGCTTACTCGAAAGTCACGGCGATCGAATCGAAGCCGCACAGCCGTCCCTACGGCGGCTCTGGGGTGGTGGCATCGGGCTTCGGCTGGACCACAAGTCTCCCAGTGAGCTGCTCCTGGTCGCCGGCGGGATTCTGGTTGACCGCGTGGTGGTCGAGGAGCCCGCCGGCTTGCGCTGCGTCGTGGCCTGCGACAACCTGACTTTTGATGCTACTGGCCTTTTTCCGGTGAGGAACCTGCAGTTTGATCGACTGGTCGAATCGACCTGGTCACTGGGCCGCAGCTTGAAAGACTGGGTCAAGCGCACCGGCGACGGCCCTCTGCAAAGCTCAATCATTCGGATGCTAGGCCACGACCCTGAAGCCTGGCAACTGGCGCAGTACCGAGTTGCCTCAATTCGTAGGGGCGCGCGGCGTCGAATCCGTTCTTGGAGAAGCCGAAACCGAACTTGAGCGCATTTTCGGCAAAGAAGAGCCCATTACGAGATCAACGCCAGTAACGCTTTTCAGGGCCAGGTGAGCTTCCGCCCGGGCTCGGGCTTGGGCCTGAGAGGTTGGGCGGCCGTTGTTGGGCGCTACGCTGGTGGAGCCGATGCTCAGCCCATCCTATCTCAATCCTCGCGGCGGCCAGTTCCCCTGGCAGGATAGGGAACGGTCCGCCCCGGGACGAAGCCTGGCCAGATGCCCCGAATCCTCCTGGTCGAAGACAACGAGAACAATCGTGACATGCTGAGCCGGCGCCTGCTGCGCAAGGGCTACGAGGTGATTCTGGCGGAAGACGGCCGCCAGGCGCTGGAGAAGGCCGAAGCCGAGAAGCCGGACCTGGTGCTGATGGATATGAGCCTGCCCGAGATCGACGGCTGGGAGGCCACCCGCCGCCTGAAGGCCAACCCGATCACGGCCGCCACCCCGGTGATCGCGCTGACGGCCCATGCCATGTCGGGGGATCGCGAGAAAGCAATGGAGGCCGGCTGTGACGACTACGATACCAAGCCGGTGGATCTGGCCAGCCTGTTAGCCAAGATGGAGGCTCTGCTCCAACGCTGAGCCGGATGTTCCGCGTCCGACGCATCGCGCTTGCCCTGCAGCTCTCGGTCGGGGCGGCCACCGCCCTGGTGCTGCTGCTCACCCTGACCCAGGGCCTGAAGAACGTCTCCGAGGTGCTCGATCAGTTGACCCGGAGCGAGGGGATCCGCGAGGTGCGCATCACGGCCCAGGCCATCGACCTGACCCTCTACGGCCAGGGAGCCATCACCCGGGCCATCGCCGCCGAGGTGGGGGCCTCGGAAGGAGAGCTGGACCAGGTGCAGAGCCTGCTCAGCGGACTGCTGTCTCGCTCCTCGCCCGACCTTACGGCCGGAGTGCTCTTCGCAGGAGCCGACGGCCAGATGTTACGAGCCGCCCACGACAGAGTGGAGCCTTTCGACGCCCGCCAGGAGGACTGGTACCTGGGGGCGGTCGAGAAGCGCGGGGCCATCTTCTTGCGTGAGCCGGTCTTCGAGCAGGGCTCGGTGATCGTGCGCATGGCCCAGGCGGTCATCTCGCAAGACGGCAGGAGCGTTCTGGGGGTGGCCGCCACCGACGTCAGGGTGGAAGGGCTGCGACCCATCTTGAGCCGCTGCTCTTTGCGCGAGCAAGACATCCCCTGGCTGGCCAACGAGGCCGGCTACTGCCTCGCGGTCGAGAAGGACGCCTTCCTGGCGAGCGCCTCGGCGCTCCTGATATTCGGCGTGGCTGGTGAGATCGCTGGCGAGGACGCGCATGGCCCCGGCACGTTCGCGGCCGCCTTTCTCGATGCGCTT
>QWHO01000622.1 GCA_021404945.1 bacterium CPR1
AGAATGGAGTGGGCCAGGGCGGCCACGTTGTCGCCCAGGGCCCCCACCTCCTGGGCCACCTTGAAGGTGAAGATCAAGGCGGTGGGCTCTTCGAGCACCGCGCCATCCACAAAGTCGACTCGATCCAATCGAGAACGCCACTCAGCCTGCCGCCCCTCCTGCTCGAGCCACCCGTGAAAGCGTCGCAGACCATCGCTTTCAGAAAAAGTGACCAGGATGGAGAGGCCCAGAGAATCGCGCCCTCGCACCTCCAGGCGACCGATGTTCTCGAGCACGACCGAGAGCTTCCAGGCCTCGAACCGGGCCTTGAAGTTGTGCTGGTAGGCAGACGGGACCAGCCGGCGCAGGCGCTCAAGTCCGCCCAGAATGTCGCGATCGGCCGTCCAGGCCAGATCGCGAACCCTCACCCAGAGGGCGTTCCAACGCTCCACGACCTCGGTGGAAATCTGTTTGCCCTGTTGCAACACCAGCGTCTGGGTGCGCACCTCCCAGTCGCCCAGGGCCTGGCTGCACTCGGCCAGTAGAGCCTGATGGTTGGCATCATCAAGCAACTCGCGCAGCACGGAGAACTCGCGCAGAGCCGGAGTGCGCTCTTCCAGAGCCAGCAGGGGCGCCTCGAAAGCCTGCGGTCGGAAGGGATCGACCGGCAGGTGGGTCAGCTCCTCCAGGGCAGCACGGTACCCTTTCCAGTCCATCACAGCCTGGCCCGTAGCGTCGTAAAGAATTCCGGCTATTCCGCACATGACGACGTTTCCTCCGCGCGCCTGAAGCCTGGCGCTTGCTGTGTATAGTTGACCCACCCTCGAAATTCCTGTCTGGTGGAAAAGGATCCGCGTGGGACGGGCAGAACCGGCCCGCCCATGGCTCTCGCAATCGGTATCACAGGCCTGGCGCAGTCGGGCAAATCCAGTCTCTTCCAGGCCCTCACGGCCGCCTCCCAGGGCGATGTGGGAGGCAAACGGCTGCCGATGGCCCGCGCCCCCGTGCCCGACGAGCGGCTCGACCGCCTGAGCGCCGTCTTTCATCCCAAGAAGACCACCCCGGCCACGGTCGACTTTCTGGACATGCCGGGCGGATCGGGCACGGGTCTGGGAGATCAGGCCCTTGGCGAGATACGCACCGCAACGGCCCTGGTCGAGGTGGTGCGCTGCTTTCCGCACGGTTATCTGGGCGAGCCCACCCCCCAGAAGGACATGGAAGACTTCGAGCTGGAGATCATGCTGGCTGACCTGAAGATCGTGGAAGGCCGCCTGGAGCGAGCCAAGAAACTCACACCTCCGGAAAAAGCCGTGCTCGAACGCCTGCAGCCACCCCTGGCGGCGGGAGACTTCACCGCTCTTCCCGAGTTTGACGCCGAGGAGCTCAAACTGCTCTCGGGAATGGGCCTGCTCTCGCTCAAACCACGGATCTATTGCGCCAACCTGGCCGAGGATCTGATGGGCAAGAACAGCGAGCACGAGCAGACCGTTCGCGCCATGGCCTCCCGCCGAGGCACCCGGGCCATCGCCACCAGCGCCCTGCTCGAGTCCGAGGTGGCCCAACTCGAAGCCGAGGAGCGCCAGGTCTTCCTGCAGGACCTGGGCATCCAGGAGACCGGCCTCTCCCAGCTCGTACGAGCCAGCTATGAACGGCTGGGCTTGATGACGTTCTTCACGGTGGGCGAGGATGAGTGCCGCGCCTGGACGGTGCGTCAACACGCCCGGGCCCCCGAGGCGGCCGGTGCCATCCACTCCGATCTCGAGCGGGGCTTCATCCGGGCCGAGGTGATCGGCTACGACACCTTTCTGTCCTGCGGCTCGATGGCCGCCGCCAAGGACCAGGGCAAACTGCGAGTGGAAGGCAAGGATTACGAGGTGCACGAGGGGGAAATCGTGCACATCCGTTTCAACGTCTAATGTGCAAGGTTTTTGGTCTTGCAGAACACTTTGGAACCTGCGTGCAAGCACGCGGGCGGCAGCTCGATGCGAGCATGTTCCTGGTGGATGAAGACCCCGCTTGCAAGCACATGAGTCTGCACGCAGGGAGCGGGTCTACGTAGCGGAAATCCTCCTCATGCCCAACAGAGCCCGCTGGTGGCGAACCCTCGACAACGGCAAGATCGAATGTGTCCTTTGTCCCCGCCACTGCAAGCTGGGCGAGGGCCAGCGTGCCTTCTGTTTCGTTCGCCAGAACCAGGGCGGGCAAATGGTGCTGACCACCTATGGACGCAGCACCGGCTTTTGCATCGATCCCATCGAGAAAAAACCGCTCAGCCACTTCTACCCTGGCTCGAGCGTGCTCAGCTTCGGCACCGCTGGCTGCAACCTGGGTTGTCGTTATTGTCAGAACTGGAGCATCTCCAAGGCCAACGTGATCGAAAAGCTTTCCCACACCGCCACGCCGGAAGGCATCGCCCGGGCGGCCCTGCTGCACGGTTGCGAGAGCGTAGCCTTCACCTACAACGACCCGGTGCTGTGGGCCGAGTATGCCATCGACGTGGCTCACGCCTGTCACGCGCTGGGAGTGAAGACCGTGGCGGTGACGGCCGGCTACATCACCCCCGAGGCCCGCGAAGAGTTCTTCCGACCCATGGATGCCGCCAACGTCGACCTGAAAGCCTTCACCGAGCGCTTCTACCACAAGCTCTGCTTCGCCCACCTCGAGCCGGTGCTGGAGACCCTGCTCTTCCTCAAGCACCAGACCAGCGTCTGGTTCGAGATCACCACCCTGATCATCCCCGAGGAGAACGACTCGGAGGAGGAGATCGACCAATTGTGCGACTGGGTAGCGACCCAACTCGGACCGGACGTACCCCTGCATTTCACAGCCTACCATCCCGACTTTATGCTCAAGCGGCCCGCGACCC
>QWHO01000103.1 GCA_021404945.1 bacterium CPR1
GGCTGCCGAGCAATTCGTGCATCATGCTTGATTGTAGCA
This sequence comes from bacterium CPR1, assembly GCA_021404945.1. GTDB lineage: Bacteria > Vulcanimicrobiota > Xenobia > Xenobiales > QWHO01 > QWHO01. Next base: position 40 of record QWHO01000103.1, read on the forward strand.
GCACGAGACGCAGTCAGCCGGATTCAGCACCCGAGTGGATGGAGGTGCCCTAGAGTTGACAGGCTCGGTGTCTGCTCATGAGCGGACGCAGAAGCTGGCAACTCAATACTGCATACTATGGCTGCCAAACCCGACCGAGGGGTGTAGCCCCAAATGAACGGTAAGACCAGGCGACGCAGCTACCAGTTCCAGTCCTGGTCGTCATCGGGACACGACGTTCCCGTCGAGGTGAAGCGACTGACCTGCGAGGTGGCGTTGCCCGCTCCATCTTCCAGCCGGACCTCGAGAACGTGCGGACCCGGTTGGAGTGGATCGGTTGGACGCCAGCGAATCCAGACGTCCTCGGCGTTGGTGTGCTTCTGCCGGTAGCGTGCTCGCTTGACCCTGATCTCCAGTTGCTCCAGGGGTATCTCGACCCCCGGATCCCGCCCGAACAGGACAAAATCAGCGCGATTGTGCTGGAACGAGGTGCAGGTCGATGTCCACGACCTTCCCCTTCTCGAGCTTGAAGTCTATCAGGCCAGCGAGGCCCAGACCACCATGTCCTGTCCCAGCTTGTGCCAGACCGGCTCCAAGAGCTGCGGCAGCGGCCGGTTCTCCGACGGCGAGACGCAGCCCGGGCCGCCCACCAGGCGCGGGGCGATGGTCACCACGGCGGCGTCGGCCAGGCGCTCGCGCAGGAAGGCGTTAAGCAGCCGGGCGCCGCCCTCCACCATCAATCGCCGGATGCCGCGCTGGTGCAAAGTGCGCAGCAAGCTGGTCAGGTCCACCCCGTAGCCTCCGTTCCTGGGCAGCTCCAGCACCGTGGCACCCAGCTCTTGCAGCGCCCGGCGTCTCTCGGGGTCGGCTCCCACCGCGGCGGCCACCATCAGGCCGCCGGGGTTGGACCAGAGGCGGGCCTGAAGCGGCAGGCGCAGCTGGCTGTCGGCCACGATCAGGGTCGACTTGGAAGCGGAGGGCCACGGATCGCCCGACAACACCGTGCCAATCCCGACCAGGCTGCCGTCGTGCCAGCCCCGCAGGCGGTGGGTCATCAGCTGGGACTCGTAGCCCGAAAGAGCGCGCTGCTCGGCGATGCGGCCGTCCAGGCTCTGGGCGTAGGTCACCGTGACGTGGGGTCGATCGGCGGGAATCGGGTGGACGTTCAGCCAGCCTTCCAGCTCCTCCAGCGGAGCGGCCGAATCGGGGGCCAGCTGCAGCAGGTGGTTCATGCGCTGGGCCTTGGTATCGAGGTAGGCCCGGTTCTCAGGGTTGACTGCCAGCCTGGTGGGAACCCGCGCGCGAACCCGCAGGCCCATCCCTTCCAGAGCCTGGATCTTGGTGGGGTTGTTGGTGATCAGGTCGACCGACTCGACGCCCAGATCCCGCAGCATCAAGACGGCGTCGGTGTAGTCGCGCGCGTCCGGCTCATGACCGAGCTCGGCGTTGGCGTCCACGGTGTCGAACCCCTGGTCTTGCAGGTTGTAGGCGCGCAACTTGTCGGCCAGCCCGATACCGCGACCCTCCTGGCGCAAATAGAGCAGCACCCCCCGGCCAGCCCGGGCGATGAGCTGGAGAGAAGCCTCCAGCTGGGCCCCGCAGTCGCAACGCAGCGAGCCCAACACATCGCCGGTGAAGCACTCGGAATGGATGCGCGTGAGCACTCCCTGCTGTCCTCGCACCTCTCCGTGGACCAGCATCAGGTGGTCGCAGCCGTTCAGGCCGCTGCGGTAGAGGCTGAGGCGAAACTGCCCCTCCTCGATGGGCAGCCGGGTGCTGACCAGCTTCTCTAGCCTGGGAATGCTCATCCGGATGAAGGTTCCTTTCCTGGGGCCGTGAGGTTCCCACGCTTTCTCGTCCCGGTCGTCGGATGCCTCCAGCGGCCTCTTGAGCGGTAGCGGGGGACCCTCAAGGAAGCTCAGCCCCTTTCAGCCTCTGGCGGTATTCTTGAGACGGCCGCGCAGCGGGCCCGGTTCGAGCAGGCCTCCCTGGCTTTCAAGATGGCCGGCTGAAGTCTCTCCAAAGGGGTGTGCGCCGGCGCTGCCGGCGCCCGCGGGCCTCCAGATCGCTGCCGAGGGTGCTGCGCAGTGCCTCGATGAACTGCAGGGAGGCGCCGCCCTCGACCGAGGAGAGAGCCTCCTCGGAAAGCAGGCTGTGATCGCTGCGCCCCCAGACCCGCCGGGCCTGGTCGGAAGCCAGCACGCCGTGGCTCGACATGCGTACATTGGTCACTTTCTGGCTGCCCACCAGGGCAACCAGCTCAACAGGCTCGTGCATTGTGTCCTCGCTTGTGTGGTCCGTTTCTTGCCCCCACTCAAACACGACCGCAAGACCAGGTTGTTACAGGAAGATGAACTGCCCACCAGGTTTCTGGACGCCCTACCCAACCGGCTTTGCGTCAGCCTGCCGCTTGTATGGCCCCTTTCTCCGTCAACCGCAGGCACGTTCAGGTATCCTTCAGTCCCACCCCCTAGCCTGGATGGGATGCTGCCCATTTGCGCCTCGTTTCAAGGAACGGCCCGTTACCTCTTAGGTGGGGACTACCCCCGCCTGGAGCCGGCCGAGAGCCACCCGGGGCCGGCTCGAGCCGCGCTGGCGACCGGCCCTGACGGCTCCACCGTTGCCCTGGAGCCGGACGGCACTCTGACCGCGCGCCACAGCGACGGAACTTTGCGCTGGACGCGCAAGCTGGAGGGAGAGCTGCACCCTCCCCTGGTGGACGCCGAGGGCAATGCCTACCTGGCCGCGCGCGAGGGCCGCGTGGTCAGCCTCGACCCCGAGGGCAACCCGCGCTGGGAGCGCGAGGTGCGTGGACGGCTGTCCGATCCGCCCATCCTGGCCGGCAACCACACGCTGGGCCTGATCAGCCGTCACGAGATCGGGCTGATCGTGAACCTGGACAGCCGCAGCGGGGTCTCGCGCTTCGAGCGTCCGCTGATGGGTCAGGTGATCATTCGCGGACCGCTGGGGGGAGGGCCGGAGGGCAATCTCTACTTCTTCAACGGCAACGACCACGTGCTGCACTGCTATGAGCCGGACGGCAAGAGCCCCTGGCGTTACCCGGTGGGCGACTACCTGGGGAAGCTGGCCACCAGCCCCGAGGGCACCGTGTTCGTGCCCCGCATGTTCGGAGACGTGCTGGCCCTCGACCCGAAGAGCGGGAAAAAGCTCTGGAGCCATCGTCCCGGCAGCGTCACGCCCCAGATCAACCCCGAGGGAGTGGTGCGCTCGGGCGAGACCGTGCTGCGCCTCGATGCGGACGGACAGCCGGTCTGGAGCCGCAGGCTGCCCGAGAAGCTGGAGACCCCGCCCGTCAGCGATGCCAGCGGCGCCACCTTCCTGGCCAGCGAGAGCACGGTCTACGCCCTCACCACCGAGGCCGGCCAGCCTCAGGCCAGTTTCCGGCCAGGATCCGGCCTGGCCCCGCCCCTGGCCCTGGAGGAGGGAGCGCTGGTGGCCGACGAGAGCGGCAACCTGCACCGCCTGACCCTGACGCCCTCGTGTCTGGCCGAGACCCCATCAGCCCGGGTGGTGTCCGAGGGGGAGCGCGTGTTGGTGGGCGGCGTGGCCCTGCCCAGGCGAAAAGCATGAGAGCCCTGCTCCTGCTCTCCTTGACCGCTCTGGCCACGGCCCAGCTGCCCCTGGAAGGCGCCACCCTGGCCGTCAAGCTGAAGACCGACAAGAGCGAATACGCCATCGGAGATCGGATGACCATCTCGGTCAAAAGCCAGATCACCGGGTATCTGAACCTGCTCTGGACCGATTCTGAGGGTGTGACCCGGATCGCGGTTCCCAGCACGTTCTCGAGCTACGATCGGATCGATGCAGGACAGACGCTGCAGATTCGCGACAATTCCGGGCAGTTGCTCGAGCAGACGGGACCGTCCGGCCGGGAATGGCTGCAGGCGGTGGTGACCACGAAACGTCCTGAGCTGGGCGAGCCGACCGGCTGGAAAGACCTCCTGGAGGGAGCCGGCCCCTTCGGTCAGGCAACCACCACCTACACAGAACGCTGAAGGGAAGCAGCCATGGCTCGATTCAAATACAAGACTGTGGACGCTCACGGCAAACCCCAGCAAGGGGAAACCAGCGCCCACGACCACCACGCCCTGCTCGCAGACTTGAAGTCCAAAGGCCTGACCGTGCTGGAGGTGGCCGAGGTGGAAGCCTCGCGAAAGAGCGAGGAGAAGCAGCTCGGCTTCGACCTGGGCATCTCGCAGAAGACCCTGATGATCTTCACCCGCCAGCTGGCCACCACCCTGGCGGCGGGCCTCTCACTCTTGCGCATCATTCACGTGCTGCGACGGCGCAACTCGAGTCCGAGCCTGCGCAGGGTGCTCGACCAGGTGAGCCAGGATCTGCAGAAGGGGGCCCGCTTCAGCGAGGCCCTGGCCAACCACCCCCGGGTGTTCGACGAGATGTATCTCAACCTGGTGCGGGTGGGCGAGGCGGGCGGCAACCTGCCCGAGACGGTGGCTCGCCTGGCCCTGATGATGGAGAAGGAAGCGGCCGTGCGGCGCAAGATCGCTTCGGCGCTGGCTTATCCGATGTTCATCTTGATCTTCACCAGCGTCCTCTCCTACGCCCTGGTGGCTTTTCTGATGCCCCTCTTCACCCCCATGTTCGAGGACTCCAAGCTCAACATCGCTGCCGATTACCCCCTCACCCACATGCTGGTGCAGGCCTCGAAATTCGTCTCCTCGGGTCAGAACATCGCCCTCACACTGTTGGCAGTCCTGGCGCTGGGGGTCGCCTTTCATTTCTTTCGCAAGACGCCCACAGGGCGCTATACAATCGACTACTGCAAGTACTTCGTGCCTTTCTTCCACGACCTGGTGCAGCAGGGGGCCTCGGCTCGCTTTGCCAGGGCCTTCTCCGAGCTGCTCAAATCCGGCGTGCCGCTCTTGCAGAGCCTGTCGCTGGTGGCTGGCTCGGCCGGCAACCAGGTGGTGGCCCGCTCGCTGTCGGTGGTGGCCAGCCGCATCCAGGATGGCGACCGCATCTCGGACACGCTGGAGTCGGTCAAGATCTTCCCCGATCTGATGGTGCAGATGGCGGCCATCGGGGAGGAGGCAGGCTCTCTGCCCGAGATGTTCGAAAGGGTGGCCGACTACTACGAGGCCGAGATCGACGCCACCATCGCCGCCATGACGGCGGTGCTCGAACCGGCCATGATGGTGGTCGTGGGCGGCGTGGTCGGGATGTTCGTGATGGGCGTGCTGTTGCCTATTCTGGGCATCTCGACCGGCCAGCAAGCCCAGATGTAAAGGGAAGTGCTGAAGGTTTTGCAATTGGACTTGTTGGGAGGCGCCCCCGAAGGATAGGGATAACCTTCTCAACATGACGTCAGTTCTTCAGGAGGCCGCATGTCCACCACCGCCAGGCTCAGTGCCGACCCGCTCTCGGTTGTTCAGCAGCTCTCGCTGGCCCGTAACCGCGAGAGCTTTGCCCGCGATCTCGAGCAACTGGCGGTCGACTGCCTGGGCCAGGGACAGGCCCGCTTCTTTCGCTTCCGCAGCGAGGTCGGCATGCTGATGCGGCCGTGGGAAAGCCAGAGCGGAATCCCTCTCGGCGAAGAGACCCTGCCGGGACGGGTGGCTCTCTACCTCGAGCTGACCCTCGATCGGCGCGGGCTGCCGGTGCCCGGGCTGGCGACCTCAGGCCCGGTCAACGTGGGCATCCCGGTGATGCTCTACGGCGCTCTGGTGGGGGTGCTGGTGGTGGTGGGCCTGCCCCACGATCCCGACCGGCCCACCGCCGAGGCTCTCTTTCACCTGGGTCGGGCGGCCGGAGTGGCCTGGGAGCTCATCCGCCGCACCGAAGACCAGGTAGCCTACGCCCAGCGGGTGGAGGACCTGCTGGTGGGAGCCAGTGAGAGCCTGACCCCTGGCCGGCGGGGCCACACGATGCGGGTAGCCCGACTGGCAACCGAGCTGGCCACGCTGATGGATCTGTCGGCCCAGTCGCGCAACCTGATCTGGCGCAGCGCGCTTTATCACGATGTGGGCAAGCTGGTGCTGGCGGGTCAGCTCGAGAGCGACGTCGAGAAAGGCCACCCCGCCGCCGGAGCCGAGTTCCTGCGCTCGGGCCGAGTGCTGCGCGAGCTGGCCCCCATCGTTGAGGCCCATCACGAGCGCTACGACGGCTCGGGCTTCCCCCACGGCCGCAAAAGCGACGAGGTTCCCATCGAAGCCTGGGTGCTGGCCCTGGCCGAGCACCTGGCCGAAGAGCCGCAGTCCTGGAACGACGTGGAAGGCTTCCTGCATCGCCACGAGGACAGGCACCATCCGGCCGTGGCCGACGCGCTGGGGGGAGTGCTGGTCAGCGGTCGGCTGGGCGAGATTCTTGGATAGCTCAGGAGCGCACCCGAACGCCTGCAATATCTTGTGGCGGCGCAGGCGGGGGTAGGGGGCGGGCCCCCGGGAGCGTAGCTCTTCCCACACCCCATGGGGTGTGCGGCCGGATTTCTCATTTAGAGGGCGGCCGCGAGAGGCTCTGGCTCCGGCGACCCGCCGACCAGCTCGAGCGTGGGCCCGACCAGGACGTGGCAATAATGAAGTCGCATTTTCTGGTGCCGACGCGGCAGACAGACCACCATCTCCACCACGCCGGGGCCCACGATCTTCCGCGGGATCTGCTCGCCGCTGTTGGCGGAGCGGAAGGTGCGCGTGGAGGGGCTGTTGTCGGGATCTTGCAGCTCTCTCTCCCATTCGACCAGACGCACTTCGTGGGGCCCGGCAGACTCCTCGACCTGCGCGACCGACAATTGGCGGCCTCGAACCTGCTCGGCCGGGATCAGCGCCAGCTCGGTGGGCTCCCACTTGCGGTGGCCATCCTTCTTACACTCCCTGGGAGCGATCCGCAGGCGCAAACGAACCCAGGGGCCCTGCGCCTGGCCCTCGGGTGGCTCCTCCATCGGCTCCATCGAGAGCAGCTCCAGCCCGGCTCCGCGCAGGGCACTGGCACAGGTTTCGTAGATGAAGAGAAGGGACCTGGCGTTGGCCCTGGCCGCCATGCGCGGCAGAACAAACCGGACGATGACGAACAGGCCGACCAGCAGGCCAGCCCCCCCCAACACACCATTCACCCCGTGAATATTCGGATATTCAGCCCGAATCCCTGTCCTGGAATACCAATTCCGGGTCAGGAAAGCAACCTGGACGTGCCGAAGGGGTAGTCATGCTCAAGAAGCTCCTGACGGGCAAGAACCTGCCCCTGGCGGTGGAGGCGGGCGGCAGCGCGGTGTTGCACTACAAGGATTCGGTCTTCACGCTGGACGACCGGCCCCTGCTTACCCGGTCGGCTGGCGCCCATCTTCTCGAGCCTTTCCTGGAGGAGCGGCGGCGGCTCAAGAAGCCGCTGCAGGCGGCCCGCCAGGGCGACCGGCTGGAAGTGACTCTGGAGCGCGAGAAACCGGCCCGGCGCTACACGCTGACCATCCACCCGAACCGGCGCATGGTGGAGTGGACGGAAGAGCTGAGCCAACCTCTGGATACCCGCCTGCCGTTCCTTGCGCCTACCTGGAGCCGCACCTTCGCTCATCCACCCTGGCCGGCCCGGACCGGTCACACCAGCCTCTCGGTCGCCTGGCTTCCCGATGGAGTGTTGCTTTTGCTCGGCGACTGGCTGACCTGGATGGAGCCGGAGACCGGCAAGGTCCGGGGCGAGTGGCCCCTGCCCGGCAAGCCGGGCACGCGGGCCGCAGTGGAGCTGCTGGCTCTGCTCGAGCAGGGCATTCTGGGCAGCTACCGGGTCTTTGAAGGCCAGCGCCCGGCCGTCTCGGGCCTGCTGCTGCTCAAGCTCGAGGACCAGCCGCGCTGGAAGCTCATTCCCTCGCGCTCGAGCTCGGTGCACGTGGATGCCCCGCTGCAAAGCTCCGACCAGCAACTGGTGGTGGAGACCCGGGTCTATGCCGGCGAGGACTACCTGGCCTCGCGCGCCCAGTGGGTGGTGGATCTGGCTGCCAACAGGTCCTATACCGCCCTGGTGGGCGGACTGCCTCAGGACGAGCCGGTGGAGCGCTGTCTCTCGCTTCTACCTGAATTACCCAACCGGCTCGAGTTCGTGGGCCTGGACGGGAAACTCGTGGGCACCCATCCCTACCACAAGCTGAGCGCTCTGCTCCCGCTCGAGCAGCGAGAAAGCGATGCCATTTTCCGCGGCGCCCTCTGGAAAGGCCGGGCGCTGGCCTACGAGTTGGGCAAGGAGCACCTGCACCTCTACGCCTGGGAGGCTGACGAGCTCGACCTGGCGCGCTGCCGGGCCTGCCGCCAGCCGGTGCCCTTGCGCGCCTATCACTGCCCCTGCGGTTTGCCCTTCCAGCCTTGAGCCTGCTGGCTGGCCTTGCGATCGTGGCCGGCACGATCTACCTCCTGGCCCGCCGGGCCGAGGTGCGCCTGGTGCTGCTGGGCTCGGGCTTTCTCATGGCCGCCCTGGCCGGCCAGCCGCTCCTGATCCCCGATACCTTCGCCCGGGCCATGGTGGCCGGCGTGGTGGCCCCCATCTGCACCGCCATGGGTTTTGCGGCCGTGCTCTCGGCCACCGGCTGCGACCGCCACCTGGTAGCAGCCCTGACGGCGCCCCTGAGCCGGGCGGGCGCTCTGCTCCTGCCTGGCAGCGTGCTGGCGGCCTACCTGGTCAACCTGGCCGTGCCCAGCCAGGCCAGCACCGCCGCAGCTCTAGGCCCGGTGCTGCTGCCCCTCTTGCGCGGAGCCGGTTTCTCGCCCCTGGTGGGGGCCGCCACGCTGGTGCTGGGAGCCTCCTTCGGGGGCGACCTGCTTAACCCGGGGGCCCAGGACATCCAGGCCGTGGCCGGCAGCACGGGCCTGGAGGCGGTGACCATCCACCAGCGCATCCTGCCGGCCAGCCTGGCGGGGGTGGTGACGGCCGCGCTGGCCATGCAGCTCTCCCACGGTCACGAACGCTCGGCCCCGGCGGTGCACGCCGAGCCCCTGCGGCTCGACCCGATCCGGGCCTTCGTGCCCCTCCTGCCGGTGAGCTTGCTGCTGCTGGCCCACGCCGGCACTCCCGGGCTGTCCTGGCTGCTGACTGCCTCCGAGGGAACCGTGGGGGGTGGGCTGGGAGTGGTCACGGCCATGCTGATCGGCGTGCTGGCCGCGGCCCTCCTTTCCTGGCGCGAGCTGCGCGCGCTCAGCAAGAGCTTTTTCGAGGGAATGGGACACGCCTATGCCAGCATCATTTCGCTGACCATCGCGGCCCAGTGCTTTGGAGCCGGCCTGAAGGCCATCGGGCTGGCCCAGGCCCTGCTCGAGCTGGTGGGCGACAACCGGACCCTGGCCGTCTTCCTGGCCTTCGGCTTTCCCTGGGCGCTATCGTTCTTGTCAGGCTCGGGATCGGGCCCGATCTTGACCTTCGCCCAGACCTTCCTGGGTCGGATCGATCCCGCCCACAACCCGCCCCTGCTGGCCGCCCTGGCCTGCCTGGGGGGAGCCTTCGGGCGTACCAGCTCGCCCGTTTCGGCGGTGGTCATCTACGCCTCCGGACTGGCGGAGGTGGAGCCGCTCAAGCTGGTGCGCACCCTGGCCGTGCCCTTGCTGGCCGGGGCCCTGGTGGCCCTGGTCACGGCGCTGGCCAGGGGCTGATCGCTCTGGCGCCGAACCTTGCCAGGTGAGCAACGGGGTCGTGAGCCGGGCGGCGGGGCAGGCGAGCCCGGGCGGTCCGGTCCAGAGGATCCCGCGGACCCAGCCCGAGCGACCGGGCCCTGGTGGGACGGCTCATGCTGCCCCAGCTGGCCGGCCCCGAAAGCGAGTTTTTGCAGCGGTTGGCCCCCCTGGTCTCGCCCCGGCAGCAGGGAAACTGGTTCGAGCAGCTCCGCCAGCACACCCCCAGCCAGGAGCCAGACCCCGGCCTGAGCCTGGTGGACTTTGCCGGACAGCTCCTGCAAACGCGCGTGGATCAGCCCGACGCCCTGCGCGGCCCCCTGGTTCGCTGCCTGGCCGAGTCAATCCAGCTCTACGATGAGGAAGGTCTGGCCCACAGCCAGCTGAGCCTGGAAGAGACCCTCAGCCAGGTGCGCAAGGCCGCCCAGCAGGCGATCCAGGTGCGCCACCTCGACCAGGGAGAGCGGGTGACCGGGCTGCGCGAGGAGAACGACGGCGTGCGACTCCCCGGCGTGCGCCTGCGCAAGAGAGGCTGAGCCTCACCAGGGTCGAAGGAGCCGGCACATCAAACAAAGGGGGTTCGTCAGCCAATGCTGCGAGCAATGCTTTTCCTGGCGCTGGTGCTGGGAGCGCCGGCCCTGGCCGAGGTGCAGGACATCGTCGGCAACCACCAGACCGAGACGGTCACGCTGGCCGGTGAGGACAAGATTCAGATCATGGGCAACCACAACGTGGTCAAGGCGGTTGGTCAGTCGGTTGAGGCAGGGGTGGTGCTGATGGGCAACCACAATACCGTGACCCTGGTCAGCACGGGCGGAGCCACCGACCTGCTGGGCAACCACAACACCGTGGTGGTGGACGGCGATTGGAGCGCTATCAACGTCCTGGGTAACTACAACACGGTCAAGATCGTCCGCAAAAAAGGCCGTCCCGAGCCGATGATCAACCGGGTGGGCAAGAACACCCAGGTGCTCTACGTCGATCCCTAGTCGTAGGAGCGCGGCCGGAAACCCCCTTGACACAGTTTTTCGGCTGCGCGACGCCCAACATGTCGGAGAGGTCCATTTTGTGGTGGCGGAGGCGGGGGTAGGAGCCCCCGAGAGCGTAGCTCCTCCGACACCACATGGGGGTTTGCGGCCGGATTTCTAATGTGCTCGCACTGCCTTGCACATTGGCACAATCTGACGAGCGCGCCGGAACTGCGTTCCAGCGCGCACTAAAGTGCAAGGCCTTTGGTCTTGCACTTTAGCGCGGGCGGGTGAGTCGAAAGTAGCGCAGGGTCTCCAACTCCACGAAGTGGACCCCGCAATCGTCCTCGAAGTGCAGGGCCACGGTCGGCTCGGCGTCGGCCTCGAAGTACACCCTGCTGGCCTGGGCAACCCGGGGCGGCCCTCCGTTCACGCTGTCATAGGCCAGCAGAGGCTCGCCCGGGGCGGCCTGGTGGATCAGCCTTCCCTCGGCCAGGGATACGTAGAGCGACCCGTCGGGACGCTCCTCCATGATGACTCCGCTGGCCACGTTCTCGGTGCGGACGGTGCCGTCCTCATAGCGTCGCATCAGACGCTGGCCGTCACCCTCCTCCTGGAAGTGGTCCAGACGGTCCGTGACGGTTACCTGAGGAGGACCAGCCGAGTCGACAGGCTCGGGGGGGGCGATTCCCTGCGAGGCCATGGCCACGTTCTGGACGTTCTGAAGCAGACCCTTGAGGCCCTCGATCAGGTTGACCACGGGATTGCCCTGTTGCTGCTGGCCTCCACCGCCGGCCATGACGCACGCCTCCTCTCGGGAGCTTACGACATAGAAAATTCGTCAGCCCTGACACGGTTCCTGGTGCGTGATCAGGCCTGAGGCACGGGCTCGGAGCGGCTCAGCACCCAGGCCAGGGGCACCAGAACCAGGCCTGTCAAGACGGTGCGCAGGCCGGCCGGCCCGCGAGCCAGTTCGAGGGCCTGACGGGCCACTTCGGCCTGGGCCTCCAACTCCAGCCGAATGCGGGTCAGGCACTCGCGCACCACTTCTTCCACCGGCTCACTCTGGCGCTCGAAGCGAAGTGCTCGCGTGGCTGCCAGCACCACCGGTCCGGGCTGCAGCCGGTGTCGCTCGGGCGAGAACAATCGCAGGGTGCCGGCGATGGCGGTGGGATAGACGGGCGTACCGGTGAGCAGGGCCAGGCGGGCCACCCCGGTGCGGAACTCGAGCAGCTTCTCTGAGCCCGAAATGGTGCCTTCAGGGAAGATCCCCAGCCACTCGCCGCGCTCCAGAGCCTGCAAAGCCGCCTCGAAGCTGCCCGGGCGGCCAACCGGAATGCAGCCGGTCACTCGCAAGAACCAGCCCATGAACGGGTTGTCGAAGAGGTGGCCGGCCACCAGGAAGCGCAGTCGACGCGGGGCCCACAGCCCCAGCACCACACCGTCGAGCACGGTGGGGTGATTGGCCGCCACCAGGGCCGGGCCCTGACGAGGCATTTCGTCACCGAACATGGTATGGGGGCGCAGGTAGCCCCCGATCAGAACTCTGAGAAACCCTATCAAGAGGTCGACCAGCATACCCCCATGCTAGAGGGTCGCCCGGTCTGGACTGAAGGGTCATGTGACCCTTCAGTCTTGGGACTGGCGATGCTTGTAGTAGAGGTAGACCCCCAGCCCGGTGGCCAGCACCGCGGCCCCGGCTACCGGGTTCTCGAAGAGGAAACGAGCCGTGGGCCAGAGCACGTGCTCGGCCAGGGGCTCGATGGTAGCATCGGCCAGTTTCTGGCCCAGCCGGCTGATGGCCTCGATCCCCAGAGCGTCCCCGGTCACCAGCAGGCTGCCGGTGGCGGTGCCGGCGCCCACCACTCCCTGGAACAGGGCCGAGCCCACCTCGCCCTTGCGGGCCGCCTGCACGGCGTTCTTACCCAGGGCAACGGTGGTCAGGCCCAGCCCGGCCCCCAGCCCCAGTTGGGTGCCCCGGCTCAACACATCCACGGCGGCCATCATGCCAAGGCTCTCGGCGCCCACCATCAGGCCACCCGGCACCATCACGGCGGCAGCTCCCAGGGCCAGGCTGCTCTTCACCCCCAGCCCGTTCCCCTGAGCGTCCTTGAGGGCCAGTCGCCCGACCGCCAGGCCCCCCACCGACAGGGCCGCCGAGCCCACCAGGTCGGCGTTGTGGGTCAAAAGACCCTGCAGAGCAGGCACCCGGGCACCGTGTCCGATCAGCTCCAGGCCGCCCAGGCCGGCGCTGACCGCGCCCATCCCCTCGGCCACAGTCAGGAGGTCATTGCCGCCCTTGCGGAAGTTTCCCACGGCCTCAGCTCCCAGCACCCCGGCCCCGGCCAGGAGCAGGGCGCCTCCGCCCACCGCCGCGGCCGGGCTCTGGGCCAGGTGCTCGACGGTGCCGGTGAAAGCACGGTTCAATCCTGCGATGCCATACTGGCGAGCGATCAGCTCGGTGCCTCCCAGCAGCCCGCCGGCCGAGCCCAGGCTGGCGGCCACGCCCAGAGCGGCGTGACGAGGGCGATTCTCGCTCTGGCCGAAGGCCTGCTTGAACTGGCGGGCGGCCAGCACTCCGGCGGCCACTCCGCCCCCGGCCACGCCGGTGCCCAGCACCGCCAGACCGTGGTCGGAAAGGGCTTCCAGGGGGCCGGTCAGAGCTCGCTCCAGGACCGGGATGTCGTAGCTCATGCCCACGATCTGCACCCCGGCAAGGCCCGACAGGGTGCCGGCCGCCAGCTTGGCGGCGGCCAGGCCGTTGCGCCGGCCCAGGTCGTTGACCACCGCGTCGTGGGCGGCGGCAAAGCCGACCACCGCCATCCCCGCGCCCACGGCGGGAATCACGCCATACTCGGCCACCCGGGCCACGGCCGTGGATTGCACGGCTCCTCCCGCCAACACGATGGCTCCCCCCACGGCAACCGCACCGGTCGCCAGCTTGTTCTCGCGCACGAAGCGGCCGGGCGGGGAATTCTTGATCCGCTGATAGGGGGTGTTCTTGAGTTGGCTGACCTGCATGGCCCGTAGCCTACTCCCCCGAACAGTCGCTACTGTTAACCGTCTGTTAAAACCTGTACACTGCAAACGTTAAACTCGGGCTGTTAGCATGGGCCTCAGATGCTGGCGGGTCGCTATCGGATCGAGGACGTGCTGGGCCGGGGTGGAATGTCCACCGTCTATCGCGCCACGGATGTCCGCCTGGGGCAGCAGGTGGCCCTCAAGCAGCTCGACCTGAGCCACGTCAGCCCCTCCGATCGCCCGGCCATGACCCGGGTGCTGCTGCAGGAAGCGCGCTTGCTCGCTCGCCTGGAGCATCCCGGCCTGGTGCGCGTGCGCGACTGCTTCGAGCAGGCGGGACTTGCCTACCTGGTCACCGACTTCATCCAGGGGCGGGACCTGCAGACGGTGCTCGATACCGCCCCCGGCCAGCTCTCCCCCGAGCTCATCACCGATTGGGCCCTGCAGATCGCGGACGCGCTGGAGTACCTGCACGGCCAGCGGGTGCTCTATCGCGACCTCAAGCCCGCCAACCTGATGCTGGAGAAGTCCACGGGACGGCTCAAGCTGATCGACTTTGGCATCGCCCGCACCCACCTCCCCGGCCGGGGCACCACCGAGCTCTTGCGGGGATTCGGCTCGTCGGGCTATGCTCCCATCGAGCAGTACGGCGCCGGCACGGACGCGCGCAGCGACCTCTACTCGCTGGGGGCCACCCTGTACGCCCTCATCACCCGCTCCACCCCTCCCGACGCGGTGCGGCTCGCCTCGGGAGAAGAGAGCCTGCGCCCGCTGAGCGACCCGCGCTGGCAGAAGCTGGTCTTCAAGCTGATGCAGACGCGCAAGGAGGACCGATTCCAGACGGCGGCCCAGGTACGCCAGGAGCTGCTGGCCCCGGACGCCCCCCTTCCCGGCCCCATCAGCTTCTGCCCCTTCCGCGACCTGGCTCCGGCCCCCGCGCCCGTGGCCCAGGCTCCCCCGCCGACGGCCTTCCTGCAGGGCTATCTGACCGTGGACGTGGTCTACCGCGGCGACAGCCCCATCGAAGCCCAGCGCGTGGCCAGTCGGCTCTCGGCCCCGGGACAAGCGGCCCGGGCCGACTACTACGAGACCTTTCCCGGGGTCGTGAAGGGCTACTGGCGCGTGATCCTGGCCCAGCGCCAACGCCAGGACTCGCGCCCGTGAAAGGAGAACTCTCCTGGCAGTGAATGCCCTCACCTCCCTCGGCTCCACCCCGTTTCTTGCCCCGGTCAAGAGCGCCGCCCAGCCTCCGCAGGCGGTGGGTCAGCCGGAAACTGCCGCTCCCGGCGGCGACCTGGCCGATCTGAGCCTGCCGAGCGTCACCGCTCCTGAGCAAGCTCCCAGGTCTGCTCCTGCTCCTGCTCCCGCTTCCGCGCCGCAGGCTCCCGTGCCGGTGACCCTGGCCATGGAGCAGGCTCCTCACAC
>QWHO01000623.1 GCA_021404945.1 bacterium CPR1
GTAGACGCGAGCGTTGGTCACGTTACCGGCCCCCGACACGATAAATTGGGCCAGGTTGGAAGTGGCCGTGGTCATGGTCGTGCCGTTGCCGGTGTTGATATTGAAGTTCGAGTTGATCCCGGTGACCGCACCCGTCATGGACTCCGAGCCGCCGATGGTGGTCGAGACCCGCAACGACAGGATGGTGCTGGCCACGCCTGCCCCGCTGGTATTGAACGTGGGGCTGAACTCGAGGTTGAAGGGACGGTAAGCCTGGTCGGTTGCCGTGCCGGGAGCGCACTTTGCGAAGAATCGAGACAGGCTGCTCGAGGCGATGCCGAGGCCTAGATTGCCTGAGCCTTCGTCCAGGCTCATAATGGTGTCCGAGCCGAAGCTGATGTTACCCTTGGTGGCGTGGGAAGTGGACTGGAGCAGCAGGTCCTCTGCGCTGCCGGTCCCGCCAACCAGCGTCTGGCCTCCGCTGCGACCCTGCGCCGAGACGGGGGACCTGCCCCGCGAGAGCAGCTGGAAGTTGGTGCCGTCGTAGAGGACGGCGACCACCTGACCAGCCAGGATGTCGCCCGTTTCCAGGTCGGCGCCACCGTCCGGACTCAAGGTTGCGGCATAGGCGTCGGTGCCTCCGCCGTCCACCCCGTAGTAGCTGGCACCGGTCTCCAGGTTGTTAATGGGGCTGTTGAATGCCTCGACGTGGGTGTCCTGGATCACGTCCCCGGGATTGTAGGTTCCGAAATTCGTTGGCATACCGTTCTCCTTTAAGCTCTCGATTGTTGTGCGGGCCCTACCCGCAAAGCCAGTACTCTGGGGCCTGCGGCCCCGACCGTGAATCCTGCGATGGAGCTTGTTCATCCGGTACCTCCGCGAGGAGTGCCTGGAAAAATCCCTCCTACCCTATACGGGACAAAAACTGGGGGGGTGTGGTCGCTTTTTCGGAAAAAATTTTTGGAGCGCTCACTCATGGCCCACATCCACGGCCAAATGACGGGCTTTGACCTGGGTTCCGTTGACCCAGACGAACATCTGCCCGCGCGGCTCGAGCCGGACGCGGATGTCGAGAGCGGCCTGCTCTGCGCCGTCGACGAAGCCGCGGGCCTTGTTGTCGTGCAAAAAGAGCTTGGCGCGGTGCAACGGAGTGTGCCGCTCGGGGGGTGGGAGCGAAGACCGGCGGGCCGCCGGCCAGACCAACTCAGCCACCTGGCGGTCGGTAAGAAACTCTCCCTGGCGCTGCGAGCGAGCCGATAGAAGACCAAAGTGCAGATGAGGAACCCGGTTGCCGATGCCGGTCCAGCCGATGACGTCGCCGGCGCGCACCGGCCGGGGAGAGTCTCCGTCGCTGACCTGGTGCTCGACTCGAGTCAGGTGGGTGTACCAGGCGTAGCGCACCTTCAGGCCGTGGGCCTGGAAAGGCCGGGCCAGGCGCAACAGGACGCTGGAAGGGCCCTGGAAGCCGGGCAGGTCGAGGTTGGTGTCCTCGAACCAGGGGGTGTGGCCCGGCTCGCTGTAAACCAGCTCGCCGTCGGCGCAGGCCACGCAAGGGGTGCCCACGGGGACGAGGATGTCCAGGCCGCTGTCGGCGGGGTATCCGCCGTCGTTTCTTTCGCGCGTGGAGCCGGGGATGGGATTGAGGATCACGCTTGTTGCCCTCCTCCCCCCCGGCTGCGGCGCCGAGCGCGCAACCGGGGGGGCCTCGGACCTGGCCCCGAAGAAGACTGTGAGAACAGCCGGGCCAGTCGGCGCAGACGCGAGGTATCCACGCCTAGCATGACCAGAATCTTATCCGCGTTCTGCAGGACGGAGAGGCCCTCGGTGAAGATCAAGAAGCCCTCCAGGCCGGTGGCGAGAATCATCCCGATGGGGAGGACGCCCAGGGCGTCGGAGCGGCGAAAGAACCAGGCCGCTGATAGCAAGGTGAAATAGACGGCCCCCTTGACCAGGGCGTAGCTCAGACGCCGGCA
This sequence comes from bacterium CPR1, assembly GCA_021404945.1. Classification (GTDB taxonomy): domain Bacteria; phylum Vulcanimicrobiota; class Xenobia; order Xenobiales; family QWHO01; genus QWHO01. Next base: position 1,953 of record QWHO01000623.1, read on the forward strand.
GTGGAACTCGCGTCGCAACAAGGCATGGGTGAGGCCCAGCAACGTGTCGAGGAGGAAGAGCCCGAACAAGACCTGCAGCAAGCCCCGATCCAGGGGGCCCGAGAAGGCCTCTAGAGTGGCCACCAACCAGGCGCCGAACCACTTCCACTGGGGTTGGGCCAGGGCCAGCTCGGCGCTGCGCCTGAGGTAGTCCGGTAGGCTCACGACGAGAATCTCCTTTCCCCGGGGCTTGAGAAGAAAGCCCTCCTACCCTATACGGGACAAAAAAGGGGGTGGAGTGGTCGCTTTTTGGGGAAGAATCTGGAGACGCGTGCACCAGCGCGCAAGGGAACTCTCTCCGTTCCTGCTTCCAAGAGCCCTGTGAACCCGGTCAGATTGGGTTATAGCCAGGATTGTGAAAAAATGCACACGCCAGGTTAACCGAATGAATGGGAAATGGGGTTAACCCTACTTCACAAATGAACTTCTTCGTGTATTATGGATCCGTCTGGACTCTGAAACTTTCCGGTTCTGTGTAGCGTATATCTTGACGAGGCCATTATTGGGGAACAGGCTTTCGTAAACTACCACGACTCCCAGGCTGAGGGCCGAGAGCGTTTGGAAATGGGGACAGGTCATGAATTGGGGGCCCGACCTTGGGGAAGCGAGCAATGATAGGGAAAGGATGAAACTCTGGTCGGTGCCTACGAACCGGCCAGCCGCGGGCAAGGCGAGAGGACTCGAGCGAATCGGGTCCTCTTTTGCTTGGGAAGGGACAATTTTGGGGAGGACTCGAGGAGTGCTCGGGCATGGCGCGCGTTGCGTCGCACGCTTATGCTGAAAGAAAGGGCGCCCGACGCCCGAGGAAGGGAGGGAAAAGGTTGAACCTCGAGGGCCGTCCGAGAACGACCCCCGAGGCCCGGCAAGAACCGCTGAAAGCAGTGTAGTTTGGTCGCTCCCCTGCTTTCGGCGTCCCATCGGAACACCAGCCAGAGACTGGCCTTCACGATGCTTGTCATGCAGATTATCACATCCTGGCAAGATGGAGTTAAGGTGCAAGCGTACTGGTATTCCGGTGATTTGAAAGGAGAGTCACCCGATGAACCAGGACCTCGAGATGATCATCTCGATTCAGATCAAGTGGAACCCTCATTTGACCCGTGAAGACGCGCGTCGCAGGGCCAGGAGCTTTCTCCATGCACTCTCCCAGACCAACTGGGAATGGCGTCGTCTCAGTCTGAACGTACTCACTGCCCTGTGTCGCGAGAAGGACCCTG
>QWHO01000624.1 GCA_021404945.1 bacterium CPR1
CACCGGTCGCAGACTGGAGAGACTGCGACCGACGGCCGGTGAGGTCGCCAACACACTGACGTCGTAAATCTCCCCCCGGCCGATCCCCACGTCGCTGGCGGTACGCTTGCCCGAAACCAGACGCGACTCCACCGCCAGGGCCATGGCGTGGGCCCGGCTGAGCACCCCGACCCCTTCCTGCTCGAACTCTTCCGTGCGGGATGGCTGATGCACGATGGCCAGCCTGGTCTTCAGGCCGAAAACGTGGGACGCAAGGCGGCACACTTCAAGATTGACATCGTCTCGTCCGGTGAGAGCCAGAACCGCGTAGGCTCTATCAATCTGGGCCTGACGTAAGACCAGCGAGCTGGTGGCGTCACCGCAGACCTGCGCGAGCGTCGCTCGGGTTTCACCCAGGCGCTCCAGGGCGATCGGGTCGGAATCGATCACCACCAGCTTCCAGCGAGCTTGCAGGCGCTCGACCAGCAAACGCCCGGTGCTTCCAGCTCCTACCACAACCAGCAGTGGTTTCATCGACCGGGCTTCTTGCACGCTTTCTTTCACCCCTTGCGCTTTGCGCAAAAACACATGCTTGTTTCGCAGTCAAAGAGAGGAACTGGGCCTGGTTGGTTCAAGGCGGATATTACCTCCATCTTCGCGGGCGATTTTCGCCTGGCGAACCGGGAAGCGGCGACGGTGGCAAAGACCGCCGTCACCGTCGTCGCCCCCTCCTTTAAGAAATGTCGAGGATGCCCTCCATACGTCGCCGGGTCGCCCTTCTCCTGGAGCATCGCACCTCGTTCGACCGGCGTGTCGTGCGTGGTGTGGCGGCCTATGCCCGCGAGAATTCCTGGGAGTTGCTCTCCGAGGCCTATGGAGACGTGGGTGCCTCGGCGCTGCGCAGCAACTTCTTCGGGGCTATCGCAGCGGTGACGGATCGTCGCCAGTGGCGACGCCTGCGCACCTGGCGCCTGCCGGTCGTCAACGTTTCGGGTGCCGTGGCCACCTACGACCTGCCCACGGTTTGCAGCGACAACGCCGCTATCGGACGGATGGCGGCCGAGCACTTTCTGGAGCGGGGCTTTCGCTCCTTCGCCTTCGCCGGCCCCCCCGGCGTACTCAGCTCGCATGAGAGACTGCAGGGTTTCTCAGAACGACTCTCTCAAGCCGGCTGTCCGGTCGAGTCGCTGGACTGCGATCTGGAGTGGTCGGGTCGCTGGCAGCGCGAGAGGCTCCGCCTGGAGCGCTGGCTGGGCCACCTGGCCAGACCCTTCGCTCTGTTCGTCGTCAATGATATTCTGGCCCGACGGGTGCTCCAGGCCTGTGAGCGCCAGAAGATCCGAGTGCCCAACCAGTGTGCCGTACTGGGAGTCGGCGACTACGCCCTTCTGAACGAACTGGCTCCCATCCCCATCTCCAGCGTGGTTCAAGACGCTGAGCAGATCGGCCGGCAGGCCGCGGAACTGCTGACCGAGCTGGCCGAAGGTCGAGCATCAAGCTCAACCCGCATCCTGATTCCGCCCCTGGGAGTGGTCGCTCGGCTGTCCTCCGACACCAATGCGGTAGACCACCCACAGTTGAGCAGCGCGCTTGATTACATCCGCCAGAACCTTTCCTGCGGCTTGAAAGTTGGCGATCTGGCCGATTATCTGTCTGTATCGCGGCGTTGGCTCGAGATGCAATTCCAACAGCACCTTGGCTGCTCCCCGCGGGGGATGATTCGAACCCAGCAGATTGTTCTGGCCAAGCGCCTGCTGGTGGAAACGGACTGGCCCCTGGCGGTCATCGCCCGGCGCTGCGGATTGGCCTCGCCAGAGCGCCTGAGCACGATGTTTCGAGGCCTGGAGGGAGTGCCACCGAGCACCTACCGGGCTCGGATGCGAGCCTACAGCAGCGACCTCTGAGTCACGGCCCCGTCCACAGCGACCTCAACTACCAGCAGGCGTTCCAGGTTGGCGATCGCCCTGGCAAGGCTGACCCAGTGGCTGGCGTAGAGTCTATCCATCAGGCCTCGATCGACCCGCACCCAGGCTGCTTCTCGAGCATCGTCTCCGCCCACCGGATCCACCCCGACCTGGCTCAAGTGCAGGTGGAAGGCCTGCGACTCCATCCAGGCGTGGTCGGTATTGCGTGGGTCATCGACATAACCCCGGGCGACTGAAACGGCCGGCCCGAAATCAAGTTCCAGGCCAGTCTCCTCGAGCAACTCACGCCGGGCCGCCGCGCGAAAGTCCTCCCCCTGGTCAACCATTCCTCCAGGAATAGCCCACTGACCGCAGTCGCGCCGCTCAATCAGGACGGTTTCAAGGATGCCCTCCCGCACCCGGGTCACGATGGGGTCGGCGGAGAAATTGGCCCCGTGTCGACCAAGACGTCCTCGGCCGGCCAGCCCGGTGCGCCCCCATGGGTTGAGGGGGCGACCCTGCTCGTCCCGCGCCAGTTCGCCTTCCAGGCTGGCGAAACGAGCCAGGGAAGGGCTCCACTCCGGATCGGCCCAGGGCTGAGCGAGCAGGCGCGGATCGGTATAAACGGGCGGGTGATACTCGGGAAAGGCCACTCCCCAGCTGACCCGGTCATCGGGCACCGGGAAGCGCTCGGGATAGCCTGGCGGACGCTCACGACGGGCCTTCTGGTGAAGCCGCTGAGGAGCCGGCAAGCAAGCCAGCAGAGTGCTCATGGGCGGCAGTTCTAGGAGCGCAGCCGGAAACCCCCTTGACGTTCGGCCGGGCTACCATCTGGAGTCGCCCTGTCGAAGGCAGGATCCATCCTGGCCTTTCGATAAAAACCGCTGACCCTGCACAGGAGGTCTGCCGACATGCCCGACCCTCGTTACCGTGAGCTCGCCCGACTG
>QWHO01000104.1 GCA_021404945.1 bacterium CPR1
TCCCCATGCCCATGCCGGCTCCCATCTGCATGGCCGCGCCACCGGCGCCCGGGTTCTTGGCCATGTCGCCCATGGCGTCGGCCGCCTTGAGCTGCATGTAGTTCTGCACTCCCAGCGCTCCCATCTTGGCGCGCATGCGGAAGGCTTCCTGAATCTCCTCGGGCACCGAGATGTCCTCGATGAAGAAGTCGCGCAGCTCGATGCCGTACTTGGCGAAGTCGTCGCGCACTTTGACTTTCATGGCCGCGGCCAGCTCCTCGGTGTTGGAGCGAATCTTGGCGTAGGACTCGAAGGAAGTACCGATCAGATCGTTGAGACGCGTGCGCAGGCTGCCCTTGAGGAACGTGTTGAGGGCCTGGGTGGTATAGAAGCCCTGGCCGCCCACCAGCGTGTTCACGAACAGAGTGGGCTCGATGATCTTCACCGAGAAAGTACCGAACGCCCGCAGCTGTACCCAGCCCAGGTCAGGATCCTTCATGTCGATCGGATTGGGCGTACCCCACTTGAGGTCGGTGAAGACCCGGGTATTGACGAAGACAACCTCGGCCGGGAACACGGTCTTCCCACCGGTGAGGAAGCCCTGCACCATGTCCGTAATCATGGGCAGGTTGGCGGTGGAGAGCGTGTGCCGCCCCGGGCCGAACACGTCCAGTGCCTTGCCGTCGCGGAAGAAAACCGCCGCCTGGGTCTCCTGAACGATCAACTGGCCGCCAAACTTGATGTCGGCCGGCCCGTCCTCGGGCACCCTCTGTACGATGGCCGCCGGGTTATAGTCGCGCCACTCGATGACGTCGATGACTTTTGGCATGCTACTGGACTCCCTTCAGGATGCGCTCGCGTTCATCAAGCCGGGTATCGAGCGCCTGGACGTTCTGCTGCAACTCGCCGAGCAGCCCACCCGGGTCGGCAGAGCCGGTCAGGCTGTTGACGGTGCTTTCCAGCACGGTGATCAGGTTGATCAACCCCAGATCGTGCTCGTAGACGGCCTGGAGCTCAGCTTCGTTGACCTCGTGGGCATCAAAAAACCCGGCGTAACCGTAGCTGGCGTGGCCGAGGCGCTCCACCACGCGGTCGAGCTTGTTGCCCACCTTGTCGAAGCGCTCCACCAGCGAGAGGTTGCCAGAGGCCAACATCTCTTCCTGGGCTGCCTGCATCTTGCGCTTGATGGTGCCCAGCTGTTTAGCCATGAAGTCGCGCTGGAGCTTGTCGGCGTCGCGCCGACGCTCGCGGTCGAGATAGCCGGAAAATCCGGGTATGCTGCGCATGAGGCGCTCTAAAGTGCCTTCCTGAGGCGACTGAAGGTCGGTCATTCGTTCCTCCTCCGGGGAGATTCCCAAGCGCACTTGAGGGGTGCTGAGTTCCTGCAGAGTCTCCAACACTCCCCTTTAAGATGCGCGTCAATGTATACGCTGCTCACGCGGTCACCGCCTGCTCAGGCGAGGTGATTCGAGCGTGAGCTGCTCCGTTGCCCGGGGGAGAGTGAGGGAGAGCTGGCCAGAAGCGCTTCAGGATGCGCGCCAGGGCCACGACGATCAGAGCCGCCAGAAGCCCGACACCCCACCCCACCAGCAGGCCCAGGAAGGTGCGCACCAGGGACACGGCCACGGGAGTATGCAGGTGGGCAAAAGTATCCACCAGGCTGGCCTGGCCCACGGCTGCGGCCACCAGGGCCAACCACACCAGCCGGCGCCAGCCCACCCAGAGCAGCACCGGAGCCAGCATCATGGCCGGGTGGCCCAGCACGAACTCCTTGAAGCGCGGGCGCACACCCATGACGGCGTCCAGGAAGCGGCGCAGGGCACGCTCCATCTCCATGGCGGCGCCTTCCGAGCCGGGAGCGCCCACGTTGCCGGTGCGCAGCACGTAGAGCAGGCCCAGCATGGCCAGCAAGCCGAGTCCGAGGGCGTGCCAAAGCTTCAGATCGAGGTTGAGCACCTGCATCAGCTCCTTGCGGCCACCCAGCCGGGCCACATAGAAGGCCAGCACCGCCAGCGGCACAGCCAGGCTCAACAGCTTGACCCCGCGAAAGAGCGTCAGCCCGAGCAACACCGGGGTCTCGTAGAGCAAAGCGGCCGACATCATCGCTCCGGCCAGGGAAATCAGGGTCACCCGAATGGTCAGTCCTATCGAGCCGGTCAGCACCGAGCCCAGCGACCTGCGCGCCCCCACCGCCTCCAGGAAAGGGAAGCTGACCACCATCCCCAGCACGGGCAGGGCGATGGACGAAAGCAGGCAGAGCAGCAGCCGGCCCGCCGGCGGCAGGCCCAGGAAGCTCCAGGCCGCCACTCCCCCGGCTCCCAGGCCGATCAGGGCATAGACCAGCGTGGGCCGCAGAGGCACAATCTCGAGCAGCAGCAGGAAGGCCCCGGACAAAATCCCCATGCTCACCAATCCCAGTCCCAGGGCCAGCAGAGGGCCAGGACGCTGGTCCGAGAGCGGGAAGGTGGAGGCGGGGCCGGTCCGGCCGGCCAGCTCCCGGCTCAGACCCTGGATCAGGGCCTGGTTGGTGGCGCTCAGATCGCCCACCTCGCGCCAGGGGGTCGTGTAGGGACGCAGATAGAGCAGGCGCAGATTGCGCTCGCGCGCCCCCAGACTGTACATCGAAACCACCGTCTCGGGCATCAGGCGGGCCTGGTGGGCCGGCACCACGGCCATTACCCGCACCACCCGGTGGGGAATCGTGCGGGCCACGGTCTGGATGCCCTTCTGCTGCACCTCCGGGCTGAGCTCCACATAGCCCACCCGCAGGTTGTGGCCGTCGAGCCAGAGAGCAGCCTCCCTCAGCTCACGCGGATAGCCCACCGCCTCGTTGGGCAGCCCGCCGAAAATCACCCCGCGCACGCCGCGGATGTCGGTCAGGTTGTCCAGAATCCGGGTGGCCGGGATGGGCTTGTTCTCAGGACGCAGCCAGAGCTGCCAGCCCTGATCGGCCAGGGCGTTGAGCCGCTCGGGCAAGAAACCGAGCCCCATTGAGCGCAGGGTAGGCAGATCGATGGCCACGTCCAGCACCATCCCCTGGCTCTGCACGCGCTCCTTGCCCAGGGCTAGAGTCAGGTTGCGCTCGATAGCCGCCCGATCGCCCTCGTGCTCGAAGACCAGGTAGACGTGGCCGGGACGGGCCGGCACGCTCACCTCGCTCAGGGCGCGTAATTGCAGCCCGTTGAGCACCCGGGCCACGCCTTCGAGCTCGAGGTCATCCAGCGTCCACTCGCTCACCGCCAACGAGCCTGCGCCCAGCGAGCGATAGTGAGTCAGCAGGTCCCGCCCGTGCTCTTCCTGACCGGTCGCCCGAGCCAGGTCGATGACCGCCTGGTAGTCGAGCAGCAGCTCTGTGCTGCGGTTGAGCTCTTCAAGATGGTGGCGGCGAGCCAGCAGGGCGCCGGCAGCCACCAGACCGACCAGCAAAAAGACCCAGAGGGTGCGTTTCAGAGCTGATGGTCCCCCTCGGGATGGTCAGGACGGGTGAGATCGTGGGGATCTTCCCCCTCCTCGGTGGCTGCTTTCATATCGGCCACGAAGGCCCGGGCCGCCTCGATGGCAGCCCTGTTCGCCTGCTTGCGAATGTGGGTCGGCGCGGCGTGGGTATGCTCGTAGTAAAGGCGGGCCGCCTCCCCCACCGCCCAGGTGCCCGAATAGGCCACCCCGGCTTTGAAGGCCCAGCCCGCTCCCGGCACCACCCCTACCAGCTCGCGGGCCAGGGCGCGCCATCCGAAGGCGCTGCCCACCACCGGCCAGAGCTCACCCACCCGGTCGAAGAAGTCAATCGAGCGACCGTACAGGGCCGCCATCAGCAAGCAGAGGCGAAGCTGCGAGGCGGTGATCACCAGCGTCTCGCCGGCCGTGGCCAGCAGCGTGATCAGAAAGCCCACCGCCGGGATGGACGAAGTCACGCTGGAGGCGGCCGCCAGCAGCGCGTTGCGGGCCGCCGTGCGGGCCATCATGCGACGAGCGCACTCGAAGCGCACGCGCGGGAAGTCGCGGGCCAATCGGATGGAGAGATCTGGGAAAGCCTTCAAAACCAGGCGGCACAGCTGGGGCGAGGCTTTGGACGCCTCCAGCACGTGCACCGAGGGCAAGGTGGTATCGGGGGTATCGGGGGTCTCGGCAGTTTCGGGCTTCAGTGACTTCAGGCCTTCACGCACCCACAGGCAGTTGACGCCCAGCGGGATCTTTTCAGCGATGGCGCGCAGGTCCTCATCCGCGCGCTCCTCCGAGCCCAGGTGCACGATGGCCGAGCTGCACTCTTTGAGCGAGTCGTGATCGCTCTCCTTGAGGGGCAGGCGAAAGAAACGCACCTCGTCGGCCGGGGGGTCTTGCCCGGCCTCCAGAGGCGCTCCCCCCAGCATATGGCGCAGCATTTCGGGATGCTCCCCGTCCCCGATCAGGGCCAACTGATACTCCTGACCCATGCCCTCCTGAATTTTGCTCAAGGAGTAACGCGCGCGATAAACCTGGTACAAGATCTCGAAGGTGTTCATCGGGGCAGATTTCCCGCTCTGGCGTCAGTTCCCTGCGCCACCGAGCTGAAGGCCGCCCAATCCAGCTTGGGACTGTGGCGACACCACCAGGCACCCGGCCATCAGCCACCTACCCGGCCTACTTTGCCTCCAAACACCCTTCCAGCGCCCGACAGGCCTCCAACAGGCGCTGGGCGCAGACGCGGTGGACCGGATCGTCGGAGTATTCCCCCGTGGGCCACTCGGGCGGTGCGTCCACCCCGTGCAGGCGTCCGGCCAGCGTTCTCAGCCCCTGGGCCACTCGCGGCAGAAAGCCCGTGGGGTCGGGTGCCTGCGAGAGGATGTAGAGATAGCGGAAGGCACGCCGCTCGGCGGTCATGAAGCGCTCGATCTCCTCCGGGCCCACCAGCTCTCCCTCCATGCGCGCCTCCGGGACCAGCTTGCGCTGCTCGGAGAGGCTGGACACGATGCGGGCCTCGATAGCCTCGCTGGGACCCGACTCGCGGGCCATCTCGGACAGGTCCTCCAGCACCGCGGCCAGAGAGCGCCGCAGGCGGGTGCGAGCGTGGTCGGGCAGAACAAGCTGGGAGACGATCAGCACCACCCCCAGGCCCAGCATGATCTGGAGCACCCGCCTGAGAGCAAAGAACAGGTCGCTGGTCGGCTCGAGGAGCACCATGACCAGGGTCACCGCCGCCATCACGCCCACGTAGCTCTGGTCGGGTCGGGCCGAGAGGGCGCCGAAGGCGAGCAGGGCGGGCAAGGAGCAGAGGAGTCCCCACTCGCGCTCCTGGGGGAACAGGGCCAACAAGGCCATGGCCACGACCGCTCCCAGCACGGTGCCCGAGAAGCGCTGCAGGGACTTTCTCACGATTCCCCCGGTGCGCGACTCGGTGCACAGCACCATGACCACGGTGATGACCACCCAGGTGCTCCCCTGCAGGTCGAGCGCAAGCGAGAGCAGATAGCCCAGGACAGACCCGACAGCGATGCGCAGGCCGGTGCGGCCGGGGGGTTCGGGCCCCGGGCTCAGCGAACCTCGCGGGCATGGACGACAACAAGCGCCGCGACTTCATCCTGCACGTTATCCAGCCCGGCCTGGCCGGACTGATGGACGGGTCAGTCTCTTCCCTGGCGCCGCTCTTCGCGGCCGCCTTCTCCACCCAGGACAGCCGCACCACCTTCCTGGTGGGCCTGGCCACGGCCGTGGGAGCCGGCATCAGCATGGCCTTCTCGGAGGCACTCTCCGACGATGGAAAGCTCAGCGGGCGCGGCAGCCCGTGGGTGCGGGGACTGGTCTGCGGAGGCATGACCTTCCTGGGCGCCGTGGGCCATACCCTGCCCTTCCTGCTCTCGGATTTCCGCACCGCCATGGTCGCCGCCATCACCGTGGTGGTGCTCGAGCTCTTGATCATCGCCTGGGTGCGCCACCGCTCCATGGATACCCCGCTGGTCTCGGCCGCGCTGCAGATCATCCTGGGCGGGGTGATCGTGTTCGGAGCGGGGATCCTGATCGGGAGCAGCTGACCCGCTGAGCGCAGGCTTCTCCAGACCCAGCTCACTGAGCTGGGAAGCGCCTGATAGTCCATTCATCTTGAGCTTATAGGCCTCCGAGGACATCAGGAAGCTCGAGCGGGCAGAGAGAAAGCCGGCAGCCGCCTCACGAAGCGGCTGCCGGTCCTCATAAACCATCGTTACCTAGCCGCCAAAGATCAAAGCATCGGGAATGGTGTATTGCTCAGAGTCCTGACCAAATTTGACCAGAGTATCGCCTCCCTTGCGGGTGGCCGACATGCTGTCCATGGAGTCAGACCCCACGGCTTTGCCCTTGACAAACAGAATGGTGCGTTTCAGGCCCTTGGCGGTCAAGACGACGGTGGCGGTTCCGTCGTGTCCGCGGCGGATCACCCCGGCCTCGCAGGTCTTCAAATTTTTGTCCAGGTAATAGCTGCAGGAAACCGGACCGCTGGCGTGATAGCCTTTTTCGTCCATGGCGTCCTCAGAGTCCGGCAGAGAAGCCAGGGGCTTGCCGGTCACGCTCAACTGGACGCTGAACTGCGCCGTCTCGTCTCGTCCTGCTGCGGCCCTCATCAAGTAGACTCGGACGGTGTAGTTCCCGTCGGCCGGCAGCAGGCGCTTGCTCAATTTGTTGCCCGAGTTACTGGAGTTGTACAGGGCCACATCCCTTGAACCCGGTGGAAGAACGTTAAAGAAGCACTGCGTGTGCTTGGACTTCAGGTCGACCGAAAGAAGTTGCCCGGCTCGGGAGTCTATCTGGTAGTCCACATAGCCGTGCCCGCGCACCGTGCCATTGACAGTGGCAGCCGACTTGCCAGCGGCAAAGTGAACCGGAACAACTTTACCCTCATCGGCATTGGCCGCACCAGCCAGGACCAGGAGGAGCAGCACCAGGACAGATTTAGCTTTCATAATTAAACCTCGCGAAATTCTCCCCCACCGGGAATTCTAAACGGGGCTATGCTGCCCCTGCAGGCTCACCCGCGCCAGCTCACAAGAGCTGGGAAGCCAGCCAGCGGAACAGGCCCAGCATGTCCAGGGCCGAGAGGATGACCACGCCCACCACCACCTGGTGCACCAGGCGGGCCCCGTGCTTCTGGGCTACCCGGGCGGCCACCCAGGCGCCCGGCATGCTGCCCAGACCCAGCACCACCCCCACCAGCCAGTCCACCTGGCCGTAGGCAACGAACACCCACATCGACAGGGCCGTGAACCAGAGCACGATCCAGTTCTTGATCCCGTTGGCCTGGACCAGGTCGGTGCCCAGGCCGAGCACCAGACCTGCCAGCAAGAAGATCCCCACTCCCCCCTGGATGAACCCCCCGTAGACCCCGACGGCGAGGAAGAGGGGCGCGTGGTACCAGCGCCAGGGGCGCGGGGCGTGGGTGGTCCACGAGCGCGGGCTGACAAGCATGAAAGGGACCAGCAGGAGCATCAGCACCGCCAGGCTCCAGGTCAGGTGGCGCGCGTCCATGCGGGCGGCCAGCTCGGCTCCGCCGATGGAGCCCAGGATGGCCCACACGGTCGGCCACAGGGCGCGGCCCAGCTCCAGATTGCCCTGGCGGCGGAAGCTGTAGACCGCCACCACGTTCTGCAACAGCACCGAGATGCGGTTGGTGCCGTTGGCCAGGTGCACCGGCATGCCCAGCCACAGCAAGAGCGGTAGTGTCAACAGCGAGCCGCTGCCGGCCAGCGTGTTCACGAAGCCCGCCATGAAGCCAACCGCCACCAGCGCCGCCCAGTGGGCGAGGGTCATCTTGCAGCCCCCGTCGAAGGGGCCGCCATGCTGCGCCTGATCACCATGCCTCCCAGCCACTTCTCCGAAAAGGCCCGCTGGGCCCTCGACCGCTCCGGACTCGCCTACGTGGAGGAGCGCCACGCTCCCCTCTTCCACCGTTTCGCCCTCAAGAAGGTGGGTGCCCGCAACACCGTGCCCGCCCTGGTTACCGATACCGGCACCCTGAGCGATTCGAGCGAGATCCTTCGCTACGTGGACGCCAACTCAGCCTTCAAGCTCTACCCCGAGGGGAACCTGGGTCAGCAGGTGGCCGGGTTCGAGCAAGAAGTCAGCGGCAAGTTCGGCCCCGCGATTCCGCGCTGGGCTTACTTCCACATCATCCCCCACCGCTCGCTCTATGTGCGACTGTGCTGCCAGGGCGCGCCTGGCAAGGAGCGCCTGGCCTTCGGGATGATGGCTCCCATCATCGGCCTGGGTATGAAGAAGGGCTTGAGCATCAACCGCGAGGCGGCCGAGCGAGCCACGGCTCGCATCCAGGAATATGTGGACAAGGTGAGCGAGATGCTGGCCGACGGACGGCGGTATCTGTTTGGGGATCAGCTCACGGCCGCTGACCTGACCTGGTCCGCGCTGGCCGCCCCCCCCACGGGGGCTACCGGATTTCGGGGCAGCAGCGCCACCGAAGCGGAGGTTCCGGCCGAGATGCGCTCTCAAGTAGAAAAGTGGCGCGATACCCCGGCCGGACAGTTCGTGCACCGGATCTACCGCGAGCACCGCTGATCCGGCCCTCGTTTCGTGGGAGCCCCTGACTCTGGCTCGAAATCCTGCTGGTCGATTCTTCCTGGAGCCGAACGAAGACGAAGACTCTCAGCCGGTCTTCGTTTTCAAGACCACCCCGCCCACCCGCAGCTGGCCCTCCTGCACCTCCAGGGCGCTGGCCGTGCCGGCCGAGCGCAGCAGGTCGTCCGGGCTGCGACCCAGAGCCAGCGACTCCAGGGCCGAGCGCAGTGCAGCCGGGAAGGCGTCTCCCGGGTAAGCCTGCCTGAGCTCGGTGAAAACTTCCGCTGCGCGCTCCTGGTGGCCGTCCGGGGTCAGGTGCTCGAGCAAGAGCAGGAAATCTTTAAGGTCTTGCTCAGTCCTGACCTGGGCGAACACAGCCCGGGCCTGGGACGCCTGGCGGCCGGGCACCAGGCCCTCCACCAGCTTCAGATAGCGCTCGGCGGCCGGGGCGGCGGCCTCCTCCGGGCCTGCGCCCGAGACCAGCGCGGCCAGATCAGCCTCCGGTTTGACCCCCTCGTAATGGCTCAGGCACACCGCCGTCTGGCACAGCACGGCGGCATCCCAGCCTCGCAGCTCGGCCAGGGTCAGAGCCGGCACGTGCTCGGTGCCCCCGTTGAGGAGGGCCAGGTCGGCCACCTTCTTATAGGCCGATAGCGTGCGCTCCAGGTCATGCTCGGCCAGAAGCTTGTAGTCACGCTCGATCGAGTGGGTCGAGACAAAGCCGTCCAGCTTCTCGCTGGCCGCCAGGCGGGTCAGCAATTCGACCCGGCCGGCCACCTCGTTAGCACTCATCGGCTTGTCCAGCAGGGCCAGCAGCGTGCGCGCGTCGCGCGCCCCGGTCAGGCGCGCCAGTGTCTGGAAGTGCCGGCTGCGCTCGCTCAGGGGCAGGGCCCACAGCCCCTGGCTGTGTTTGGGGCTGTCCAGCAGCTCCAGGCTCTCCGGAGCTTCGCCCTTGAAACTTCTTACCAGCTCAATCAAGGTGTCCACGCGGTCGGTCTTTTTTTGATCGAGAAGCTTGCCGAGCTGAGCGGCCGCGAACTGGCCGGGCTTACCATCAGGGAGTTCGCGGGCATGCGGAATCGAGGCTTCCACCAGGCGCATCAAATCCTTGACATCGCAGTCCGGGCGCTGGGCCGTGACCAGCACGCTGGCAGCATCCGCGCCGCTCAGCCGACCCGACGTGACCAGCGGAACCAGGATGCGATCAGCCAGCTCGCAGGCCGGACGGGCCCTCTCCAGAGCCCCTAGAACGGCCTCGGTGCTGGCCTCATTCAAGCTCGCCACGGGGATCTTCTGGTAGAAGAGGCTGACCTTGTTCTTGCCGTGCAGCGCGTTGTAGGTCGCCTCCGCATTCTCAACCCAGCCCTGCGCCTGCAGGTCGAGCAGCGACTGGCCGAGCTCGGCGTCGGGCAGTGAGCGCGGATCGTGGGTGACGTGAAAAAAGTCCGCCTTCTGGTAGTGACCGGGCCTGTGGCTCCAGCCCCCCAGTCGGGTTGGCCCCTTCAGCTCGGTGCTACGATAGCTCTCGGAGTAAGCCGCTTCAAAGGCCTCCAGGCGCGAGAGCTTCTTCTTGTCCTCGAGCACCTCGTAGCCGTGATCATACAGGTTGCGCAGGCTGTTCTCGGTGGGCCCGGTGGGGTCGGCTTTGAAGTAGAGAGTATCCAGGGCAGCCAGGGTGGCAATCGAGCGAACTCTTGTGGGGCTTGACTCGCCCGGCGGCTGACAGAGCAGGTTATCGATCTGGCGAGGGTTAGCCGTAACCTTCTCCAGCGCCTCGCCGGGCGTCAGATCCTGGAAGGGGCTGCCGTTCCACTGGCGACCCAGCCAGCTGCGCTCGGACAGAAGCTTGCCCCCCTCATCTTGCACTTGCTGAAGCTGGGCCAGCAGCCCCTTGCGCTGCTCGGCCGAAAGCGCCACCCCGGTCGGCCCTGGAGTCTGGCCGGCGGAAAGAATCCCGGCCGTGGCCAGCGAGCTCCACAGCCAGGCCCTCGAATTGACTCCCGTGCTGGACAGGCTGACCTGATCGCCGCTGTCGGCGCTGGTGGCCGTCGGCACGGCCGCCCGGGGGCGGCTGAAGGGCACGCATTGATTCAGAGGGATGACCCGCATAGGGCCAGCCTATGCGCCCATGCTTAAGAAATTCTGATAACAGCACTGGAGGTCAGCCGCACCCCCCTGACCGTCTTCTTTGGAGGCGCTCAAGAAGCAAGGGCGGATCCGGGGCCTGGTCGAATTGCCCGGTGATGGGCTGGCAGGACGTGCTCGGGTTTGGCGGGGTATTGCTCCTGGTGGTCGGTCTTGCGGTCGTGGTGGCGCGCAGTGAGACCGGACGCCGGCGGGCGGTGCACGAGGCGGCCACCAGCCTGGGGCTGCAGAAGGTTGCTCCCCACCGCTACCACGGTCGTATCGATGGGGTCGAGGTGCGCCTGGGCGCAGGCTGGAAGTCGGCTTCGGAAGGGGTCTACCTCCCAGACGTGGCGGTGGAAGCGGTCTACTCGCGCCCCTTCGAGTTCGAGTTCACGCTGCGCCAGGTCGGCTTCTTGCCCCTGCGCGACACCGAGGCTCTCAGCGACCCGGCCTTCAACCAGGCCTGCACCATCGAGAGCAGGGCTCCCGAGCTCACCCTGGCCGCTCTGACATCGGTCGAGCTGCGCCGCCAGATCGCCGAGCTGGTGCAGGCGAAAAAGCCCGACGGGCACGCCTGGGTGGCGGTGGTGACGGGCCAGGCCGTGAGCGTGAGTATCTTTGACGCCCATACCCGTGGCGCCCGCTCGGTCATCGCCGCCGCCGAGCGAGCGGTGAAGATCGCCGCCCTGTTCGACCAGCGCGAAGCCTCTGACAGCAACCAGATTCGTTGATGCACGGCAACGCGCCTCAGCCAGGAACGGAGCCGCCTGCCTGGAAGTCCGGCCGCAACCCCCCATGTGGTGTCGGAGGGGCTACGCCCTCGGGGGCCCCTACCCCCGCCGCCGCCACCACAAGATATTGTAGGCGGCCGGACTTCCAGCACACTATGGTGGGCGTCGCGCAGCCGGAAAACTGTGTCAAGGGGGTTGCCGGCTGCGCTCCTGGAGGTCAACCTGCGTCACCCTGAGAAGAAGGCGCCACTTTGAACAGGGGTGAAATCCGTTGATCGCTTTCCGAAGGCTCCTCCCGCTGCTCTTCCTGGCTTTGCTGCTCGGATGCCAGCAGACGCCGACCACCGGTGGGCCCACGCCCACCCTCAGCCCGAGCAAGCTTGTGCCCAGCACCACGGCGAGCCCCGCAGCCTCTCCCACGGTCACTGCTGAACCGGTGGACGTCTTGATCGTCGGAGCCGGCCTCTGTGGACTGACCACGGCCTACCAGCTCAAGCAGGCGGGAATCAGCTTCCGGGTGCTCGAGCTGACCCCCCGCGTGGGGGGGCGCGCCCGCACCGCCAGCTACCCCGACGAGACCCAGGCCGAGGTCGGTCTGGCCGAGTTTTGGACCGGCAACCCCGCCATCGATCTGGCCAGAGAGCTGAAGGTCGAGCTCGAGCTCGTCGAGCCTGGCATGTCCAGCTTCATGGTGGACGGAAAGCTCTACCCCTTCACCGACTACGATTCCAACCAGGACTTCATCAAAGCCACTCTGGCCAAGGACTACCCGCAATACCAGACCTGGGACAAGCGGATGGAGGATCTGGTGCACCAGGTCGAGTCCGGCAAGATCCCACCCGAGCTGATGAAGCTCAAGGATGTGTCCTTCGAGGACTGGCTGGAAAAAGAAGCCCTCTCCCCCTTCGCCCGCAAACTGGTGAAAGCTGTCATCGAGCCCGAGATCGGAACCAGCATCAAGAGGATCAGCGCCCTGGACGGCATCGCCGAGTGGCACCTCTTCGTGGGCAGGGGCGCTACCCCGCACCACTGCGTGGGCGGCAATGAGAAGCTCCCCCTGGCCCTGGCCAGGGCCATCGGCGAGGAGAACATCTCCCTCAACACCCAGGTCACCAACGTCATCGATGGCCCCGACGGCGTCGAAGTACGGGCTGTGGACGCCGCCAACTTCGACGCGAAAGTCTTCAAGGCGAAGTACGTGGTGCTCACCGTCCCGCTCTATCGACTGTTCGAGATCCAGTTCGTGCCGCGGCTGGACGAGAAGGTGTATCAGGCCATCCACACCCAGACCTGGGGCGCCTACTTCACCGCCCATTGCCTGCTCGACAGAGCCGCCGAGAAGTATTGGACCGTGAACGGCAACATCGTGCTGCCCATCCTGAGCGGAGGGGCGCTGGGGTGCATCTACCCCGGCCATGACGTCGGTCCCAAGGACAAAGTGATGCTCAACTTCCTGGTCACCGGGGCGCACGCCGAGGAGTTCAACAGCCGCACCATGTCGCTCGACGACGTGCAGAACGTCATGGAGAAGGCCATGGAGCAGACCTGGCCAGGGAGCAAGGCGATGATCAAGCGCTGGACCTTCTACCGCTATCACCCGCGGGCCATCGCCTCGTGGCCGGTGGGGCGGTCAAGGTTTGATGAGCTTTCCGAGGGGCTGCGCAAGCCGCACGGGCGGATCTACTTCGGTGGGGATTTCACAGAGAGCAGTCATTCGGATGGGGCGATGCGCTCGGCCCTTCGGATGAGTGGGCAGATCAAAGCCGTGCTGGAGAAGAAGTAGAGCACGAGGACACGAAGCATTTGCCGAGGCGCAGCCCTGCCTTGAGCTTGAAGTCCAACCTCATGGACGGGGAGGCACGAGTCCGGCAGATTTCTCGATTCGGCTGCGCCCCGGGAGCGGCTCGACGGCTCCGGCGGCAAATGCCCCTCCTCATTCACCGACCACTCCGAGCCAACCTGGAAGTTGGAGCGCTCAGCAGGGTTTTTGTCCCCGAGGCGAAAAGGTGCACCCCTGGTTGTCCGTCGTTTCATTTTGTGACCGTCGATAGCCTCATTTTCATTCAACTCAAGGAGGCTATATGACGTATAGCGACAAGACCCTGACCTGTTCCGATTGCCAACAGTCCTTCACATTCACTGCCGGCGAGCAGGAGTTCCACGCATCCAAGGGCTTTACCAACCAGCCGGGCCGTTGCCCTGACTGTCGCGCGGCCCGCAAGCGGAGCGGCGGTGGAGACCGCGGTGGGTATTCTGACAGCCGCGGTGGCGGCGGCTATGGTGGTGGTGGCGCCCGCGAAATGCACCCGGCCACCTGCGCCGAGTGTGGCAAACAGACCGAGGTTCCTTTCGTTCCCACTGGTGCCCGCCCGGTTTACTGCCGCGACTGCTTCTCGCGTCAGGGTGGTGGCGGTGGCGGCGGCCGTCGTGGTGGCGGCGGCGGTCGCGACCGCTACTAAAGTGCAAGGCCTTTGGTCTTGCACTTTACAACGCGCCGGAACTGCGTTCCGGCGCGTTCGTCAGATTGTGCTCGTGTGCAAGACCAAAGTGCGAGCACATTAAAGAACCCTTCGAGCCGCCCGGGCACGGGGCCCCTGTAGTCCACGATACGACCCTGGACTGTAGGGTCAGGTTCCTGGCCCAGAGAACAAACCCCCCATGAAGAGCGCGCTGCTCATCGGCCGCAGTTCCGACCTGGAAGTGCTGGCCGGCCTCTGCCGCTCCGACCGGGGGGTCGGTTCGTTGTTGGTGGGCGCGAGCGAGATCGGGCGTAGCTCGGTCCTGGGCGAGTTGGCCGAGCAACTGCGCTCCACCAGAAAGGTGCATGAGCTTGGTCCGGGCAACTCGGTGGGCGAGCTGCTCACGATTCTGGCCGTTCAAGCCGAGCACTCGACCCGGCCTGACTCGCTGGCCGGGGCTCTCCGGCGGGGTCTGGCCGACAGCCCGTGCGTCTTGCTGGTGGACGACTTCGAGCGGCTCGACTCGCTGACCCGGCGCACCCTCGAGCAACTGGCCCGGCTCACGCCGCCGGCCGGGTCAAGTTGGATCATCTCCGTCACCCCGCCCGCGGCGGCGCGCTTTCCCCGCTGTGCGCGTCACACCTTGGCGGCCCTCTCCAAGAGCGACATGGCCATCTTCATCCGCATGGATCTCGGGGGCGAGCCCGACGAGACTCTTGAGGAGTGGCTGGTGGCCCACGCAGGCGGCTCTCCTCGTCGCCTGCGGTTGCTGGCCCTGATCCTGGCCGTGACCGGGCTTCTCAAGAAACAAGAGGGGCGGTTGGAGGCCACCCGCTTGCCCGCCGACCCGATGGCCGACGTGCTCTCCGCCCTGGAATCTCTGCCAGAGGATGGGCGAGTTCTGCTTGAGCTGGGCTGTCTGGCTGACGAGCCCTTCTCCTCTGCGGTTCTGATCCACGCCAGCGGCCTGAGCCGCGAGCGGGCCGAGCGGGCGGCAGGGGTGCTCAGCGAAGGCGGCCTGCTGGAAGTGCGGCCTCACCCCCCCCTGTGTCGAGCGTCGCGCAGCCGTCATTCTGTGGAAGGCTTCCGCATCGGGCCCACCGAGCTGCGCAAGCTGGTTTCCACCGGCCTGCCGGCCCGAACCAGGCGC
>QWHO01000625.1 GCA_021404945.1 bacterium CPR1
GTCGCTCCGTTCTCTTGACTGTAGGAAGCCACGAGATACCAGGGTGCCCGGGATGATCCTTTTCCCGGCCACCATTTCCTTATAGGAGTTCTGCGCGACGCACATGCTCCGCGGCGGGGCCGAGCTGCGCCACCTCCAGTGCCTGCTCGGGCATGCCTCGGTGGCCACCACCCAGCGCTACACCCGGGTGGAGCTGAGCGACCTGCGGCAGATGCACCAGCGCTGCCACCCCCGCGAGCGAGGCCTGTCGGCATGACCTGGGACAGCTGGATCACGCGCTGGCTCCCGCACCTGGCCGAGCGCGGCCTGAAGGCTGACACGGTGCGCAAGGCTGAGCTGGCTCTGCGACGCTGGCAGGCTTACTGCCGGAAACTCGGGTTGGGCCCCGGCCAGGTCTCCTGCGACCACCTGGAGAGCTTCGTGGCGGAGCTCGGCCGGCTGCCGGGCAAGTCCGGGACAGGTGTCCGACAAGTGTCCAGCCTCAACGGGGACGTGTCGGCGCTGCGCGACTTCTTCCAGGGCATGGTGAAGCGCGGGTTGCTCTTCCAGGATCCCACGCTCACGCTCTTCACGCCCCGGCCTCCCGAGCCGACTCCGCGCTCCCTGACGGTGGAGCAGGTGGAGCTGCTGCTGGTCCAGCCCGACCCCTGCACGCCGCTGGGGGTGCGCGATCGGGCCATCCTGGAGACCTTCTACTCGAGCGGGCTACGTCTGGCCGAGGTCCGGCTGCTCGACCTGCACGACGTCGATCTGAGCGAGCGCTGCCTGAGCGTGCGCCGGGGCAAGGCCGGCTCTTGCCGGGTGCTGCCCATCGGCCGGCGCCTGGCCGAGGCCCTGGAAGCCTACCTGAGACGCAGCCGTCCGGGCCTTTTTCCCGGGCCTGGAGAGAAGGCGTTCTTCGTGAGCCGCTACGGTGGGCGACTGGACAAGAACTGCTTCAACAAGCTGCTGCGGCTGGCCACGAAAAAGAGCGGCCTGAAGCTGCACGTGACCACGCACATGCTACGCCATTCCTGCGCGACCCACATGCTCGAGGGCGGCGCCTCGCTCGAGGACGTGGGCCGATTCTTGGGCCACCAGTGTCTCCGGAGCACGATGATTTACACCCGCCTGAGCTCTGAGGCGGTGGCCCGAGAGCACCGGCGCACCCACCCTCGATCGCAAACCAAGGAGGACCAACCATGACCTGGGAAAACCTGCTACAACTCTATCTCGAGGAGCACCGCCAGGCCTGGCGCTCGCCCAGCTCCCTCTACCTGATGGAGCGCTGGCTGGGCGCCTTCATCGGTTACTGCCGCGAGCACGGTGCCGAGCGCATGAACGCGGTTCGATTCGAGCTCGTGCGCGCCTACCAACAACGGCTGCTCTGGACTCGCAGCCAGCAGGGCCAGCTTTACTCGCCCAACACCGTCTACCAGATGCTTCAGATGGCGCGCGCCTGGCTGCGCTGGGGAATGCGCCGCGGCCACCTGGACGAGGATCCGACCCTGACCCTGGTGCTTCCAAAACCGGTGCAGCACGAGCAACGCCAGCTGACCGCCGAGGAGGTGCAGCGTATCCTGTCGTTGCCGGACCGCCGCACCCCGATCGGCCTGCGCGACCTGACTTTGTTGTCCCTGATCGCCCAGCTCCGGCTCACCAAGCAGCAGCTGCACCGCCTCGACCTGGCCGACGTCCAGGTGCGCAAGCAGCAGTTGACGCTCCGCCGACATGCCGGGCCCCGGGTGCTGGACCTGGGCGACCTGGCCGAGCTGCTCTCGACCTACCTGTGGGACGCCCGCCCGGCGCTCGAGCCGAAGGAAGACGAGCTGGCCGTCTTCTTGACCCGGACAGGGACCCGGCTCGGGGACGCCGGAATTGCCCGGGTGGTCCAGCAGCATGCCCGGCAAGCGGGGATCGAGGGCAACGTGAGCCCGCGCACGCTGGCGCGCCCCTGCCGTGCTTAGTGCGCTTGACAGTCTTTCGAGCCGAGCGTATCCTGAAGGCAACCATAGCCGAAGATAGCATCTTCGGTTTAGGCGCCCTCCCTTCGCGGGGTGGGCGCTTCTTTTTCTGGAGCTGACGTGCAACGAATCGGGGTCTACATCGACGGCTTCAATCTCTACTTCGCTCTGAAGCGACTGGGCTGGCAGCGCTACTATTGGCTGGACGTGCTGGCGTTGGCTCGGGGCCTTCTGCGCGCCAACCAGGAGCTGACCGTGGCCAAGTATTTCACGGCTCGTCTCACCGGCGCCAGCGAGAAGCGCAAGCGCCAGATCGACTACCTCGATGCCCTGGAAGGCTTACAGGACCTGAAGATCCTCTACGGACGTTACAAGCGCGAAGAGCTGAACTGCGATAAGTGCAAGCACGTAACCTGGGTGCCCAAGGAGAAAATGACCGACGTCAACATCGCCGTCGAGATCATGCGCGACCTCTTTCAAGACCGCTGGGACCGCGTGATCCTGGTCTCAGCTGACGCCGACTTGGTGCCCCCGCTCCGCGCCGTGGAAACCTTGTTCCCGGAGAAGGAGCGTATGCTGGTGCTGCCGCCGGACCGGGAGTGCCAGGAGCTCTGGCAGGTCTGCGGTATCCGGCTCAAGCTCGGAGAAGAGCGCCTGAAACGCTGCCAGCTCCCCGACCCCTCCCCGGGCAAGAAGGGTTTCCCGATCGCGCGCCCTGACAGCTGGCGCTAGCCTCAGTCCCACGCAGGGCTGAGGCCTTTGCGCGCGGTATCTTACCGTGATGGGCGCACCCGCCATAGCTTCCACGAGAGGTCGCTACGCGAAACAAAACCGGCTGACGCGGGTGCAGGGGCCGGGCGGCGTGGACGTGAGCTACCA
>QWHO01000105.1 GCA_021404945.1 bacterium CPR1
CAAGAAGCGGTCGTCCAGGTCGGACCAGAGGGGATTGTTGATCACGTAGGTGCTGGAGTTGACCGCCGCGTGGCGCAGATACTCGCGGTAAAGGGGGATGGCGTGCGAGATGCGGTCGACGATCACCCGATAGGGACAGCTTTCCACGGCCGAAACCGCCCCCAGGCGCACCGGCTCGGCGCGAACGTCCTTGAGGCGGCGGGCGTTGATCTCGTGGATCAGGGCCGGAGGAAAGGTCTCCTCCCGGCCATAGAGCAAACCAATGAGGCGGGGCACAGGCCGGCCTTCGTGCCCTGTCGGGCCAGTCCTGCGCCGGGAGCCGGTCTTGACTAGCCCTTGCCTTTGCGCACTTTGGCGGCCAGCTTGGGTTTACCCAGCCGCTCGTAGATGCCGGCCAGTTGCTCGGCCACCTCGGGAGAGGCACCCAGCTTGAGGGCACTTTGGCGGCCAGCTTGGGTTTACCCAGCCGCTCGTAGATGCCGGCCAGTTGCTCGGCCACCTCGGGAGAGGCACCCAGCTTGAGGGCTTTCTGGAACTGCACCACCGCCAGCTGGCTCTGACCGGCAGCCTCGTAGGCCTGAGCGAGGGCGACCAGGAAGGCCACAGCGTCGGGTTTCTGGCTGACCAGGTCGCGGAAGAAGGCCACCCGCTGCTCGGGCGCAAGCAAGCTTTCGAGCTGGCGAGCCAGCGAGGAGTTCTCCGGGCTCTCCAGGAGCTGAGCTCGCAGCTCGTCAGCGCTGGCGGTGGGGAGCGGGGGCTCATTCTCCTCCTCGGGCCTGGGCGGGCGCGGGTTGGCGGAGACGACCAGGTTGAGCCCGGCTCGCTTCTGGGCGCGCTGAAAGGCCCTCAGCTCGGCGCCCACCGGGCCGGCTTCGGCCCACTGGCGCAGGCACTCGTCGCGGAGCTCGCTGGCCTCAGTCCCGTCGGGAAGCAACTCCACCCGGCGCTGGGCCAGCCTGACCGCCTCGGGGTGGCGCCCGCGCGCGCCTCGCTCCAGGGCTTGCTCGGCACAAAGAGAGGCCAGCTTGATGCGGACAGCGGCGTCGTCCACCAGCTCGAGGCAATTATCCAGAATGTAGACCGCCTCTTCCAGGGCTCCGGCTTCCTCGAGCGCAGCCGCCAGGTCGAGGCTGTGGCTCTGGAAGAACTCGCGCACCGGGTGGCTAGAAGGCGCCGCCACCAGCCACGCGCGGGCCAGCTCGAGGGCCGCCAGAGAAGAGGTCATGCCCGCCCACAGACCGGCCTCGGAAGCAGCCTCCTCCAGGCGATAGAGCTCGCGCAGGGTGGCCGTCTGGTCGGCCTGCTGACGACCCCGCCTGGAGGGGAGCTCGAATGCCTTCTGATGGGCCCGTCCGAGCTGGTGGCGAGGGCCGAGCTGCTCGACCGGCTCCGGGCTGTCAGGCAGGTAGAGGTCGTCCTGAGACCAATCGTCCTGGGGGACGGGCCCCTCTTCTGACTCCTGGGACGGATGCCGGAGCGGCGCCCGGGAGGACGGTGGCTCCTCTTCTCGAGCCTCCTCGGCAGATGCAGCGACTTCGGCCATGGCTTCCTCGGCCCTCTCGAGCTCCTGGTCCTGCTCGGACAGGGCTTCCTCGCAGGTCTCGGGCTCCGGGGCCAGCTCAGAGATAGCTTCCTCGGCCGTCTCGAGCTCCTCGGTCTGCTCAGCGATGGCTTCCGGGGCCGTCTCGGCCTGCCCGGCGAGGGCTTCCGGGCCCGTTTCGGGCTCCCGGGCCTGCTCGAGGATGGCTTCCGGAGCCGTCTCGGGCTCCTCGGCCTGCTCGGGCTCCTCGGCGTGCCTGGTGATGGCTTCCGCCGCGGCCACCGGGGCCTGCGCGGCGTCGATGGCTTCCTCGGCTGCCTCGGCCTCCGGGATCTGCGCGGCGGTGACTTGCGTCGCGGCCTCCTGGGCCTGCGCCGCAACGATGGCATCCTCGGCAGGCTCGGCCTCCTGGGCCTGCGCGGCGGTGGCTTCCGTCGCGGGCTCCTGAGCCGGCGCGGCGACGATGGCTTCCGGGGCAGTCTCGGGCTCCCGGGTCTGCTTGGCGATGGTTTCCTCGGCCGTTTCGGCCTGCTCGGCCGGGATGTTCACTGCCTCCTCGGCGGCAGTGGCTTCCCGAGCGGACTCAGCCGCCTCGGTTTGCGCCATCTCGGAAGGTGGTGGGACTTGCGCAGGCTCTAAAACCGGCAAAGGCAGACTCTCGGGCAGGTCGGGCAACTCGCCGGCGGGAGTTTCGACGGGAGCTGGCCTCTGCGGGAAAGGGCTCACCTCCTGCTGGGGTTGGGCGGCGGGCAGCTCGGGCTCCGGGCTCCAGGTCGGGAAGGGGCTGAAATCCCCCGCGCTGGCTCCCGGCAGGGGCGCTGGCCGCGGCACAGGTGGAGCCTGCTCGAGGACACGCACTTCTTCCTCCACGACCTCAAGAGCCGGCTCGACCTCCTCTTCCTCCTCGAGGAACTCTTCCTCGACGACCTCGAGAACCTCCCCCTCGCTCTCTGCCAGGACGTGCTCTTCCTCTACGATCTCGAGGGGTTCTTCCTCTTGCTCGATCTCCTCGAGCACCTCGCCCTCCTCGGATACGACTTCGAGCACCTCCTCGCCGCTCTCGAGCTCCTCGACGTACTCGACCTCCTCGAGAACCTCCTCGCCGCTCTCGAGCTCTTCCTCGCTGCCAGCGGGCGCGACCGCGCTCAGCTCGGCAGCGAGCTGCCCGGCCAGGGCGAAGTGCGGGTAGCACTGACAGAATGGCTCCAGCGGCTCCGGACTGGCCAGGGCTCGGGCCCAGCCTTCCAGTACGGGCCAGAGGCGCTGAGGGTCTGCTCCCACCGACAGCAGGCGGGCCACCAGAGCCTTCACCCCGGCCACCTGCCCCTGGGCGGCCGCCTGGTGAGCCATCTCCTCGAGCAGCGGGGGAGCATTGGGCTGGAGCTCCGCCGCCTGCTCCACGAAGTCCTGGGCCAGATCGAGCTGGCCCCGCAGTCGGCACACCTGGGCCATTCCAAGCAGGGTGCCCAGTTGGCGCGGGTCGAGCTTCAGGGCCGCCCGGAAGCAAGCAAACGCTTCATCCAGCTTCTGCTGGCGCAAGAAGACCTGACCCAGCGCCCACTGGGCCAGGGCCTGGTCTGGCCGCAGGCGGACGGCCGCCGACAGGGCCCGCCAGGCGGGCTCGAACTGCCCCAACTCCATGAATTGCAGACCGGCCTGCATCTGCAGGTCGAAGCTGGCCGTGTGCAGGGCGGCCGCCCGGAACAGGTGCACGCGGGCCTGGTCGCGCTGACCGCTGCGCAGCAGCAGGTCGATGCTGGCCATCGGGTAGGCCACCTCGGTCGGCTCGAGCGTGGCAGCCCGGGTCAGGCTATGGAGAGCATCTTCGATCTGTTGTCCCCGCGCCTGCACCTGGGCCAGGCGGGCCCAGGCAGCGTGATTGGACTCATCCAGGCGCAGGGCGCGCTGGTAAGCATCCACGGCCCGGGACAGGTTCTCGCCCTCCTCGGCCGCTCGGGCAACCGCCAGCCAGCCCTCCGCATTGTCGGGCTCGGCCTCGGCCACGCGCGTCAGGCTGGAGAGGGCGGTCTGGGGCTGGCCCACCTGCAATTGCACTTCGGCCAGCTCGCGCTCGGCCTCGGGCTCTCCCGGCATGGCCTGGAGGGCCTGCTGGTAGCGTTCGATGGCCTGATCGAATTGGTACTGGGCTCGATGGCAGCGGGCCAGACCGAGCAGGGCCCGGGGGTGTCCCTCCTGCAGCTTGAGCACGGACTCGAAGCCCTGCACGGCGTTAGGCAGGCGCCCCTGGCGCAAGGCCAGGTCAGCCAGGGCCAGGCGGTACTGGGGAACGACCGGGTCCAGGGCGCAGGCCTTCTCGAAGTGGCGCTGGGCGGGCCCCCCCGAGCCCATTCTATCGTAGGCCAGCCCCAGCTCGTATTGCAGGCCCGGCTCGTTGGAGCGACCTCGCACCAGTTGTTGCAGGTCTTTGACGGCCGCCTCGTAGCGCCCCTGGATCATGGCCAGTCGGGCCGACAGGTGGGAGGCTTCCCAATTGTCGGGGTGGAGCTGAAGGACCATCTCTACTGATAGCTTGGCTCGATCCGGCCGCCCGAAGGCCTTCAGGGCCCGGGCCAGCATCAGGTGGACCTGGGCCGAGTTGGGGTCGACCTCGGCCTCCCACTCGAAGACCTTGAGAGCCCAGTCGATGCGTTTTCCCAGGTCGGAGTCGCTCTCGCACTGGCAGGCCGTGGCATCCAGCTCGCAGGCCCGCTCGAAGTCGGCCAGGGCCTGCTCATAGTCCTCCGTGTCGCGGAGCAGAGCCAGTCCTCTCAAGAGCAGGGCCCGGGCGTTGTCGGGCTCCAGGGCCAGCACCTGACGATAGGTCTCCATCGCTTCCGCGATGCGACCCTCGTTCTCGTGCTGCAGGCCCTCTTCCAGAAGGGCGGCGGACTCGCTCATCGTTCAGAGATTCCTTCAAGCCAAGGGGGCTTTCCTCCCCCGGTGCAGCCCTCGGCCCGGACTTGCTCTTGTGGAGCCACGTCCTCCGTCGAACCCTGCAAAATCTTGTAGTGCAAAAAGTAGATTTTACACTACAAGATCTGAGAGGGTGTTGCGCCTGGCCTGACCAGGGGAGGGGTTGCCCTGCAAAGCGAAGGTCGGCCGACTGTGAAGATTCTTGGTCTCAATTCGGCCTACCACGAGTCCAGTGCCGCGCTGGTGGTGGATGGGCGGGTGGAGCTGGCCATCGAGGAGGAGCGTCTCAGCCGGCGCAAGCACGGCAAGGAGGCCCGGGTGGAGAACCCCGACGAGCTGCCCCTGAAGGCCATCGCCGCCTGTCTGGAGGCGGCCGGGGGCGAGGTGGATCAGGTGGCTTACGCCCTGGAGCCGGGCCGACGCCGGGTGGGTGGGGATCCTTACCCGCTTGAGCCAGACAGCTGGGGCACCGAGGCCGGGGAATCCCTGTTCGAGGCCGCTCTGCATCGGATTCCCGAGCACCTGGGCCGTCCGGTCGAGTTTCTCTCCCATCATCTGTGCCACGCCGCCAGCGCCTTCTACCCCTCGCCCTTCGAGGAGGCGGCGGTGCTGGTGGTGGATGGGATCGGGGAGGAGGCCACCACCTGGCTGGGGCGGGGAAACGGGGCCGAGTTGGAGCTGCTGGAGGAAATCCCCTATCCCCACTCGCTGGGGTTCGTCTGGGAGCGGGTGGCCGTCTACCTGGGATTCGCGGTCTACGACGCGCCCAAGGTCATGGGCCTGGCGGCTTACGGGCAGGCCGACCGGGCCATGCCGGCTTTGAATCGGCTGCTCCGGGTCACCGACAACGGCTTTGCTGTCGACGCAAAGCTGGCGAGGTTTCGCAGCGGCGACGTGCAGGGGCTGGAAGAGCTGTTCGGGCCCCGCCACCAGGCCGGCCAGTCCCACCTGGAGCCGCGTTTTTCCGATCTGGCCGCCGCCCTGCAGCGGCGCACCGAGGAGATCGTGCTGGGCCTGGCCCGCCACCTGCACGGCCTGACAGGGTCCTCCAACCTGGCCTACGCAGGCGGGGTGGCTCTGAACTGTGTTGCCAACGCTCGCCTCGAGCGCGAGGGGCCTTTCGAGGCGCTCTACATTCCGGGAGCCGCCCACGACGCGGGCACGGCCATGGGGGCTGCTCTGGAGCTGGCCCACCGGCGAGGGGCGACCCGCCGGATGGGCCCGCTGACGCCCTTCCTGGGGCCGGCCTACCAGACCGAGCAGGGCACACTTACCGACGACCCGGCTGGGGAGGCGGCCTTCTGCCTCTCGCAAAGTCAGCTGGTAGGCTGGTTCCAGGGGCGCCTCGAGCTGGGGCCCCGGGCGCTGGGCCATCGCTCGCTATTGGCTGATCCGCGACAGAGGGATCTGCGAGCGGTGCTCAACGACCGCGTCAAGCATCGCGAGCCCTTCCGCCCCTTCGCCGCGGCCGTACTGCAAGAGCACGCGGGCGACTGGTTCGAGTTACCCTCGAAGCGGCCGGGGGCGTTGGCCTCGCGCGATCTGATGCTGCTGGCCTATCCGGTCCGGGATGAGCGCCGTTCCAGCATCCCGGCCGTGGTCCACCACGACGGCAGCTGTCGCATCCAGACAGTGAGCGCGAGCACCGATCAGCTTTTTCACCGCCTCATCAGCGAGTTCTACCGCCTCACCGGGGTCCCGCTGGTGCTGAACACCTCCTTTAACGACTCCGAGCCCATCGTGTGCTGCGTGGAGGACGCCGTGCGCACCTACCGCCGCTCGGGCCTGGATGCCCTGTTCGTGGGGGATCGCCGGCTGTGACCGTGGCGCCCCCCGAAGCGGCCCGCTTTCTGCCCGTGCACGATGCCTACGGCTTGCGCCTGGCCCTGGTGTTCGGCAACCACGCTCCCGGCGGTCAGTGCCCCTACTATAGCGCCGGACGTTGCCATCACTGTGACATCGGCGCCGGCGAGGGACGCGAGTTCAACCTGGAGGACAACCGGGCCCGGCTGGCCTGGTTTCAGCAGCACTACGTCGAGGCGCTGCCCAGGGTGGCCCACCTGGTGCTCTACAACTCGGGCTCGACGCTCAATCCCCGCGAGCTTCCGACGCAGATGCTCGATGAGATCCTGGACTGGGCGGCCAGCCTGCCTTCCCTGAAGGTACTCTCGCTGGACTCGCGCGAGGCTTTCCTGAGCCAGAAGCGACTGGGAGAGTGCGCCCGGCGCCTGGGCCACACCTTGCGCCCCATTTTGGGCCTGGAAAGCGCCCGCGAGTCGGTGCGCAACCTGGCTCTGGACAAGCACATGTCCGACTCGGGTATCCGCCGCGCCTTCCGGGCCGTGGCCCTGGCCCGGGCCGAAGGGGCCGACTGCCAGCTCGACTGCAACCTGGTGGTGGCCGGTCCCGGCACCACCGGTGACGGCGTGGCCGACGCCCTGGCCACGGCCGAGCTCGCCTTCGACCTGGCCAACGAGGTTGGGTTGACAGTGGATCTGAACCTGCACCCCTACTACCCCAGTGCCCGTGGCCGGCTGCGCTTTCCTCAGCACGGGCGCTGCTCGCTGCCGGTGGCCATCCGAGCCGTGGAGGGGATCGCCAACCTGGCCCGGGCCCGCTCGCCTGGCTCGCACCTGTTCATCGGCTGGCAGGACGAGGGGCACGACCAGGACCAGGGGGTGCGGGCGGTGGAGCTTCAGATCATCCAGGGGCGCTTCGACCGCTTCAACCGCACGCAGGATGCGGCCGTTCTGCGGGGATGAGACGGGGAGATGCCACGCCTTGGCACGCCGCCACCTCCGGGCGCTCCCGGCCGAGGATGAGTTGGAAGACCCCCGGGCTCGGTTGCCGGGTCTCAGACTTCTTCCGCTGACTTCTTCTCGGGAATGATGGGCGGCGCATAGCCCGCTGGCTGGGGCGGCAGGGGCTTGTGCACGTGCGGCTCGTCCGAGGTGAGGGCGGGAGGTGCCCAGGGAGCGGCCTCTGCCTCCTCGGGACCCCGCGTGTGCTGGACGACCGGCTCCATTTCCTGCGTGTGCTTGACGGCCCGCTCCGCCTCTGGCGCCGGCTCCCTCTGAGGCGTCTTTTTGACGGTCGACTCCTTGTCAGACTCGGCCGACGGCGCGGGAGCGACGATCTTGCGCCCGGTCGAGAAGCGGGGCGCCTCCTTGTTGATCAGCGGAGCCACCAGTCCGGCCAGGCGCTCGAGCTCGTCCTCGGTCTGGTGTTTCTTCTCCCGCCAGGCTTCCAGCCGGGCCTTGACGGACGCCTGCTCGTCTCGGATGCGCGCGGCCCGGGAGGCGATCTCGCGAGCCTCCGCCTCGAGCAGGGCGGCTTTCTGCGAGGCTGCCTCCAGGTAGGCTTGCACGCTGGAGTCCAGGCTTTCTTCGAAGAGGTCCAGCGCCCGATCGCGGTTGAATCCGTCCTCCAGCAGCGCCTCCGGGGCCACCTTGTGCTCGGCCAGCACCAGCTGGAGCTGATCGCCCTCCTTGAGCTCCTGGCCCAGGCGCGGCAGCGTCCAGCCTTCGGCGGGGAGGCCGGCCAACTCATAGATCTCCTCCGGAGTTGTCTCCAGAGCCAGCGTGGCGGCGGCCGCGCCCGACTCCACGTCGCGGTGGGCTACCTCGCGGGCCTTCTTGAGGGTCTGCAGGGACACCACTCGGGTCTCATACCTGGGGGCCTCGGGCGCGGGCGCGGTCGGCTTTGCGGGCGGGTCATCCTTGCCGTCCGACCAGAGCCCCAGCTTTTCCAGCAAGTGTCCAAGCTTCACTGGATGTTCAGCTCCAACTTGAGTTGAGTCAGGCGCCGGTCGAGCTCCTCGGGCGGGATGGCCCGGTAGCGGTCGGGCAGGAAGACCGCGTCGGTGCACTCTTTGATGGCGATCAGGTCCATGTACTCCAGGTTCTTCACGTGCGGCAGGGGCCGGTACTCGGCCACGACCTGGGCCAGCACCTCCTTGAGGGGTTTCTTCTCCGCCCCTTGCAGCTCGTGGACGCGCATGGCGCGCACGATCACCGTCTCCATCTCGTTGCCGCCCAGGTCCACTCCGGGGGGCAGGGTGGGCAGGTCTTCGCGCGAGAGGGGCAGCTTGATCTTGCGAGCCATGGCCTCGAACAGGAGGGTGCGCTCCTCGTCACTCTGAGGGGGGAAGAGCGGGATGTGCACGTCCAGTCGCCCCGGACGCTTCAGGTCGACCTCCAGCAGGTCGGGCCGCGAGGTGGCGAAAACCCACACGATGCGGCCCCGGTTGGCGGTATTGCTCATCTCCTGGGCGAACATGCCGTAGATGCGGCCGGACAGGCCGTTGTCAGAGTCGCCCGAGGAGCGCTTGCCGGCCATCTGGTCGGCTTCGTCCACGAACACCACCACCTGGCCCAGCGCCTTGAGGACGGTGAAGATTTTCTCCAGGTTGGCCTCGGTGTTGCCCATCCACTTGTCGCGGAAGTTCTTGAAGACCACGAAGGGCACGCCCACCTCGCCGGCCCAGCAGTGGGTCAGCCAGGTCTTGCCGGTGCCGATGCGCCCGGTCATCAGATAGCCCATGGGCACGGCCGTGAACTTACCCTCGCGCAGCAGCCGCGCATCCTCGCGCAGCCAGGTCTTAGCACCATCGCAGCCGGCCACGTGGTCGAGGGTCTGCTTGCTCTCCACGAACTCGAGCAGGCCCGCGCATTCCTTTTCGATCAGCTCCTTCTTGATGCGCGAGAGATACTCGGAGGTGAGCTTCTTGTCATTTTTGACGGCCAGGGCTACCATGTGCTGCAGGCTTACCCGAGTGAGCCCCACCACCTTCTTGGCCATGGCTTCCAGGGTCACATCCAGACTGGGCTTGAGCTCGGGATACTGGACCGAGAGATAATCCAGGAACTCGAGGCACTCCTCTTCCCCCGGCAGGGGGATCTTGACCTTGTGGTTGTAGGGATTCTCCACCAGCGTGCGGGCCAGGCCGGCCAGGCTCTCGGTGATCAGCACGGTGGCTACCTGGGCCCCCAGCAGGTTGGGGTCGGCCGCCCAGTCGAGCAGTCGGATCAGGGTCTCGGTGCTACGGTCGTTGAGCTGGCCTCCGGTCTCGGGAGCCATGAACTGCACGTAGTCCATGACCACCGCGGCCCGCAGGGGGTCGCGTTTGGCCTGGCCGTCCTCGATGACGGTGCGCTGCAGGCTGTAGCGCAGGAAGGTGTCCAAGAGCTCCATGGCCTGGCCCTGGTCGCGGGGCAGGCGGCTGGAGGCGTGGCTGGTCTGGTTCCAGTCGTCCATCATCTTGAGGAACTTGAAAAAGGTCTCCTGGCCCTTGAGGGCCTTGAGACCGGCGCCGCGGCTGTAGTAGAGCACGCAGTCAAACTTGCCGAACAGCACCTGGGCCAGGTAGTCCTTGAGGGCGTAGAACTTCAGGCCGTCATCGCCCCGGTGGGCCACGAGGTCGAAGACGTTGCCGTAGATCAGGAACTGGCTGAGGGTGCCGGCGCGAAAGACCTCGCGCATGCCCTGCACCCAGGCGGGGAAGGTTTCCGTTTTTAACAATCGAGCCTCACGAATTGACCTGGAAGGTCGGGGGAGCGGTCTCCAGGTCGTCTTGAATGGGTCCCAGGATCTCGGCGTTCTGCTTCATCCAGTCGTGGGTCTGGGCAAACGAGCCCATCACGTCGTCCACCCGCTCCACCAGGGCGCCGGCGTCCTTGTTCAGGATGGCCTCCTGAACCATCAGGGCCACCTGTTGCTCGATGCGCAACAGCTCGGCCTGGATGAACTGGGCCTGGTTGCCGGCCTGGTCATAGTTCTCCAGGCGCTTGCGCGCGATCTCCAGGGTGGATTCGAGCGACCTGGCCAGCCGCTCCTTGCTGGGATCGGCCGCGGCTGCGTCGAATTCGCGCTGGTAGCTTTCGATCTGTTGCTCGAGCTCGCGCCGGGGGGCGGTCTTCATATGCATCTCCAGCATCTGCGAGGAGACCAGCAGCTTGAGGAAGACCCACAGCAGGCGGTTGACCCCCTCGGCCACCGAGGCGGCGGTGGGACCCATCCCCTGGCCCATGCGAAAAAGCTGCGAGCAGCTCTTCTCCAGGGCCAGGTAGCGCTGCTGGCGCTCGTGCGACAGGCCACTGAGCATGGCCCGCTTCTTGGCCAGGTGGTCGCCCGACTCCTCAGCCGCGGCGATCGCCTCCATCCACTTGCGAAAACGCGGATCGTGGCTGACCATGAAGAGGTAGGCCAGCTCCAGCCCGGCTCCGATGAAGAGAAAGCCGGGGTTGACCAGCCCGGCCACCCCAACGCCCAACATGTAGAGCCAGTTGACCGGGACGTTGCCCAGCCCCTTGATGTTGGGCTTGGCGTTGAAGGCGCCCTTGACGTAGTCCCAGAAGGTCAGCGGTTTCTTGCCTTGTGCCATCAGGGATTCACTCGTTGAAACTCATGCGTCACCAGCTGCACCGCCTCTTTGAAGTCCGAGCGCTCCTGAGAGCTGAGCGGATCGTCCCCACGGCTCGGAGGCAGCGCATCGGTGATCTCGACCGCCAATCGGCCCGGCTGGGTGGCGAAGATCCACACCCGGTCGGCCAGATAGACGGCCTCGGCAATCGAGTGGGTGACCATGAACACGGTCGCCTCCACATCGTGCCAGAGCTCTACCAGAAGACGCTGCATCTCGATGCGGGTCGGCTCGTCCAGGGCCGAGAACGGCTCGTCCATCAAGATGATTCGGGGGCGCAGCACCATGCTTCGAGCCAGGGCTACCCGCTGTTGCTGACCGCCGGAAAGCTGGCGCGGATATTTATTCTCATGCCCGCCGAGCCCTACCTTTTTTATCCAGGCCATGGCCATGTCGGTGCGCTCTTCGGGCTTGCCCCGATTGCAGGCGTTGAGCCCGAACTTGACGTTGTCGAGCACGGTGAGATGGGGAAAGGAGCTGTACTTCTGGAACACCATGCCCCGGTCGGGCCCGGGACCGGTGACGGATTTACCGAACACCAGCACCTGGCCCTCGGTGGGCGGCACGTAGCCGCGATATCCGGCGATCAGGTTGAGGATGGTGGATTTGCCGCAGCCCGAGGGGCCGAGCATGGAGATCAGCTCGCCCTTGCCTTCCAGGTCGGCCACCTGGAAGTTGAGGTCGGTGACCGCCAGATACTCGCGGGGCGTGCCGATGTTGAAGATTTGGCGGACGTTCTTGAATTCGACGACGTGGGGGCGCTCGCTCATAGGTAACGATAGGGGAAGAGGAGCTTCCCCACCTGGGCCAGGATGCGGTCGGCCAGAAAGCCCACCACCAGGATGATGAAGGCCGGGATGTACATCAGCACCTTGTCGTTTCGGTAGGCGGCGTTGAAGACGTAGCCCAGGCCGCCGGTCTCGGGATCGGCGGCCAGCCCCTCGCCCACCAGAATCCAGGTCCAGGCCACCCCGAAGCTGAGCCGGATGGCGGTGTAGATGTCCGGCAAGGCGATGGGGAAGAGCACCTTCAAGAGCAGGTTCGGCCCGCGCGCTCCCAGCGTCATGGCCGTGTTGAGGAACATCTCATCCACCTCGTCCACGGCTTTGACGATCAAGGGCAGCATGTAGACGAAGCAGGCGATCGCCAGGAACAGCACCTTCTGCCAGTCTCCTCCGAGGGGGGCGAACCAGACAAAGCTCAAAGGCACGATGATGATGAGCGGAAGATAGCCGGCGATGATGTTGAGTGGCTCGAAGAAGGCCCGGATAGGCCCGTAGGCTCCCATCACGAGCCCCAGTGGCACCACGATGATGGTGGCAATGATGCAGGACTTGATCACGCGCACTAGCGAGATGCCCAGATGGCGCTGGATGCCGCCCGGAAAGCGAGGGGTGTCCTTGACCAGCATGGGGATGCTCTGCAGCACCTCGCCCGGAGAGGGCAGGATGACTGGCGACACAATGCGCTCTTCGGCCGCCCCCCGGGTGACGAACCACCAGGCGAAAAGCACCAGCAGGACATAGGCCGCCCCCAGGCCCCACGCCAGGAGCCTGGGGGTGGGCCTCCGGATCTCAAACAGCGTGCTGAGTCCTTCGGCCCGGTTGGCCATCAGGGAGCGGCCTCGATCTGGTAGACCGAGATCTCCACCCGGCGGTTCTTGAAGTGGTTGTTGGGATCGGCGGGATCAGCCGGGGCGTCCCAGCCTTTGCCCTCGACCACGAACTTGTTGGGGTCGAATTTGTGCTTCTTGACCAGCTCCTCTTTGACCGCGTTGGCGCGCTCGAGGGAGAGCTGCTTGACCTGGGCCGGGTCGACCTGGCCCTTGCGAGAAGCATCGGTGTGACCCACGATAGCCACCCGGGCATTGGAGAACTGGCCGGCCAGCTTGGCCGCCCGCTCGATGACCGCGTCCACGTTGGGGTCGTAGAGCGACCCCTTGAGGGCCATGCCGTTCTCATCGCGAGCCGGCTCGTGCAGGTTGGCCGAGTTCGGGTAGAACTGGATCTGGATGACGGTCGTGACGATGGGCGACTCGGCCGCGATCTTGCCGTAGGTCGTGGGCACGAAAGTCGCCACGTTCTCGTTCTTCTGATTCTTGAACTTGCCCTCGGACTGCAGTTTCTTGACCACGCTGAAGTCCATGACCTCGTCGAACTGCACCGTGCCGCGGATCAGGCCCAGCTCCTTGTATACGTAGGAGATCGATTTCCAGGTGCGCTCGAAGTTGGTGGGGCTGTTGGCGTTGGTCAGAAAGTCGACGTTCTCGGCGAAATTGGTGGTGTGGGCATCGGCCGACATGCCCATGATGTCCTCGGGCTTCATCGAGTAGCCCTCGGCCATCCAGGTGGCGGCCTGCGAGTAGGTGGCCGACTTGGGGTCCTTGACCAGCTCCATGCCCTCGAAAATACCGGCCACCAGACCGTAGACGATGTCGGGGTGGTCCTTGGCGAAGTCGGCCCGCACGGCGTAGACGTCGGCGATCAGCTTGTTGGCGTCGGCGGTGGTGGAAAGCAGGCGGTTGCCTTTGCGCTTCTCGACCAGGTTGTAGATGTCGGGCGCCCACGAGACGCAGGCATCGATGCTCTTGTCCGAGTCGTAGGCGGCCGAGGCCTCAAAGGCGGTCTGGGTGTAGCGCACCTTGACGTCGCCGGGGCTCAGGCCGGCCGACAGCAGCAGGCTGTTGAAGTAGTACTGCGAGGGGCTGTTCTGGGCGTAGACCACGGTCTTACCCTTGAGGTCCTTGACGCTCTTGATGCTTTCGCGCACCACGATGCCGTCGCCGCCGCTCGACCAGTCGATCTGCTGGAAGACGCGCGGGGCGGTGCGAGAATCTTTCATCAGCTCGTCGGCGAAGAGCACGATCATGTCCAGGGTGCCCCACAGCACATGGAACTTGCCCGAGGCATAGCCGTCGCGGGCCTGCACCGGATCGTCTACCAGAGTGAGCTTGACCTTGAAGCCATACTTCTTGTAGAAAACGCTCTCTTCATTGGCCTTGAAGCCGTGGTTGGCGGCCACGATGGGGAGCCAGCCAATCCAGACGTTGATGGGGAACTGGACGACCTTGTCCTTGGCGTCCCACTGGTAGCCGCTGACGCCCTTGACGGCCGGCAGCTTCTCAGCCGCGACATACTTGTATTCCGACTGGACGGTGACCTGGCCGGGCTGGCCGGAAGGGTCCTCGCTGCCCGTCCCTCCGCTGCTGCCTCCGGTCGTGCTACCCCCCCCGGTCGTGCCGGTGGTGGTGCCACCACTGGTCGAGCCGGTGGTGGGCTTCTTGCCCATGAACGTATAGCCCGCATACAGAAGCCCGACCACCACCAGCAAGACGATAAACTTGCCGGCTCCGGTCAGCCCCGCTTGTTGCTGTCCTGCCATGACAACCCTCCCTTGATTGGTTAACCCCTGGCGGGGTCGAGTTCTTGAATTCGTATCAAGTCATGGTCCATCCATGACCGGCCGGAGCCAGCTTGTTGGTGATTATGCTGACTGAGCCGGACCCAGGTCGCGCTGGGTCTCTTCCGGTCCGAGCTCGCGTGCTGCCGGCTCGGAGGCTGTGGGCAGCGGGGGAGCTGCCAGGCCCATGCTGGTGGCGAATTCGGCCAGCGCCTGGGCTTCCATGGCCTTCTCTTCGTCGGCTTTCATCACCCAGTCGCCCGATTGCACCGAGTCGGCCGCCACGCGAGCCTTGCCGGCGGCGTTGGCGACGCGCTCGTCGAGTTTCTCCTCCAGGCGCTGCAGGGTGGCTCCGCTGCCGGCCATGTCGAAGGCGGTGGCGCTGGCGATCTCGGCCAGCTTGGCCTGCGACTCGGCGATCTCGGCCTGGGACATCTTGCGCTTGATGTTCTCGATGCGGCTCTGAGCTTCGCGCACGTAAACATCGCGCTGTTTGGAGAGATTCTTGTACAGGTCGTCAGCTTGCTTGAGCTGGGTTTCATTGTCGGCGATCGACTGCTTGTGCTGCTTGACCTGCAGAGCCAGCCGGCCGGCCTCTTCCATCTGCTTGGCGTTGAAGAGAGCGGTGGCCTTGGCGGTGGCCCGCTCGAGCTCGCGCTTCTCTTTCTCGACCGCGGCCCGCAGCCGCTCGACCAGAGCCGCCTGCTTGGCCAGGTTCTTGTTGTAGGTGGCCACCGCTTCTTGCAGCGAGACCACTTCCGCCTCCAAGAGAGCTTTCGGGTTGGCCGTCTCGAGCCCGGAGATGAACAGGCTGAGGAATCCCTTGATGAGCTTACCCAAACGTGCGAACACGACAAAACCTCCTGGAAAACGCGACTACGCTTTTTAGCGCGGCCACAAGTTCCTCAATTGGGGAGGGATCTCCTTTGCAGATTTCACCACTTGGCAACACAATCGAGGTGGGGCCAGGCCAGGCTAAGGGGGTGAAAGTCGGAGCGACCATGTCCCCACCTCTGGTTCTCCTGCCGGCTGCGCGCGCGTGCGGCGCGGCCGGTCCAGTCGATTCTTGCCACCCCACCCAACCCCTCCCCACCCAACCCCTCCCC
>QWHO01000626.1 GCA_021404945.1 bacterium CPR1
CTACCCGGAAGCGATGGAGTTGCTCGAGCAGGCGCTCTCGCTCAAGAACGACCTGCGCGAGGCCTGGATCAACCGGGCCGCCTGCCTGCGCCACCTGGGGCGTACTTCCGAGTCAGTTGATAGCTGCGACCGGGCCCTGCGACTCGGTCAGTGCAGCCCGGCCTGGAACGAGCTGGGAATGGCTCTGGGGAAGCTCTCCGACGCGCGGGCTGAGGATTGCTTCCGGCGCGCCCTCGAGTGCGATCCGCACGACCCGCTGGTATGGAACAACCTGGGCCTGTACCGGGCTGGCAGCGGAAGGTTGACTGAGGCGCGGGAGTGCTTCACGCGGGCCATCGAGCTGGCCCCTGGCCGGGCTGACCTCTGGATCGGGCGCGGGATGACCTTCTTCAACCTGGGACGGCTCGAGGAGGCGAGCGGCTGCTTCAAGGAATGCCTGGCGCGCGACGAGCGGAACGCGGCGGCCTGGGAGTATCTGGGCAGCTGCCTCTGGGAGTCGGGCAACCGCGAAGGTGCCCAGCCTCACTTCGAGCGAGCCATCGAGTTCGCCCCGCGCAGAGCTTCGGCCTGGCTGCACCTGGGGCGCTGCTATGTGGCGCGTCGACTGTACGA
Organism: bacterium CPR1; assembly: GCA_021404945.1. Classification (GTDB taxonomy): domain Bacteria; phylum Vulcanimicrobiota; class Xenobia; order Xenobiales; family QWHO01; genus QWHO01. The sequence continues at coordinate 613 of QWHO01000626.1, forward strand.
GGAAGCGCTCCCACTGCTCGAGCACGCCCTCGAGCTCGACGCCAGCCAGCAACTCGGCTGGTATGTGATCGGCTCGGCCCTCATCATGCTCGGACGCTACGCCGACTCGGTTCCAGTTCTGGATCGAGCCGTCGAGCTCGACCCGGGCGACGGCGATGCCTGGTTCAACCGGGGCCAGGCGCTGCTGCAGCTCAAGCGCAAGCAGGAGGCCCGTTACAGCTTTGAGCAAGCGCACGCGGCTAGACCCGAATGCCGGTGTGGCAAGAGTTCGAGATCGCCAGGGTCGGTCGGATGTCAGACGCTCACTGTCATTGGTGAGCGTCCCGGACGTCTCCGAGAGGTCGGGCTCGGTCAGCGCGGCCTGGAACCCCGGTCGCAACCCCCATGTGGTGGCGGCGGTCGGGGGCCCCGACCCCCGCCACCACAATGGGTTGTTAACTGCGGCCGGACCTCCAGACACGTTGGGCGTGGCGCAGCGGGAAAACCGGGTCAAGGGGGTTTCCCGCTGCGCTCCTGGCTGGCTAGATTTCGCGCGTGGACCTTTCAGACATGGAACGCGCGGGAGTGTAGACGATCCGTTTGAACGGCCTCGCGCCTTCTCTCTGCGGCCGGTTACCTGGCGTCCTTCTTGGCCTTCTTGTCGGCTTTCTTTTCCTTCTGAGTCTTGGCTGGCTTCTTCTTGACTTCTTTGCGGACCCCGTCGCTCTTGTTGGCCACTTTGGATGCCTCTCTTGTTACGGATTTGCCTTGTGAATGGCTTGCCCTGAAAGTTCGGCTCCTGTCGGCCTGCTTCCTGGCTTTGAGACTCCCGCGAGTTGACCTGCTCAGAATGGAAGGGTAGACCTATCTGGTGAACGGCGCCGCGCCTCAAAGTGTTGAGGCTTTCCGTGTGGTCTGTGGCTCGAGCATAAGGGTGGGACCTTTGGCAGATGTTTAGCCCGTGGGGGGCCAGAATAGCAGAGTCCCGGGTTGCCCCGGGGCACACTCGAGGTCCTGACGCGTTCGAAGGAGGGCTGCCCCGGGAGGCGAAGGGGCGCGCCATGAAAGCCATCGTGCCCGAGAACTTGTCCTGGCAACCGTCCGAGTGTGGCTCGCACTGTGTGCTGCTCGACGAGGCCACCACCCGCGTCGAGATGCTCGAGTTGCAGCCCGGGGCGATGATCGAGCCCCACAGCCACAAGGAGCAGCGTATCTTCGTCTGCTTCGTGCGCTCGGGCGGGGCTCTGCTCTACCTGGGGGGGCGCCTGTTCCGACCCCAGGCCGGCCAGACGTTTGAATGCGAGCCGGGGGATATCATCGCCTACCACAACGATACCCAACACGTCACCCGCGTGTTGCTCACCCGGGTGGGCCATAAAGAAGGTGACCGGGTGGCGGCTGGCAAGACCTGGGCCGAGCTGACGGCCTCCATTTAAAGTGCCAGGCCTGTGGTCTTGCACCTTACAACGCGCTGGAACGTAGTTCCGGCGCGCCAGTCACGGTGGCATGCAAGAAAGCCTCAGCCACCGCCACCTGCTCGAACCCGCCTCGCACAGGCCGGGGCTGGACCTCTCCAACATGTTGGGCGTTGCGCAGCCGGAAAACCGTTCCGGCTCCGCGACTAGGCTCGCGGACGACGCTTGGGAACGGGAATGCCTGCCACCACGACCCGCTCCGAGGTCGTGGAGATCGTTGCTCCCGAGGGCGCGAGCCCCGTGAGGAGGCCTGCTCCCGGGTCGGCTTCGCCGGACCACACCTGGAGAACCAGGTCGAGGACTGCCGCTCGATCTCCGGCAGGAGCATTCAGCAGACCGGAAGCGATACCGTGCCGTTCGGCCAGCACGCCGGTCACCTGCTCGAGCACCGCCGTGCGCTGGGTCGGCTCGAGATCCAGCCCGATTCGGCGCCAGAGCCGCGCGCTTTCCGCCAACGCCGGCTGCGGGTCCTGGAACGTTTCCAGGGTCAGGTAGCCTCGCACCAGCCGCTCAACCGCCTCTGGCTCCTTCTTCAGGCGATGGGGGAAGCAATCAGCGGCCCGGGTCAGCTGGCGTTGCAACCCCTCGCTGTCGACCAGCAGGCCTTCGACGAAATCCTGCCGCTTCGAGCCAAGCAGGTCATACCAGCCCCGCTCCCAGGTGCCGGGTGGGTCGGGATGATGCTCGAGCTGAGCCCACGCAGCGTCCCGCGCCTCCTGGTCAAGAGCGTTCTGCAA
>QWHO01000627.1 GCA_021404945.1 bacterium CPR1
AGCCCAGGAGGTGTAGAGACTCTCGGGGAGCAGACGTATCTGGCGTTCCTGGAACCAGTTGTCCACCGGCTCGTCGTCCTCCGTGACCAGGTGCGAAATGTCAGGGCGGGGCGCAAGCTCCTCGAACGGCTGGACGGCCTCTCCCACGGCGTTCACCTCCCGCTCAGCCTTTCCACGCCAACAGGCGAGGTGCCTCCTGGCACCTCAATGTTCGCGAGGAAGTAAAGCTGAGAAGGCGTCGTAGTCGGGCTTGAGACCTCGGGCCTCGATGTCGAGCACGCGCTCACGGATTTCTTCGACCGAGAGGCCCCGATCGGTGGGGATCTGGCTGCGATAGAATCCGTCGTGGGCCGGGTCGAGCTGCAGCAAGGTGGGGCGCACGAAGGCGACCTCGCCGGGCAGAGTGGTCTCCTCCCAGCAGTCGAAGGTGAACTGAGCGCCGGCCCCGCGGTGCTCGTAGTCGCGCACGATGCGCCGCACCAGGCGGTCCTCGCCTCGCTCGGTATCCATGAAGAGCGTTACGTGGGGCAGGTTCTGTGTCTCCAGCGCCTGGACGATTCTCGGGTTGTTGGCGAAGATGGAGTCGAGCACCAGCACGTCGTTCTCGCCTAGCTCCACCTCCTGGCGCTCAGGGAGACGCTTGCCGGTCTTGAAGTCGAAGACGGGCAGGCTGGCTTTGCCGGTGCTGAGAAGCTGCGTGATGTCGCGGCTGAGCTCGTCGAGGTGCATGGCCTCGGGATTGTCCCAGTAGAGCGACCGTTTCGGAGTTCGGGGGTAGTCGGGGTCTTCCCAGTTGCGGTAGTACAGGTGCACCGCCCGCCGGTCGGGCAGCATGTCATCGATGCGCTCGGCCAGGGTGGTCTTTCCGGCGCCCGACGGGCCTCCCACCAGCAGGGCCACCCGTCCCGGAGGGAGCTTGACGCCGAGCTCGCCCGCATTGGCGGCGAAGCCCTCGGACAGGGCGCGATTCATGGCCTTTGCATCCATGGGCCCGGGCAGGCGCACGCTGACCGCCTCGGGGCCGAGTTGCCGCGGACTCTGATAGCCGACCTGGTGCTTCTCGGCCGCGTACTTGATGCTGGGCGAGCTGGCCAGCCGGGCCAGCACCTTGTGCATCCCCTGAAGTGAGCTCGCGGTTCGGTCCTCGGGACGCCCGGCCACGATGGCGGTCGTATTTCCCGCCCCGTCCGGACCGAAGGCCACCACCGCCTTGAGCGTCGGCCAGCGCGCCATGTGGCGCTTGAGGTCCTCGGCCGTCTCAGGCTCACCGCGGTCGAACCGGGTCTGGAGCAACCCCACCTCGGGGTCGGCCGAGGGCACGAAGCGATCTTGCGGAGCGCTCTCGACGCGGGCCGCCGAGCGCAGAGCGAGGGGGGGGCGGGGGACAAGGACGCTGGGGACGGCTTGCATGATGGCCAGTCTACTCAATCTTCGGGCGATCTGCCAGGAAGAGGTTGTTAACCCCTGGTCACCTGCGCAGGAATGCTGGCAAAGCGGCCGAACTCGCCGCATTCCTGGCCATGAATCGCTGCTTGTCCATCATCTTACCGCTGATCTTCTGGCTCTGGTTGACCGTCTGGGTGGGCGCTCAGCCCCCCCCTTCCCACGCCGGTCGGCTCTTCCCCATCGCCGACCGAGACTCTTCCCGTTCCTACTCCGGTTGAATCCGGGGCCGGTGGTCCTTTTTGCTTCGGCGTTCTCAGCGTGGATCTCTGGGCCATCGTGACCGGAGCCGGCTTCGTCACCGCCGCCATCGGACTCGCGGCAAAGGACGCCCCGAAGGCAGCACAAAGATGAGAGCCCTGCTCTTCCTGCTTTTGACCCTTCCGGCCCTGGCCTAGCCGCCTGAGTGGAAAGTCGTGCGCACGGTGGAGGTCGATCCTCAGAGCCTCAAGCTCTCCACCCCGGTGGAGAAGGTGACCAACACCTTCTTCGAAGTGGAGGGGCAGACGCTGCAAGTGAACACGATCGTGTGCGCTGAGAGCAGGGACGCCGCCCGCCTGCACGCCAGGCTGGGCCAACCCGAGCGGATCTTCCTGCACGACAAGACCATCACTGAGCTGGTGGGCAAGGATCATTACCTGTTGACTCAGGCCGTCTATGCTCTCGAGCTCAAGCCGAAGAAGCAGAGCTACCGCGCCACCTTCCGGGCGGCGGCCCTGAAAGAGTGCGACCCCATGGCCTGGAACCGGATGTTCAACGCCTGTCGCAACAACGATTACAAAGCCGTCGAAGAGCTCAAGCCGTCTTTCAAGTTCTCCAGCCGGCTTCAGCCCCGCGACCCCCGGGCCGAGGTGAACCGTTTCGAGCCCCGCTTCGGCTTTCCGGAGTTCGCGGTGGCGGTGCTGGTCGACACCGAGGCCTTCGCCCTTACCCCCGGCCAGCCCGGAAAGACCGATCCCACTCCTTACTGGCCCTCCAACGACCCGGAGCTCAAGGCCCTGTCCGAGCAAGCGGTCAAGGCTCACCCGGACAGAGTGCGCGCCCTTCTCGGCTTTGTCCACTCCAACATGCGCTACGGGGGGGTGACCGGGTCACGCTGGGGCGTCAAGCAGTTCCTGTCGCAGAAAACCGGCCAGTGTTGGGACTTTTGTGACCTCTTCATCACGCTCTGTCGGGCCCAGGGAATCCCCGCGCGGGCAAGTGATGGGCAGCTCCTGTTCCACATAGTGCTTAACTTTGGGGGCCACTCTCAGAGCGTCATTTTGAGCCTCCTGTTCCAGCGCATGGTGATTTACAGAATCGCGCAACCATCTAGGCCGCCAACGAGCACGGCTGGCGGCCCAACGAGCGCGAGACTG
>QWHO01000628.1 GCA_021404945.1 bacterium CPR1
GGGGCTTTTTTCTTGTCTCTGGGTTTTCGATTGTAGAGGGAAATTGATACCCCAGGTAGAGCTTGTGTGCGAGTTTTATTGGCTTGCGGAATGTCGTAGCCGTGCCGTTTGCCGCGACGGGAAGAGCGGGAGCCTGTGTGCTGAAAAGCATTGACTGCAGCTTGTCTGCTGCCGACTTCTGCATGTTCGGCAGGCAATGGCTGCACACGTGCATCGTGAAGGTCGTGCTCAAGTGACCGAGCCGGGTTCTCGCGCACGAATGTGCCCAAAGATGGCTTGCTCACGGCCTGATCGTGCCGGCCGGACGTGTCCGCCATGCTGCCGAATCTTGAACCAGCCCGCGATGGAAACAAAAGATGAACTGACGCCCTCAGCTCCGAAGCAGCCGCCCATGCGTGCCCTGCTGATCGTGTTGTTGCTGCTCCCGGCCCTGGCCGATCTCAGGTCGGAGGCCCTGGCTGCCTCGCAGGCCTTCGAGGAAGCCGGCCTGAAAGCCAGAGCCATCAGCGAGGTCTATCCCTACGTCACCAGGGCCTCGGTGGTCATGCTACGGGGGCTGACCTCGGAAAAGCAGTCGAAATGGCTCCACATGCTCCAGACCGTAACCCGGATGGAGCGCGAGCGCGGGGTGCTCCCCCTGGTGGATGCCCGGATCAGCGGCAACAAAGCCACGCTCCTCTTCAGCGAGAAGCAGTCCAAAGAGGTGCTGACCAAGGAGGTCAAGCTGCTGCTCGAGGACCAGGTCTGGAAGGTGGACGTGACCGGCTACACCATCTGAAAAGAGGGCCCGACCAACGCTGGTCGGGCCCCCTTGAGTGGAGCCCCGCCGCGCTGGTCGGGATCTGTGAGCCTAGCCCTCCTGGCCGGGGACCTGGTTGGCGATCATCACGATGGCGGCGTCGGTGCCACCGATGGCGTAGCCCAGACCGAAGACGGTGGCCAGGTAGGCCTGCGCCTGCAGCTTGTTGGCTCCCACCAGGCGCTCGGACTCGTCCACGGCCTGGCTGCCGAACTCCTTGCCCTGGGCCGAGGCGGCCTGCAGCGCGTCGGAGCCGACTTCCTTCATCTTCTCGACGGCTTCGGCCAGCTTCTGCTGGAGCTCTTCGAAGAAGCGGTCGATGGCCTTGCCGATGTCCTCGCCGATGCCCTCGGGGTTGGACTGGCTGCGGGGGGCGGCCACCTGGCTGGCGGCGTCGGCGTGCATCAGCACGGCACCATCCAGAGCGCCGGCCAGCATGCCGGCGGCCAGGGCGTTGAGGGCCAGCAGGCGGCAATCTTCGGCCGTCTGGGGAACCTCGGCCAGGCCCGTCAGGTCAGCCTTGAAGGTGGCCTTCACTTCGCTGGAGATCTGCTTGAGCTGCTCGCGGGCGGCGGGATCCTGCTGCATGGCCTCCTTGGAGGCGATCAGCAGGGCGTCCACGGCCTGGTAGACCTCATCCGCCGTGGGTGGCTGGGGCGCCGGCGGCGTGGGCGGGGCCGGAGGCTGCTCGTTGAGGTAGATGCGAGGATTGATGGAAAGGCTGGTCATGTATGAAAACTCCTTCGTTCGGGCAGATGATTGCGTGCCGGGGCACAGGGCACAGTGTATGCTTCCCCGGCCGGAAAAGGTAAACTCGGAATGAACAGGGTGTGTACTTTGCGCCATCTGGTGGAGGGTGCCGGTCACCGGGTCGCAGGTAGGCCCGGCGAGGCTCTGCGAGCTCATTGGCGGTGCTGGTAGGGTTCCGCTCGGAGGCTGCGAATGAGCCGCGATGCGCAAGCCGCTCTCTCTTCGTGGTCGCTTCGACGTCCGTTTGACCGCCTGATGGGACGGCACTCGCGCGAGAAAAAGGCTCGCAAGGCACTGTCGGACTGGACCAGGGACGTGCTGACCCGGGCCCACGACGCTCAGCGGGCCTCGGTGGCCCAGATTTTTCAGCGCTCCCAGTCGCTTGAGGCGACGGTGGAAGCGGGCATGAATGCTGGCGATTTCTACGAGCTGGCTCGCCAGACCCTGGACGAGGTGTTCAAGCCGAAGCTGGCTTGCAAGAGGGGTTGCTCTTTCTGCTGCCACATTCCGGTGGCGGCCTCGCTGCCCGAGATCGTGAACGCGCTCATGTTCGCCCGGGCCACCTTCTCGGCCCAGCGCTACCACTCGCTCACCGAGCGGCTGGCCCGAGCCGATGAAGCGGTCCAGGCGCTCGGGCCTGAGGAGCGCGCCCGGCGGAACCTGGCCTGTCCTTTCCTGGAGAACGACCAGTGCTCGGTCTATGAGGCTCGCCCGGTTGCCTGCCGGGCCTGGCACAGCCTGGAAGTGGAGCCCTGCAAGCAGGCTTATGAGCATCCCGAGTCTCCGCCCGAGACGCCCACGGTGGCGCCGGTACTCTACGCCGGCGATGCGGTGCGCGAGGGGCTGCGTCTGGGCTTACAGGACGCCTTCCTGGACGGGCAGCGGCTGGATCTGGTCCGAGGGGCCCACTGGCTGGCCAGCGACCCGGAGGCGGTCGACCGCTGGCTGGCCGGGGTCGAATTCCCCGAGGAGGTGCGCTTTACGCCCCCTGGCCCTTGATCAGCTCGATTCCTTGGCCGCCTGGTTGAGCAGGTGCTCGGGAACGGGATTCTTGGGGTCTGCCGGCAGGCCCGAGATCTCCTTGGGATAGATCTTGCGCAAGTGCTTGTCGTAGGTGTTCCCCTGGCGGAGCGCGATGTCGCCCTCATCGGCATGCTTGAGGTAGGTCTCGTATTCGGTCAGTTGGTATTGCAGAGCGGGCGCCAGCTCCTGGAACTGGATCCCCAGCAAGTAGGCATGGC
>QWHO01000106.1 GCA_021404945.1 bacterium CPR1
GGCCTGGGCCGCGTGCACCTGGCCCGCCACCAGCTCCCCAGAGCCCGCGAGCTGGTGCTCAGGGCCCTGAGCGCCGAGCCGCGCAATGCAGACTTTCTGGCCACCCTGGCCGATCTGGCGGGGGAGGAGGGTCGCTTCGGCGAGGCCTCCGAGATTCTGCGCCAGGCCATCAGCCACGCCCCCACCCGCCCCGACCTCTACGAGCGGCTCGGACGCGCCCAGCGCAAGGCTGATCAGCCTGACGAAGCCATCGAGACCTTCCGCCGCGCCGCCGGCATCTTCCCCGAGCGAGCCGCCTCCTTCTACTGGATGGAGGGCCGCGTGCACGCCCGCGTGGGCAACCTGGGCCAGGCGGCCCACATCTTTCGCCGCGCTCTCGAGCACGACCCCAACAACTGGACCATCTACCGCGACCTGGGCACCACCTGTCACAAGCTGGGCAACATCCCCGACGCCGTCAAGACCCTGCGCCAGGCCATCGAGCGGGCCCCCGACCGCGAGCTGCCCGACCTCAAGAGCTACCTCGCCCGCCTCGAGCGCGAGCTGGCCGCTTACTGAGCCAGAAGCGGAGCTCTGCCGTCCAACAGAACGCCTGGCGGGGCGGTCTACCGCCTGCTCAGAGCGGTCAAGCTGGCGGGCTCAGAAGCCGAAACCGGAGTAGTTGCCGTTCCAGCCGCCGATTCCGGCCCAGCCATACGACAGGCGCTGGCTGGCGCCGAAAAGGTCGTTGTAGTAACCCATGAAGTTGGCGTTCTGAAGGCTCGCGTTGCCCACGATCATCGAGCCGGCCCGAGAGTTATCGGTCTGGAAGATGAAAGGCTGGTTCACCCGGCCGATGTCGTGGAAGAACGAAGGCCCGGGAGGGTTGAAAATGAACGGCTGGTTGACCGGGCCGGTGGTGAAGATGAAAGGCTGGGTGCTGGGCACTCCAGGGGTGTAGATGAAGGGGAACCGAGATCCGAAAGCCATCGTGCGCATCCTCCTGGATTCAGACAATAGGGCGCAGGACTGAAAAAACTCTGATGAGCCGCCAAATTCGACGAGGCTTAGGAGCGCTCGGGCAAAGAGAATTTGACGGGTTCGGAAGGCCTTGTACTGGTCCACCGTGGCCTTGCTGCAGGATATTGACCTCGAGGAGAACGGGCTTGATATCGACTCGGTGTTGGCCAGCCTGCCGGTTCGGATCGTGACTCGACCCGACGCTCCCCACGGCAACGGGACTCATCCCGACGCCGAGCACTTCGATTTCCCCTCGATATTGGAGGCAGGCCAGCGGGAGTGGCTCACGATCATCGCGGGCTACCAGATCGGGGACAACCCGGCGATGAGCGACCTGCCGATCACGCTCCAGGTGAGCCTCGACGGCGGTCAGCTCGACGGCGGTCAGCTGGTCGAGATTCTCGAGACAATCCCCAGCCAGCGAGACATCGTGGTCAACTCTGACGGAAATCTGACGGTCGTTCCAGGCCCTCAGTTCCCGAATCAACAGGGCACCGCCCAGCTTTCGGAGCAGGTTCAGCTGGCCGACAACTCCGACAAGATCGAAATCCAGGTGGAGGCAGTCCTGCTGAGAAGCATCAGGAAACCGTTCAGCCTGACCGTTCACGGCAAGCTTTTCATGGCCCCGCTGCAGGGGCCCACCGAGATGGCCGTAGGCTCTACCCGCACCATCCGCATACCCCTATGGCCCTCGCACGTCTGTTCGCCCCCGCGTCTCCCGGCGTTACCGGTCTCCCGGCGTTACCGGTCCCACCGGGCGGTATGGCGGTAGGCGAGGCGAGCAGCCCTGCCCGGCCTCGGCCCTCGCACATCTGTTCGCACCCGCGCCACCCGCGAAATTCCTCAGCCAACAGCAAACGTCCTCACCCTCGCCAACCCGCGAAGTCCTCAGCCAACACCCATGTCCCAACCAACTTCAACCAACCAACAATGGCTCATCTCCCAAACCCCCCCGCAACTTTCCCCACCCGAGCCGGTTTGATCCCCTGGATGCACCACGACGAAGGATTTTCATCCCGGTCCAAGAACCTGTCGGCGCCTTGTCTGCAAGGCAGTGGGAGGACTCCGCGTGCTAAGAACCGTCCAACTGGCGCTCATGGTCGCCATTTCGATGTTGGCCCTGGCCACCTTGCAAGCCCAGGAGGCCTCCACTCCCGACGAGCTGGCCATTCTGATCGTGGGCACCGAGGAGAATGCCGAGATGATGCGCCAGGAGAACGTGCTCATCGAGGAAGTGCGCCGCCAGCTTCGCACCTGGCCGGCCGACAAACGCCCTCCCGTCTTCAGCTACCACTTCAACAAGAAGAAAGAGCGAGCCTACTGCGAGCAGAAGCTGAACATCCTGGTGGAGGATCTGGTCTTCGTAGGCATCGTCAGACTGGAGAAGAAGGTGCCCCGCAAGGTCGTCTACCGCATCGACCGCCTGGTCAACCCGGCCCGCTCGGCCACCGAGCTGCTCGAGCGGGCTCAGGAGATGCTGGGGGTCAACCTGACCCCCAGCCCCAGTCCCAGTCCAGGCACCCCTTCTCCCAGTGCCACTCCCAGCGCCAGCCCCTCCCCCGACGAGCCCGAGGCCCGCTGGCGCATCCAACTGGGCGTTTTCGGCCAGCGCAAGAACGCCGAGGAGCTGGTTGCCAAACTGCGCGAGAAGGGCCATGTGGCCACCATCATGGCGGCCGTGGAGGAGGGGGCCTCGGTCTACAAGGTGCAGATCGGTCCCTTCGCCAACCGTCAGGAGGCTCTGACCGCCGTGGATGCGCTCAAAGCCCAGTCCTTCCAACAGGCGTTCCTGGTCGACGGGGGCGGCGACTGACGACGGCCCGCTTCGCCAGCGTCATCGTCGACAAAGCCACCCGCAGCCTCGACCGCCCTTTCACCTACCGGGTGCCGGACAGCCTGCAAGGCCAGGTGACGGCCGGCAGCCTGGTGGAGGTGCCCTTCCGCGAGAAGGCCCTGACCGGGGTCGTGCTCGAGCTCACCGCCGAGCCCGGCTGCGAGGAGAGCCGGGTCAAAGACATCCTCCGCCTGCTCGAGGCCGAGCCGTTCTTCGGGCGAAAGACCCTCATGCTGGTGGAGTGGATGGTATCCTTTTACGGCGCCACCTGGCGCGATACCCTGTTTGCGGTTGTGCCCGCCCCCGTGCTGGCCCAGGTGCAGCGGCCCGGCAAGCCGCGCGGGCCGCGCCGGAGCACCCTGCCGGCCAGTATCCATTACCCCGCGCCCTCTCTGCTCGACGAGCAGCGCCAGGCCCTCAAGGCCATCCGTCCCGGGGAGAAAGTGCTGCTCTATGGCGTCACCGGCAGCGGCAAGACCGAGGTTTATCTGCACGCTGTGGAGGCGGCCCTCCAGTCCGGCCGTCAGGCCATCGTCATGGTGCCCGAGGTGGCCCTGACCCCCCAGGCGGTGGAGCGCTACCGCGGCCGACTGGGCGATACGGTGGGGGTGCTGCACTCGGGCCTGACCGCCGCCGAGCGCCGAGAGCAGTGGTGGCGGCTGCGCCGGGGAGAGCTCTCGGTGGCCCTGGGAACCCGCTCGGCCGTGTTCGCGCCTTTGCAAGACCCCGCTCTCTTCATCCTGGACGAAGAGCACGATCATTCCTACAAGCAGGATCAGACCCCGCGCTACCATGCCCGCCAGGTGGCCGTCAGAAGGGCCGCCCAGACGGGCGCGGCGGTGGTGCTGGGCAGCGCGACCCCCAGCCTGGAGAGCTTCTATCTGGCCCAGACTGGCTACTACAAGCTGCTGGAGCTCTCCGCCCGGGTCACCGGGCGCAAGCCGCCCCCGGTGGAGCTGGTGGACATGCGCCGAAGGCCCCGCCAGCTCCTGTCCCAGCCGCTGGTGGAGCGCATGCGCGAGACCCTGGCCCGTGACGAGCAGGTGGTGCTGTTGCTCAACCGTCGCGGTTTCTCGAGCTACCTTCAGTGCGGGCTGTGCGGACACGTGCACAAATGCCCCCACTGCAGTATCTCGCTCACCTTCCACAAGCAGGCTCGTCACCTGCGCTGCCACTATTGCGGTCACACCACCGCCCCGCCCGACCTTTGCCAGGCCTGCTCCTCGCCCGAGCTGAGCTATCGCGGGGGCGGTACCGAGCGGCTGGAGTCCGAGCTGGCCACCGCCCTGCCCGGAGTCGAGCTGGCCCGGCTCGATCGCGATACAACCTCGCGGGCCGGCGGCCACGCCGAGATCCTGGGCCGTTTTGCCCGCAAGGAGGCTCGCGTCTTGCTGGGCACCCAGATGGTGGCCAAGGGGCTCGACTTCCCCGATGTCACCCTGGTGGGAGTGATCAATGCCGATGGAGGGCTCAACCTGCCCGACTTCCGGGCCTCCGAACGCACTTTTCAACTGCTGACCCAGGTAGCCGGCCGGGCCGGACGAGGCCAGCTCGAGGGCCACGTGCTGGTGCAGACGCTCGACCCCGAGAACGCCTGCCTGGTGTCGGCGGCGCAGCACGATTACGCCGGTTTTTACGCCCGCGAGCTGGAGCTTCGTCGTCAGGTGGGCTATCCGCCCTTCTGCCGGCTGGTGCGCCTGGTCGTGAGCGGTACTCAAGCCGAGGAGGTGGAGCATGAAGCGCTGGATGTAGCCAGAATTCTTTCCGCTCGGGTAGCCCAGGCCGAGCTGCTGGGGCCCGCCCCCTGTCCACTTGAAAAAGTGCGCGGGCGCTGGCGCTGGCACCTGTTGGGGCGAACCGCCAAAGTGCAGGAACTCGTTCAAGGGGCGAGAACCTATTTCGACCAGAAAGCGAACAATCCACGCTCTGACTTGCAATGGAGCGTCGATCCCGATCCCCAAGACCTGCTTTAGAGAGGCTCTCTGTATGAAGAAGAATCTAATCCGCACGGGTGCGATGATGCTGGCCGCCTGCTGGCTGCTGTTGGCCGCCTGGAACGTCCAGGCCCAGCAGCCCGGCCAGATGATCCAGACCGATGGCACCAATAAGAAGTCGCCCATTAAGGTCACCAAGCTCGACTTCTCGGACAGCACCACCCCCGGGGCCACCTTCGTGGGTGAGGTGCGCACCAGTTGCACCATTCAGAACACCTCCAAGGACAAGGCCTTGAGCAAGGTGACCCTGAGCCTGCGCCTGCTCAACCTGGCTGGCCAGACGGTGATGGAGTGGAAAAAGCCGGTGGGAACCCTGAAGCCCGGCCAGTCCTTCAGCTTCACGCCCGACCCGCCCATCTGGTACAACTATCAGAAGATCCAGGTTCAGCCCAAGGCGATGGTGGAGCACGAGGTTCCCCCCGACGACACCAGCCCCAGCCCGGGTGCGGCCAGCCCCGGTGGCTCGGATCCGACGGCGGCCCCGGCCAGCCCCACGGCCACCTACACCCCCCGCACCCCGACGCCCAGGCCCACGGCCACCCGCACCAATCCGCCCGGTTACTAGTCCGTCGTGGCCGTTCTCCCGATCCGATTCGTTCCCGAGGCGGTCCTTCGTCAGAAGGCCCGCCCCGTGGAACGCATCGACACGATCTTGCTGCGCCTGCTCGAGGACATGATCGAGACCATGTACGAAGCGCGCGGCATCGGCCTGGCGGCGCCCCAGGTTGGCATCTCCAAGCGGGTCATCGTGGTGGACATCGGCGACGGCCCCATCTGCCTGATTAACCCCAAGCTCGACGAGCTAGAAGGCGAGGAGATCGGCCCTGAGGGCTGCCTGAGCATTCCTGGAGTGCAGGGCGAGGTGAAGCGGGCCGCCAAACTCGTGGCCCGGGGAGTGGACGAGCAGGGCCGCAAGGTGCGCATCCCCGCCGAGGGTTTGCTCGCCCGCGTCTTCCAACACGAGGTGGATCACCTCGACGGCCGCCTCTTCACAGATATCGCCAGCGGCATCCGCGACGGCACCCGGCAGGGCCAGGAGGAGGAGGAAGAGGAGGAGGTCGAGGCGTGAAGGTGGTCTTTATGGGCACCCCCGACTTCGCCCTGCCCAGCCTCGAGGTGGTGGCCCGCCAGTGCGAGCTGAAGGCCGTCTACAGCCAGCCCGACAAGCCCCGCGGGCGCGGCAACAAGGTCACGCCTCCGCCCGTCAAAGCCCGGGCCCTGGAGCTGGGCGTTCCCGTGCTGCAGCCCCTCAAGCTGCGCGACGAGGCGGTGCTGGCCGAGCTTGCGGCCTTCGAGCCCGAGGTCATCGTGGTGGTGGCCTACGCCAAGCTGATCCCCAAGAGCATCCTCGATCTGCCCCGCCACGGCTGCATCAATGTCCACCCCTCACTCCTGCCGCGCCATCGGGGAGCCATCCCCATCCAGGCCTCCATCATGGCCGGCGATCGCCAGACGGGGGTGTGGACCTTCTTCATGGACGAGGGCTACGACACGGGCGATCTGATCTTGTGCCGGTGCACCGAGATCGGTCCCGAGGAGACGGGGGAGGAGCTGTCCGCACGCTTGGCCGCGCTGGGCGCCGAGGTGCTCTCCGAGACCCTGACCGCCCTGGCCAGCGGCACCGCCCCGCGCCGTGCCCAGCCGGCCGAGGGGGCCAACTACTCCAAGGTGCTCAAGAAAGAAGATCTCTGGGTGGACTGGACCCGTCCTGCCGCAGAGGTGAGCAACTTCGTGCGCGCCCTGGCCCACGAGCCCGGCGCCACCACCGCCTTCAAGACCAACCAGCTCAAGCTGGGCCGAGCCAGCCTGACAGGCGGCAGCGGCCCTCCCGGCTGCGTGCTGGGGGTGGAGAAGGGCCAGGGCCCGGTCGTGGCCTGCGGCCAGGGAGCCGTGCTGATCCGCCAGCTCAAGCCTCCCGGGAAGGGCTGGATGGATGCCTGGGCCTACCAGCAGGGCAACCCCTTCGCTCCGGGCGACCTGTTTGAGAGCCGCCCCGTTCCCGCCGCCACCTGACGTGCTCTCCTGACTGCGATGGCTTCGTTGCTTGCCTGGCGAGATTTTCGCTACCTGGCCAGGTCAGAAGGCCTGGCCCTGGTGGTCGTTTTCGGCTCCGCGGCCAGGGGAGTCGACCATCCTCGCGACCTCGACCTGGGCACTCTGCACAGCACCTTGAAGCACTCGATCCCCGACTGGAAGGCCTACCTGGCCGACCTGACCGCGCACCTGTCCGGCCCCACCACCTGACAGGCGCGCTCCACCAGAGCGGCGCCGCAGTTGCAGCAGATCGTTCCCTTGTTGTGGACCCCGTCGCAGTAATCGCAATACCAGAGGCGCGGCAGGTGTTGCTCGAAGATGTAGGCCTGCTCATGCTGATAGCAAACTCCACGCCGGGCCAGAGTGCTCAGCACAGCCTCGCAGTCGCTCCAACTGGCCCTCAGCTCGCTGGTCGCGTCGGCCAGGCTCAAAATACCCTGGCGTTGCCGGGCCAGCCTCAGCAAGGAGCCCTCCAGACGCTGGCGTCGGGCCACTTGCTGGATCAGCGTGGAGACGCCCCAGCGCAGCAGCGCGGCGCCCACATGGAAAGTGGCCCTGTAAAGCGGCTCGGGAAGGCGGGCCTGCTCGGGCCGTGGCTCGGGCTTCTTCGCCTCCTGGCGGGGTCGGAAGACTTCGGGTCTAAAGAGGCACAACATAGTTTCAATCTAGGGCCAACTGCCCGGTTGGCACCGTAACCGCGCTTACAGATCCGGTGTCGGCGCGGTCACACCAGCTGACCTGGGGCGCATGCGCACTCAACTCCCCGGCCCAACCGGCAGGGGACCTCCTCCCGGCGCGGAACCGGGCCGGGTGAATCGTGCCTGGCTGTGGGTGCCCACCCTGTATTTCGCCGAGAGCATCCCCAACGCGGTGGTCTCGGACACGGCCAAGTTCCTCTACAACGACCTGGGCGTCGACGCTATCCAGCTCGGCCTGATCACCGGCTCGATGTACCTGCCCTGGGTGCTCAAGCCTCTCTGGAGCCCCATGGTCGACCTGGTCAAGACCAAGCGCTGGTGGATCGTCGCCATGCAGCTGGTGCTGGCGGCCTGCTTCTTTGCCCTGGCCGCCACCCTGCACTTGCCCAACTGGCTCTTTTTGAGCGCCGCCGTGCTCTGGGTCATGGCCTTCACCTCGGCCACCCACGACATTGCCGCCGACGGCTTCTACATGCTGGGGTTGGACGAGCGCGATCAGGCTCAGTTCACGGGCGTGCGGGCCACCGCCTACCGGCTGGCCATGCTGTGCGCCAAGGGGTTCATGGTGGCTGCGGCTGGCCGCCTGACCCTGAGCATGGGCAAGCTGCAGGGCTGGTCCACCGTGCTTTGCATTCCGGCCGCCGCCTTCGTGGCCGTGGCCGTCTACCACCTGGTGGCGCTGCCCCGACCCCCATCCGACCGGCCGGTGCGCGAGGAGAACTTCCTGGCCGGCTACCTGGAGAGCTTCCGCACCTTCTTCGCCAAGCCCGCCATCCAGAAGGCCATCGCCTTCATGCTCTTGTTCCGCTTCGCCGAGGCCCAGCTGCTGGCCATGGTGGCCCCCTTCCTGACCGGCCCCCATGCCAAAGGCGGCCTGGCCCTGAGCACCGAGCAGGTGGGCATCGCCTATGGCACCTACGGCGTGCTGGGCATCATCTGCGGGGGTATCCTGGCTGGCTTTCTGGTGGCTCGCTTCGGGCTGAGAAAGCTCTTCTGGATCCTGATCGTGACCATGCACCTGCCCAATGCGGCCTTCCTCTACCTGGCCGTGGCCCAGCCCGACAACCTGGTGCTCATCAGCGCCTTCCTGTTCCTGGAGCAGTTCGGCTACGGCTTCGGCTTCACCGCTTATATGCTCTATTTGATGTACTTCGCCAAAGGGGATCGCCAGACGTCCCACTACGCCATCTGCACCGGCTTCATGGCCTTGAGCTTGATGCTGCCCCAGATGGTTTCCGGCTACGTCAAGACGGCCCTGGGCTTTCAGGGATTCTTCCTCTACATCCTGATCTGCACGCTGCCCAGCTTCTGGGTGGCCTGGCTGGCCTGGCGCGACCGCGAGTTCATCGCCACCTTCTCCGACAAGTGATCCGAGCGCTCCGAGAGCAAGACGATCCGGCCCTGCTCGAGCTCTTGCAGCGCAGCTTGCGCTTTGACACCCTCACCGCCCCGCTCTTGCACGAGAAGGTGCGCGAAGACCCGGGTACCTCCCTGGTGTGGGACGAGGGCGCACTGCTCGGCTTTTGCCACGGGGTTGCGCGTGGCTCCATCAAGCTGATCGCCGTCCACCCCGAGCATCGCCGCCGGGGCATCGGCTCAGAGCTCTTGCAGGCCGTGGAGCGCTCGCTCAGGGCCAGAAAGCTGCGGGCCATCGAGAGTGTGCCCAACTACCTCGTGCCCGGCCTGGACGTGCGTTCTACCGAGGCTGTCTTGTTCTTCGAAAAGCACGGCTACGAGAAGTTCGGCGAGTGCTACAACCTCTGCTGCGAGCTGGCCGGCCGCGACTTTGCCCGACCCACCCCGGCGGGCTTCGAGGTCCGCCGGGCTACGGCTGAGGACCGCCCGGTGGTCTTGGAGTTCCTGCAGCAGCACTTTGCCCCCTGGCAGGCCGAGGTGGAGGTGATGCTGGGCAACCGGCCTATCAGCCTCCACCTCGCCTTCTCGGGCCCCGAGTTGCTCGGCTTTGCCGGCTACGACGCCAACAACCGGGGCACGGGCTGGTTCGGCCCCATGGGCACCAGCCCTGAGCACCGCGGAGCCGGCCTGGGCGGGGTGCTGCTCTCTCGCTGCCTGCAGGACTTTCAAGCCCAGGGCCTGGAGCGCTGCACCATCCCCTGGGTGGGGCCCTTCCGCTTTTACGCCCGCGCCTGCGGCGCGTTTATCGAGCGGGTCTTCTGGCGCTATGAGAAAAACCTGGGCTGAGGCTGATGCCCTGCAGTCTTACTGCTTCAACAGCTGGAAAATCCACCCGGCCTTCTCGTGGGTATAGGGATAGCTGAATCGTCGGATCGACGTGGAACCATCCATCCTTGACGCGACCCATGATGATGTACTGATCGCCGACCTTCGGTTGCGCCCCGTCCCCAAAGGCCTCCAGACTCCGACCCGTCTTCAGGTTTCCCCGGTGCACGTTCTGGATCTGCATCTGCATCTGGTAAGTGCTCGGGCCGTCGCCGGAAATCGTCCTCCTGGTCACGTAAACGTCCAGCACGTCGTCCTGGCGGTGGCACCTGACCTGGGCCTGCCCGATTCGGCGGGGGCGGCCGGCGAGCGAGCGAGGTCAGCGAGGCGGCGGTGGGGGCAAGAGATCCACCAGCAGGGCCCTGGGCAACTCACCGCCCTCGACGTCGAAGACCACCACAAGGCTTCCCACCTGCACCGCCTCTCGGCCCACCTGGGTGCGGCCCACCCGATAGTGCGTTCCGGTTTCGAGCAGCACCGTCTTGCGCCAGCCTGAGGGCGCCTCCAGCTCCATCCGGTCGGCTCCAAGTGAGCGCACGCGGGCGGGTGGGTCGTGGGGGGGAGGCACCGGACGGCGGTGCGGTCCCCCCTGTTTCAAGATCGAGGTGGCCGCGACGGCCACGATGACGGCCAGCAGGCCGAGGAAAAAGCGAGAGCGTGGCATTTTGCATTCCTCCTTTTCTTCATTGTAGAGGAGGAAGGTAAAGAAACTTCAGGGGTTGGGCCCCTGAGTGAAATACTCCAGGTCGCTCCAGACGGCCCGCACTCCCACCTCGGTGCCGCGGGGCACCACGAACTCGCTCACCCCCAAGTGGTTTGCAGAGCCCCAGTCGTAGGTGTAGCCCAGGCGGGTCCAGGGGTAGGGTGCGGGCCCCCGGTAGCAGCTTTCGCGACGATTCTCAAACCAGGCTCGATAGCTGTCGTTAACGCCGTCAGGGAATTCGAGCCCGGCCTCGCGGTCGGTGACCTCGGGATCGGGGCTCGGCCGCACCATGGTCTCAGGCCAGGCCCAGAGCTCGACCAGGCGATTCTTGCCCGTTCCAGGAGGCAGCCCCAGCAGCTGCTCGAGTCGCCCCACGGTGGGGGTGATGGCCCGTGAGCGGAACCAGGTGGCCACGGCCGGCACGGGGGTCACGAAGCTATCCTCGGCCAGCACCAGGTCCTGGCCCACAAAGCGATCGAATTGAGTGCCGGATACCCAGCGCAACATCAAGACCCGCGAGCGCCCGCACTCGCCTTCCCAGACCAGCTCGTCCTGGTCGGCCGTGAGGGCTACCAGCTGGCGGCAGATCTCGTCTGGCTCGGCTCGCTCGGCATCGCGCACCGCTTCGAGATAGGCCGGCTCGAGATAGTTCTGGGCCAGGCCGAGGCTGGCCAGCAGCAGCCAGAAGAGCAACCAGGCCCGAACACGGATTGCGCGCTCAGGGTCGAACTTCATTTAACACAGCTCCCCGATTCACGCGGCAAAGGCCCGCCTCGGTAGTTTTCTGCAACCAGGCCGCCTGCACAATCTCTCTGCGGGCCGCGCCCGAGGCTCCTTTCCACCGGTTTTTCCCCTGCATCTGCCTCACAGCCCATCGATCAGCTCGCGCAGCTTGTCGACCGTGGGATGGCTTCGGCCCAGAAGGCTCTCCTGCAGGATCAGGGCTTCGGCCAGATAGAGCCGGCCCTCGCGCGGGTAGCCCTGCGAGGCCGAGTAGCGGCCCATGGACTCGAAGAAGGCGGCCCTTGCCTGGCGCGTGCCCAACCCCTGGGCCGCCACCAGCTCCTGGACGTGTCCCTCCAGCTGGCGCGGAGGGATGCGCAACTGCTGAAGCACCTGCACCAGACCCTGGAGCAGCGCGACCGAACGTTCCGGGGCCAGTTGCAGGGCCCTCTGGTAGTGGGTCCGGGCGTCCAGCAGCCGGTTCTCGGCCACGGCCTTCTCGGCCGCTGCCACGATCAGCCTCAAGTTGGGCCCCTCGAGCTTCTCGCGGGCCTGCAGCAGCCGCTCAAGCTGGCTCAGCCTGGCTCGCTCGAGCTGGGACTCGAGGTAGGCCGAGGCTCGCTCCAGCTGAGCCGGGCTCATCTCGGGCAGGCGCTCCCAGAGCAAGTTGCGCAGCTCGCGCAGGGCCTCCTTGATTTGCCCGGTCAGCTCTTGAAAGCGCCGGTCCTCGGCCACCCCGTCCAGCTCCTGCTTGAGCTTCAGGGCCGAGGTCCAGACCACGGCTCTGATTCCGCGGGTAGGGGGGGCCTCGAAGGCCAGTCCGTCCACCACCAGCACGGTCTTGGAGGCGACCTCATTCCCGGTCAGGCCCAGTGCGGCCACGAAGTCGCCCCCCGGAGCCGGTCGGCTCTCCACCTGGGCTCGCGCGGGGCGGTAGAAAGGCATTCCCTCCACCGGTCCCCACAACAGAACGGCCAGGCATCCCTTGAGGTCGAAGCGTCCCCGCACCGGGGTCCCCCCCACCGAGACAGGGATGGGGCAAAGCTGGCAGAAGCTCTTCAGGCAGCGGTCCTCGCGGTGGACCGGGCGGCTGAGCATTCGCTTGACGATCGCCGGCCGGCAGTCGAGCTCGAAGACGACGTCGCTGCAGGGTTGGCTGAGCACCGCCCGTAGCTCGCCTCGCACGCGCAGCAGTGTGCCCGAGCTCTGCAGCCTGATCTCGCGGGGCTGCAGCCGGGAGGCCAGAGCCACGGCTCGGGCCAGGGCGCCCTCGGGTCCCGGAGCCTCGAGGCACTCCGACAATCGCTCGATGGTGGTGGACCCCACCTCCAGGCCGGGCAGCTCAAATCGGGTCACCCAGCCATGGTGCTCCATGCGCACCTCGCGGGCTCCTCCGCGCAAAGCGGCTTGAACCAGGCACAGGGCGTAAAGCTCGGGATCGCACTGGCGCGGCTCCGACTCGGGTTGCTTCATCCGGGCGATGCTTCTCGGTGTCCGGGCTCCGCTTCCTGGTCGGGGAGGATTGCTTCAGATGCGGCGAACTTGCCGCAGCTCATGGCTCGTGTGCTCTTTTACCTTTGCCTGGTGCTATCGCTGGCCGTTCCCCTGGTGGCTCAAGAGCCTCACCGCCGTCTCAAAATCGGCCTTGTGGGCACGCCCCCCTTCGTGCTCTACGAGAGCCAGAGGCCGACCGGTATCGCGGTGGAGCTGTGGGAGGAGATGGCCGACCGCTTGAAGCTAGAGTATGACTATCACCACGTCGAAAGTCAGCACCGCGGCCTGGAGGACCTCAGCCACAACGAGCTCGACGTCCTGGTCGGAACGCTGAGTATCACGGCCGAGCGCGAGCGCGTGGTGGACTTCACCCAGCCCTATTATCAGTCCACCGTGGCCATCCTCTCGCCCATGAAGGGCAGCACCTGGGATCGGCTGCGTCCGGTGGCTCGAACGGCCGCCATTTATGGCCTGGCAGTCATTTTCCTGGCTCTGCTCCTGGTGGGCTCCCTGCTCTGGTTGCTCGAGCGGGGAACCAACAAGCAGTTCCCGGAAACTCCCGGCCCTGGCATCGCCACCGGGTTCTGGCTGGCCCTGGTGACCATGTCCACGGTCGGCTACGGTGACCGGGTACCGGTCACGCCGGGCGGGCGGGTGGTGAGCTCGGTCTGGATTCTCCTCTCCATGCTGATCGTCGGCTCTCTTGTGGCTGGAATCTCCAGCTCGCTGACACTCAGCCAGATCAACGCCAATCCCATTGAGAAACCCGCTCAACTTGAGGACCTGCGGGTAGCCACGGTGGCGGGCAGCTTCTTCGAGGGTGTGGTGGGTCGTTACACCGACCGCGTGGTGCTCAGGCCCGGTCTGGACGCGGCCATCGCGGCGGTGTTGGAAGGCAAGGCCGACTGTGTCGTGTTCGACCGGCCCAGCCTGAGCTATTTCCTGGCCAAGTATCCGGAGCTGCCGCTCCACCTCAGCTCGTTTCCCTTCGAGCCCCAGAATTACGGCTTTGGCCTGCCTCCCGACTTTGAGCTGACGAACGATTTGAACATCGTTTTGCTGGCCATCATCGAGTCGGGCCGCCTGAGGCAGATCGAGAGTCGCTGGCAGAGCAGCCTGGAGGGGGAGTGAGCAGGTGCCCCGTGCCTGGTTCAGGAACCTGGCCTTATTCATGGAAAGGAGGTCCCCTCGAATGCGGCGATGGATCTCCTGCCTCGCTCTGGTCCTGGGACTGGTCCTGGTGGCCGGTCCGGCCTGGGGTGAGCAGGTCTACATTCGCAACAAGCCCTTCAAAGGAGCGGTGTCGGGCAAAGGGCCCGCGACCGCCGTTGAGTTGCAGGCCCTGGTTGCAGCGCTAGGTTTCCAGTTGACCGAGGTGCAGGGCAACTGGGTGGTCACCGCTGAGGGTGAAACGGCGGCTTTGCCGACCGACGCCAGCGGCACCGGACAGGTCTACTATCAGGGCAAGCCCATCGCGACGGCCGACCAGGCGGGAGCCACCCTGGTGCCGCTGATCCCCACGGCTCAGGCCCTGGGCGCGGTGGCCAGGCACAACAAGGACATGGGCAGCATCGACGTCAACCTGCCGGTGAAGTCGGTCAGCAGCACAGGCTCTTCGCCGGCCAGCTCTGGCGGTGGGACCAGGCTGATCAACTTCTGGGCCAGTTGGTGAGGGCCGTGTCGGCGCTTCAAGCCGACCCTGGCTCAGTTTGAGTCAGCCCAGAACGTGCCCATCGAGTACATCAACGTCGACGACGCAAACCAGATGAAGAAATACCCCGACCTTGCCAAGCAGGTCCGGGGCATCCCGGCCACCTTCGTGGTCGACTCAAGCGGTAAAGTGCTGACCTTCTTCGCGGGAGGGTTGGACTACAACGCGCTGGTGGCCAGGTATAAGCAAGCCACCAAGAAGTGAGAAAAAGCGCGCCGGGGGGGGGCGCGCTTTTTCCTTGGAGCTCGCAACCAGGTCAGCCTGGGGGAGGCGACCATCAAAGTGTCCCAGAGAACATTGGAGCTTCCAGGATCTCGGTCAACGTTCTTCCAGCG
>QWHO01000629.1 GCA_021404945.1 bacterium CPR1
AGCATCTTGCCGTCAGGGCTGAGGCAGTAAAGCTTGTCGTCTCGGCGTCCGGTGAAGTAGATGCGTCCATCCGGGCCGGCGTAGGGCGTGTACAGCCCGCCAACGGCCGAGTCTGTCTGCACCTCCCAGGCCTTCAAAGTCCTGAGATCGATGCCTCTGGCCTCGCCCCGAGCCCCACCGTAGAACAGTCGGTCGCCTGCCACCAGGGGGAACGAGCCCATGTCGGGCAGATCCACTTCCTTCACCTTGCCGTTGGCGCTCACCAGGGCAAAGTGAGGCGACTTGAACGTGTTGGAGAAGTCGTCCGAGGCGAAGAGTTGCCCGTGATCGGGCGTCTGCACGTGGAAGTACTCGTCGGAGTGGATGGGGAGGTGCTTCTTCCAAAGCTTCTTGCCATTCGAGTCGAGTTTGAGCACGTCCTGATCGACCTTGACGAACAGGTTGCCCTGAGGGTCGGCCTGAATGCTGTCGATCTGCTCGCGCGATTCGGTCTCAAAGCGCCATTGCTCCTTGCCTGCAGCGTCAAGGCTGATCACCATGTCGGTGGGCCAGGCACCCTGTCCGCGCGTGTGCACGTAGGTGGTGCCGCTGGACAAGAACAGGTGCGACTCGATCTCCTGGCCCCCTTCGGGGGAAAACTTCCAGAGCTCCTTACCGGCACTGTCGAAGGCGATGGAGTAGCCGTTCGGGTCGTCCTCACGGTTGCGCGAGGTATCAAAGGATGAGAAGCTGAGCACTGTGCGCCCGTCGGGCAACCGGTAATGCTCTTCGAGATTGTGCTTGTCGGAGGCCTGGTAGCTGAGCAGAGAGACTTCCGCCGTGGGGATCGGCCCGCGCGGCCCCCCCGTGAGGATCCCGGTCGCCTGCTCGAGACTCGGCTGGAAGGTGTCGCCAGACTCATCGCTCGGAGAGCGGGACGGCAGGGTGAATCGCAGGGGTGGGGGGTTCAGAGTCGGTATCGCGGTGATGACCACGGCAAGAAAATAGCCCCTGTTCGGGGCCAAAGTGATGAACAAAAGGCAACCGACCTGTTAACGGGCGGTCAGAGCTCGAGGATCTCGATCCTGGGAAGTCCCGTGTGGGGCAGGTCGACCAGGGCAGCGGTCGACCTGCCAGTGACCCAACCACAGACCTCTCCGGGATTGAGCAGGTTCTGACCCACGTCCACCCGGTGGGTATGCCCGTAGATGACCAGGTCAAAGGACGAGGCCAGCTCGGGCAAAGCCACCGGCTCATGCAAGACCAGGATGCGCCGACCGTTCAAGACCAGCTCGTGGGGCCGCTCGTGCAACTCGCCCAGGCGGGCAAAGCCGCGCGAGAGCCCCACGCGTTCACCGTCGTTGTTGCCGAACACCCCGATGACAAGACAGCCGGCCTCACCGAGCACGGGCAGGGTGAAGGGAGCCACGAAGTCGCCCGCGTGGATGATCGTCTTCACGCCCGCCTCTTTGAAGCGGGCCATCACGGCCCTCAGGTTGTCGAGATGGTCGTGGCTGTCGGCCAGAACGCCGATTTTCAACGCGACAGCTGCAGGCCGCTCTCGGTCTGGACCACTCCGCGCTGCATCAGGGCTTCGCGAACCGGGGCCGGCATGGTGTCCAGCGAGCGGAACTCAGGGCCGGTGAAGTAGACGCTGCTCTTGCCCTGCTTCTGGGGGTCGGCCGAGAGGCTCAGCTGGGTGTCGAAATGCTTGGTGGGCTTCTTCATCTTCTCGATGGCATAGTTGGAGGTGCTCCGGCGAGCGTCGTGGGGGAAGTGGAAGCTCAAGGCGGTGTTGCTGGGCTTGAACTCGAAAAGCTCCAGAGTGAGCTTGTAGGCCGAAGCGGCCTGAATCGAGATGCCCACGTTGTCTGAGGAGAAGATGTAGGCGTTCCATGTGTCCGAGGTGACCTCGGGATAGCTGTCGATCCAGAGCACGTCGAGTAACTCTCTGGGGTTCTGGGTCTCGTGACCGGGTCCCACCTGCCGGATGGTGCCGAAGACGGTCAGGATGAGCGATGCCATGATCATGGCTGCGAACCAGCTCGGAATGAGCGGCCGGTGTTTTTGGGTCGAGTTCATAGTTGGTTCCTCCTTGCAAGGGGCCCGCGGCCCCAGGTCCGAGGCGTGGTTTCGACAATCTGCATCTCTCCCCTGTAGGAGTCGAAAGCCGGGCTCAGAAGGTGTCCCTGGACTGGAGGATTTCCCTATGCGTCGTTGGCTCATGCCCCTGATCGCCCTCCTGGTGGTGGCCTGCCAGCAGGCAGGCCAGGAGGGTAAATCTGCTCTGGAAGACTCGACCGCTCCCGGGGCCAAATACACCATCATTCACGCTGGCGCCACCTGGTGAGGCTCCTGTCGGGCCATGGAGCCCGAGCTGGCTCAGTTTGAGTCAGCCAATCGCACCAGGTTCAACTTCGTGAACGTCGACCTGGACACCCAGAAACAGAAGCTCGACGCCTATCCCGAGGCGCGCCAGGCCCTTCAGGCCGAAGGTAGCATCCCGGCGACCTTTGCGGTCGACGAGAAGGGAAAGCTGGTCAAGACCTGGGTCGGGTTGCTCAAGAAAGACGAGCTCGAGCGCGAGACCAGCGCCCTGCCCTGAGCGGCGGCGAGCGCCGAGTATGCCCATCGACCCCGTTTGCCAGATGCAGGTGACCGAAGACCCGGCCCGTCCTCGAGCCGAGCACGCCGGTCAGTGCTATTACTTTTGCTGTGATGGCTGTCGCTCGTGTTTCGAGCTCGAGCCGGAGAAGTATTTGAGCCAGCCAGCGCCGAGCTCGTGCTGCTCCTCGGCCATCAAGG
>QWHO01000630.1:0-2771 GCA_021404945.1 bacterium CPR1
GGAAACGGTGATCAAACTGTGATCATTTCGGCCCCGAGCCGCCCCGCAAACCCAGTCGGGGCGCCCTTGTAGAAGCCCCATGTAGGTTCCCCGGGTAAGGGCGACGATTCTTGCGATTCGTGCGGGTTCGGGGAACCGTAAGCTCACTTTACATCGATTTGGCGGGCTTGTCGGTGAGATTTTCCCCGTTTTCCGAGCCGTTACCCAAACGAAGGGTCAACCACCGTGGGACGCCGTGAGCCCGACCCGCTGCGCAAGCTCTCGCTGCCTCGAGCACGGTGAGGCCGATCATAGACACACGCTCTGGGAGTCAGGGCTTGCGCGTCTTGAGCCGCACCCCACCCACCGTGACCGCGTCGTCCTGAATGACCACTGTGGGGGTTGCGTCCTTCGCATCCTTCAAGCCCTCAAGCTGCTTGCGCAGGGCGTCGCGCTGGATGGCGTGCATCCAGCCGCTCTCGGTCGCGACGTGCAACGTGTCGCCGTGGACCGCGAAGTGAATCTGGCCCTGGCTGCCGTTCGCGAAACGCCACTGGGTCTCACCCTCCGGATTGAGGCACAGGATCGAGCCGCCGTAATTGCCCGCCACATACAGGAAGCCGTCCTTGTCGACCTGCAGGTGGTGCGCGGGAGAATCCACCGGCAGGGGCAGCTCCTTCGTCCAGAGATGGTTGCCGTCCAGGTCGAAGGCGCTCAGCGGAGTCGGCCCGTGGCCGAAAAGCTGCCGCTGCACCACATACAAGGTCTTCTGGTCCGGCGACAGGGCCGGAGTGGAGCCGAAGCCCGCCGTCTGCAGGCGCTCCTCGCTCTCGCCCGTGAAGCGCTGCTGGTTCCGCCACGAAAAGCCCCACACGAGCTCGCCTTGCTTGTCCACGCAGCGCAGGTTGCCAAAATTGTCGCAGAAGACCAGATCATCGCCCACCGCCAGCGGTTTCGTGCTCAGGCGGACACTGTCGCGCGAGCGCCACTCCTCTTTGCCGTCGCGGATCCGTAGAACATGACCCTTGTCGTTCACCAGCAGCAAACTGCCATCGGGGGCCCGAGCGAGCGAGCGCGCCTTCGAGCCCACCAGCGTGTCGCTGAACTTCAGCGCCATCGCCCGCCACGAACCGTCCTTTGCGTTCAGGCTGTTGAGCCAGCCGGTGCCCTCCGCATAATAGAGCCTGTCCCCATCAACCACCGGGCTGGCGTCCGACCCGTACAGCTCGTCCAGTTTGTAGCGCAGCGCGCCACTTGGCGTGTAGGAACGGACTCCGGGCTGCGACCAGCCCGTCACGTAGATGTTCCCCTCGGGGTCGAAGGCGGGAGCGCAGGAGCGCTCGAGCCAGGTCTGCTCGATGGTGGCAGCAGGCGTCCCGTCCGCGTTGAATACGCTGACCCCGGACTCGGTCGTCACCGCGATCTGCCCCTGGGGACCCAGCGAGGGCGCCGCCTGGGCGCCGGTGGGGATCTGGGCGCGCCAGAGCTCGTGAGTGGAGCCGACCTGGAGCAGCGCGCCGATCTGCGCCTGATTCAGAAGGCCCGGCTCGACCGACCCGGCCAGCCCGTCCACCGAAACCGAGGAGGCTCGCTGAGGACGCTGATACACGGGGATTCCCAGACCATGGATCTGCATGGCCATGAGACTAACGCGAGGGCCTGAAAGATTTCTCTCATCGCAGGGAACCCTGAGAGCATGAATCTGAGCGGTTCCCGCGCGCCGTCACTCCGTCAGCGTGCTGAAACAGCAGCTCGAGCTCCGGGAAGGTCTGTCAGGGCACGGTGCGACAGGACCAGCAGGCGGTGCCGTGGCCTTCGCTGTGCTCGGTCTCTGCGGCTGGATGGGCTTGAGGCTGGAATGGCCTGCCGCGCAATGCGAGGCTGAGGCTCTGCAAGGGATTTCCAAAGACTGCCCGGTTACCCTGGGTGTACAGCCAACCCGAAGGAGGACTCCCAGTGAACGCTGTCAACGCTCCCCAGCTCTCTCCCCTCGATCCATCCCGCACTGCTCCCCCACCCCGATTCCCCGTGACCGAGAAGGGCCCCGACGTCACCGGCCGGATACAACGCAACGAAGAGAGCATCGAGCGGCTCAGAAACATCCGATCAGGGCCTCCCACTCTGGAGCAAAACCCGAAGTTGCGCGACCTCCTGATCGACCGGGCCGTCCACGAGGCCACCGAGCCCAACCCCCACGACAACGACGAGGGAGCCGAGATCAAGCGCGAGTACCGTGAGGCCTACCAGAAGACCGAGGACGGACTGGTCTGGGCCGAGGGCCTGGCCGAGCAGTATGGCCCGGGCACCCACAAGCTGCCCGATGGCACGGTGATCTTCGTGCGCGAGCATCCCTTCGACGGGTCCACCAGCGTGGGGCGCCGTGAGCCCGATGGCAGCGCCCGACGGGTGACTTACAACCCGGAGGACCCCACCAGGGTGGAAGTATTCGAGCGGGATGCCGAGGGCAACGAGACGACCTGGAAGAAGGACGGAGCGTCCGTTTCGGTCACTCGTCAGGGAGAGGACAACTCCGATGATCAGTACCGGCTCGGCCCGATCCCTGAAGGGTGGATGCCGGCTCCCCCGATGTTCCAGGCACCCAACCCCGACCCGGGTAACCCCACCCGCACCCACGTGGAAGGGGACGTGATGACCGTGACCGAGGTCAACCGGGACGGCAGCACCGACTCGCGCCGCAGCGACATGGTGACCTGGGAGACGAACGAGCGTCACACCCCGGGCCGCTCCTTCGACCTGCGGCAGATCGACTGGCGTCGGGCGGGCTGAGCCCA
>QWHO01000630.1:2791-3673 GCA_021404945.1 bacterium CPR1
CCGCAGCGACATGGTGACCTGGGAGACGAACGAGCGTCACACCCCGGGCCGCTCCTTCGACCTGCGGCAGATCGACTGGCGTCGGGCGGGCTGAGCCCAGAGAATCCGCGGGTCGCCCCACGACAGCCCTCCTTGACGACCGGACAAGCAGTTCCCCGAGCCTCTCCCCATACCCAATGGTAAACCTCACCCGAGGCCCTTCGACCTGTTGGCGCGAGTGTTCGAGCAGGCAGGAGATCGCCGAATTCCGGGCCGAATCTCATCACCGTGGAAATCCCGAGCCTGCCTGGCGTCTCCTCTTCTCGTTCGAGAGAGCTGCGCGGTCAGCCGGCCCTTGACGCGATCGCGCGAGACACGCTGGACGGCTTGTCTGCCTCCACGCTGAGCGATGTCTTGCAGCTGGCTCAAGTGACCCGGACCCGCGAGCCGGAGCTGGCGGCAGCGGCCTGCCGGCTTCTGGAGTGCTGGCGCAAGACCGGTGCACTGACGGTTCCGGCCGGAACCGGTCCGACGGAGTGGATGTCCACGGCAGCCTGGTGCCAGGGGACCGAGATTTTGCTAACCCCCGCCGAGGCCGATCTGGCCGCTCTGCGGGCGACGGCCGACCTTGGCGTGCGCAGCCCGAGCAGCACGGATCAGGAAGATGGGGCCCGGGCTCGCGCCCAACTGTTGCGGCTGCAACCGGAGATGGCCACGCCCGAGGTGCTCAAGGGTCAGCTCCAGCCGATCCTCAAGTCCTCGAATCAATCCAGTGAAGCGCAGGCCCTGACCGTGTCAACCGTGGCCGCGCACTACGGCTGGGACCGCGCCCTCCAGAGCGTGCTCGGCGCCGCCCGTAGCAATGTCTCGGTTCCTTTCATGCCCCTGGTCGACGCCCTCGAC
>QWHO01000631.1 GCA_021404945.1 bacterium CPR1
CATACGGGAGCGACGGCCCGCGCAGCCTGATCAATCGCGAGAGCGCCCCTTGAGCTTCCTCCTCGCGCGGCCCGGGCGCGACCACCACCTGCTCCACCCCCAGCTCGCCCAGTGCGCGGCCCCGCAGCGTCAGATGGCTGCGCACTCCCCCTCCTCGTTCGGAATAGAACTCGGTGATGTCCAGGACTTTCAAGAGAATCGACCGCTCCCGTTGCCGAGGCTCGCTTCCTGCTTGGGGGGAGCGCTCCTGCAGGAGGCCGCGGTTGCCGTTCGAAGGCTCCAGCTTGTCAGAACGGCTTAAACTGGCTCTTTTCTCGGATATCCTCAAGGAGGGCGTGGACGGCGTAACCCACACCCTTCACTCTCTCATCCAGCGGGTACCCGCCTCCAGCGTCGACTTGTTGCTGGTCACCGGTTACCCCCCTTCACCGGGAGTGCAACTGCCCTTTCCGGTGCTGGTCGTGCCCCGGCTCATCAATCCCTTTCACGACGATGCCCCTCTCAGCTGGCCCTTCTTCAACCGCAGGCTGGGCCAGAGGCTGGACGCGTTCGCCCCTGACCTCGTCCACTTCAGCTCGCCCTCCTTTCTCGGCTGGTATGCCCTGAGCTATGGCAAGCGCAGGGGCATCCCGGTGGTGTCCATCTATCACACCCACTTCCTGTCCTACTTTCCTTATTACTTCAGGCGATGGCCCCGGCTGGGAATGCAATCGAAGAGGCTGTTCGAGTGGTTCATGCGCAAGCTCTACAATCGCTGCGACCGGCTCTTTGTCCCAACTCCTTCCATTCGCTCGGAGCTGGTGCAGGTTGGCATCGAGGCGGGTCGCCTGGCGGTCTGGGGCAGGGGAGTGGACACCGAGCTCTTCCACCCCGGCCGGCGCGACCTCGCGTACGCCGACGACCTGTGCGGCCCGGGCACCCGGAGAGTGCTCTTCGTGGGCCGGCTGGTCTGGGAGAAAGAGCTGCACACCCTGGCCGGCATTTACGAGCGGTTTCAGGCCACCCGGCCTGACATCCGCATGGTGGTCACCGGGACCGGAAGACGCGAGCGCGAGCTTCGGCGCCTGATGCCTCGAGCGGTCTTCACCGGCCGGCTGAAGGGGACCGAGCTGGCCCGGATGTATGCCTCGGCCGATGTCTTCGTCCAGCCTTCCATGACCGACACCTTCAGCAACGTGGTCCTGGAGGCTATGGCCAGCGGACTTCCCTGCGTGGTGGCCGCTTGCGGCGGGCCCAGGGACGTCGTGCACGACGCCGTGGACGGCTATCATGCCGCGCCCAGGGCCGTGGAGGACTTTTGCGCCAGGATCGAGGAGCTGGTGGACAACCCGGAGCGGCGCAGGACCTTTGGCGAGCGTGCGGCCGCCTTTGCCAGGACCCAGCAATGGGACGACCTGTGCCGTGACCTTCTCGATCAGTATGCCCGGGTTGCGCGAGGTGTTTCATGCTGAAGATCGTGCCCGTGATCCGCCAGTCTCAGGTACGGCGTTTCATGGACCTCTCCTGGCGAGTCCACAGCGACCCGGCCACGCTCTGGGTCCCTCCGGTCTGGATGCACCTGCGCCAGCTGATGGGGCGGCTGCGCGACCCGGAGAGGCGTTTTCTCCTGGCTCTGGAGGACGGAGAGCCGGTAGCCCGGGTGGGAGTGAAGATCCACGGGGATGCGTTGCACTTTGGCTTCTTGGAGTGCGTTCAGGGTCACCGCGAGGCTCTGGTCAGGCTGCTGGAGGAAGCTCACCAGCTGGCTCCTCAGCTTCCCATGCGAGGACCGTACCACTTCCGTCTGGAGGAGTCCTACAGCGGCCTTCTGGTGGAGGGCTTCGAGTACGAGCCTTACTTCCTGATGCCTTACAACCCGGCCTACTATCTCGAGTATCTCGAGCAGGCCGGGATGCACAAGCTCAAAGACCTCTATGCCTACGAGATCCTTCCCGACAGCGCGCGTCTCGAGGTGGCCCGGAGGGCGGCCCAGCGAGCCGAGCAGTGCGGGGTCGAGGTGCGCACGCTCAATCGCTCGCGCCTCAACGAGGACGTTCGGAGCATGGCTGAGGTCTTTGACAGCGCGCTGTCAGGGAACTGGGGTTTCGAGCCGATCGATGAGGAGCAGGTGCAGGCCTTGCTGCTTTTGACTCGCTACTTTCTCGATCCGAAGCTGGTCTGGCTGGCCAGCTATGAGGGTCGGGAGGTCGGGAGCCTGTTCTTGCTCCCCAACTACAACCCCCTCATCAAGGCCTCCCGAGGCCGCATCACTACCGCTCGCGTCTACGCCGCCGCCTCCGTCTGTGGAATCATCGGCGGCAACCCCAGAACACGCGCCAAGCAGCGAGAGGGAGCTCGCGACAACGAACACCTGGCCCCACCTCACCATCGCGTGTTGCAATCATGGCACCAGGATGGGCGAAATGAAAGTCGCCGCAAATCACTTCAAGTTCGGGCCGCTCCCTAGCTTGGCCCTCGCCAAGCTCGACGCCGCCACCGCGCCCGAGCTCGAGCGGTGGGCCGAGCGTGTGCTGACCGCCACGACGCTGGACGCAGTGCTCGGCGACTGATTCCCCCCCCGCGGCCGCGCGCAGTCCGCGAAGCGGCGAGCACGGACGCAAGGGGGGGAACGGCCGCGCGCAGGTCGCGCAGCGACCGAGCACGGACGAGGCGGGGGCAGCACCACACAAACGCCTCGATCGCGAGCGCCTGCTGCGCGAAGCCAAGCTGGTGGTCGACACCCGCGACGCGCTGCGCGGCGTGGCGGGCGATCGGTCGAAGGTGTACGGG
>QWHO01000107.1 GCA_021404945.1 bacterium CPR1
GGGGGGGGTGAGGCACGGGTATCGCGCCTCATGAGGCGCACTTCTACCGCCTCACGCGACGGGGGCGAGGCGTCAGGAGCCGCGGATCTCGCTGTCGTTATAGATCCTCACCACGCGCGGGGAGAGGATGAGGCTGTTCAGCGCGCTGCGTGGCACATCGGCCGAGAAGGCGTTGATGATGTAGAGATCGTCTTTCACCGTGCCGCGCAGGGTGCTCACCATGCGCCGGTCATCGTCTTTGAGGCCGTCCACGGTCTGGATAATCACTGTCAAAAGCTCGGGCGCGGTCGGATCGTCGGCCATCTCGCGCAGGGCCGGGTCAAGCTTCTGGTTCTTCAGTCCGGATTCGGATTCGTCGAGCATCAACCGCCCTTCGGGCCCTCCCGCGCCAGTTCCTTGATCGCCTCGTCCCAGTAAGTCTCGCGGGCAAAGCGCAGGGCCTGGTAACGCTGCTCCACCGGCTCGGTGGAGGCCGCGCCCGGCAGGTAGACCGACAGGCCCTCCGAGCCGGTGCTGCCCACTACCAGGTTCTCCAGTGCTTCCAGGGCTGCGGAGGCCCGCTCTCTCAGGTCGGCCGTCAGCGAAGGGTCCCCTTCCAGACGACGCAAGAAGAGCGATAGATCGCGCATCTCGGAGAGGGGCCGGTCCCATTCGTGCTTCCAAAAATGCGGAGTGGCCAGCACATGCTCGCGCACCTTCGCAAGATTCGAGCCGAACCGGCGGGCCAGTTCGTCGAGGGCGTCCGCGAGCGGCTCCACGCAGGTCAGGTCGAGCGCCGCCATGGTGGGAGTCCGCTCGGGGGTGCGCTGGCAGGCCTCCACCACTGCCAGTGCTCCTTGCTCGGCGTCCCGGCCGGGCAGGGCCTTGACTACCTCTCCCAGGGGGATGCCCACCCCCTCCTCGGCGCTCTGGGCGGCCACCAGGTAGTGGGCCCGAGGATAGAGCTCGTGGGCGATCTCAGCCTGGGCCATCAGGCAGGAGTTGAACACCAGCACGTCCGGCTTGATGCCGGCCTCGTCCAGGGCCGAGCGCATCTCGCCCGGCATCAGGAAGCGCCGCCGCCCAACGTCGCTCACCGCCCCCAGGAAGCCTCCTCCATGCCCCCCCAGTACGACCATGACCCGCTCGGCCGGGTAGCGCTCCAGGCCCCAGCGCAGGAACTCGGTCAGCGAGGCGGGACGGCTCATGTCCACCCCCTCCAGGCGGGTTCCGTCCGAGCGCAGGGCGACCGCTCGCCCGTTCTCCCGCAGGCCCAGCTGCGAGCCAACAACCACCGAGTCCTGGGGGGCGATCTCGGCCAGGCTCTTGCGGGCGGCTTGCTCGATGTCGGGCGAAGCGGAGCTATAGATCAGCACCGCCCAGCCGGGTTTTATCTTTTCCATCGGATATAGTTTAGACAGACCGTCCTCAAAGGGGACTGAATCTGAGAGCAAGAAGAAAATTCAGCGACGACCAGGAGTGGGCGGGCACAAAGCGACAGGAGCGGTTAATGATTCCATGCGACGGGGCCTGAGTTTGCTGGAGATTGTGGTGGCGGTCGGCTTTCTGGCCGTCTCCCTGATCATGGTCTTGGGCCTGATGCCGGCCGGAATCCTCTCGCTTGATCAGGCCGAGAAGCTGGAAACCGCCACCAGCCTGGGCACTATGCTGGTGGAGGAGACGACGGCCCCTGGCCCCCCGGAAACGCTGACCTTCACCCTGAACGGAACCGAATACCGTTGCCTGCGTTCAACCACCAGCGTGGCCAGCGACCTCTTCGATGTGCGGGTGAGGGTGCAGTGGCGTAACGCCCGGGTGCCCCTCGAGTTCTGGCTGCGCAGGGAGCTGCGCACTTGAGCAGGCGGGCTTTCACGCTGGTCGAGGTGATGATCTCGGGGGGGCTCTTGCTCACCCTGATCGCTCTCAGCGTACAGGTCTTCCTTCCCGCCCTGGGTATCTGGCGCCGCAATCAGGCGAAGGCCAGCGTCCAGCAGGCTGCTCTGTCGGCGGTCTATCGCATCCGCCACGACCTGGGGCAGAGCGCTCCGCAACTGGTGCACGCTCGGGAAGGCATTCTGATCCTCCTGTCGGCCGGAGAGCCCCCGAGTTTCGACGAGCACGGCCAGCCTCTGTGGAGCGAGTGGGTGGGCTTCTGGCTCGATGATCGCGAGCGCCTGTGGCGCTTCACCCGCTCGCTGGCAGCGCCCTCCGCCGAGCAGCCCACGGTGGTGGCCAGCAATCCGCCCACACCCGCCGAGCTGGCCAGGGGCCGCATCCTGGCCCGCGGCGTGAAGAGCTTTCTACCCTCTCCCGGGCCCACCGGGGGCGTGCGCTATCGTCTCGAGCTGCAGGAAGGCGCTTTCCGCTACGAATTGCTCGGTGGCGGCAACACCGCCTATGGGGGTCAGCTATGAGGCGGGGCCTGGCGCTGCCCACCGTTCTGGGCGTGGTCTCGGTGCTGCTCACGCTGGGGCTGGCCCTGTGCACCCTCTCCACCGTCTCGCTCAATCTGGCCCGGCGCAATAACCTCGAGGCCCGGGCTCAGCTGCTGGCCCGGTCCGGGATGGCCCAGCTCATGGCCGACCTGCGCCGCATCGAGGCCGACCTGCCGATGCCGCCCTCCATCCCCACCGTGGACCTGGTTGCTCGTTATCCCGATAACGAGATTGTGCCCGGTTGCCGCATCGGCTTTCTACCAGGGCTGGCATACAAGTCTACCGACAACCTCTATTCGGAGTTTCCGCAGGCCGGCTACCTCGACCGCGGCAGCTCCGCTCGCAGCGTCCCACCTTTCACTCTGGAGCTCATTCTGCACGTTCAGGTCCAGGGAGCCCGGCGCGACTTTCGGGCCCTGGTGCGGCGGGTGTGGCCCTATGCCGCCTACGTCGAGAGCGGCCCGCTGGTGCTTTGCGGCTGGCTTGATGAGGAGCTGGCTCCGGGACTGGAGGTGGCTCCCAGCAGGGTGGAGGGCTCGGTCTTCGTGGGGCGCCCCTGGCCTGGCAACATGTTCGGCAACCGACCTGACGACGATGCCGACGGACCGCGCCTGTGGGCGACTCGGCGCGAGTTCGTGCGTTGCCAGGTGACCCGGGTGCCGGGCACCATCACGTTGGGCCCCGCCCTGAACCGCAACGGCGCCTTCAATCCCTACTCAAACGTCACCAGGCGGCAGATTACCACCCTTTCTCACCGACCTTCCTATTGGTACACGATGAGCGGGGGAGAGCGCGAGCCACTGCCGGTTCCTTTGGGTGAAGAGGGGGCCGATGTGCGCAACCACCTCGACGGTCAGGTGGTGATTCTGGGAGACCAGGCACCGGGTCCAGGAGCCGTCTACGTCGCCCCTGGAAACCAGTTCGACGGCACCGTGTCGTGTCAGAGGTTTCAGGTGGACCCGCTGGATATTCTGCGCCGCATGATTCGACCCACGGGGGGAACCGCCGTGCCGGGCATCCCCGTGCTCAGGCCGTCCCTGGAAGACCTCATGGCGCCTCAGGAAGACCACCGTCTCACCTTCATGCTGGGCAACGAGCTGACTTTGACGGGGGAGACCACCCGGCGCTGGGAGGTGAACGGCAATCTGGTCAACCGCGTGCTCTGGACGGATGGCGATACCGATCGAGGCCAGTTGATCGCCGAGGCCTACCCGGCTTCCATCACGCTGCGTGACTGCGCGCTGCACGTCAAGGGCGACCTCGATCTGTGGCGGCCGCTCGCGCAAGACCCCACCTACGCCCACTTCCCCCCCACGGTGCTGTCGGGCACCAACGCCACCTTGATCGTGGACGGGACGCTGACTCTGGCCGGCGGCCGACTCGACAGCCACGACCAGGGCATGGTGATCTACGCCCGCCACCTGGTGATGCGCGCCGGAGGGAACTTCAAGGGCCTGATCGTGGCCGACCGCTCGGCTTGCTTCCTGCCTGACGGCGCCAGCACGTTGAACGTGCAGGGAGCCATCCTGACCGGCGGGAGACCCGGGGCCGAGGGCATTCCCGGCATGGTGCTGCGCTCGGTCAATCTGCGCTATGATCCGCGCTACCTCAAGACGCTTCACTCGGTGGGCAGCTTCCGCCTGACGGGTTGGCAGCAACTCTAGAGGGGCAGCCGTAAACCCCCTTGACACAGTTTTCCTGCTGCGCGACGCCCAGCATTTTGTGCTAGAAGTCAGGCCGTCTACAATATCTTGTGGTGGCGGAGGCGGGGGTAGGGGCCCCCGAGGGCGTAGCCCCTCCGACACCACATGGGGGTTTGCGGCCGGACCAGCGGGTTGTCAGGTGCTTTCTAGAAGTGGAAGACAGTTCCGGGGCGTTCGTCAGATGTTGCTAAACCAGAGCGATTCGCTGGATGCCATCCGCCCCCGGACTCCAGAGTTCTGGTTTCGATGAAATTTAGCGAATCATTAAGTTTCCTGAGTATTTGCAGGACCCCCCGGTCTTGCGGAGAATTCAACTTGCATGCTGGAAGAACTGGAAATTTTCAACTTCGCCCTGGTCGAGGAAGCGCGTCTGGAGTTCGACGGGGCTTTCAACGTGCTGACCGGCGAGACGGGCGCAGGGAAGTCCATCGTGCTCGACGCCCTGGGTTTCCTGCTCGGGGGGGCGCTCGAGCGTGGGGGCGGAGCCGGGCAAACCCGGGTGCAGGGTCGCTTTCGCGTCAACAGCGGTCCGGTGCGAGCTCTGCTCGAGCAGTGGGGTCTCGAGGCCGGTGACGAGCTGGTGCTTTCGCGCGAGCTCGGCGCCGGAGGGCGCAGCCTGGCCCGCATCAACAACCGCATGAGCACGGTGGCCAGCCTGCGCGAGCTCTCCGAGCACCTGGTCGACCTGCACGGCCAGCACCAGCACTATCGCTTGCTGCGCCCTTCGCGGCACCTCGAGCTGCTCGACCGCTCGGCCTCGGCCACTCACCTCGAGCGCGTGGAGCGTTATGCCCGCTGCCAGGCTCGGGTCCAGCACCTGACCGCCGAGCTGGAGGCGCGGCGCCAGGCCGAGCGCGAGCGCAACCGCGAGCTGGAGTGGATCGAGCACGAGGTGACCGAGATCGAGCAGGCCCGGCCTTCGGCCGACGAGGAAGAGGTTTTGCTGGCCGAGGCCCGTCGCCTGGCCTCGGCCTCTGAGCTGGCGGCTGGCACTGCTCAGGTAGCCGGTTTGCTGGGCCAGGGCGGTCTGGATCGAGCTGAGCGTCAGCTGCGCGGCCTCCTGCGCCACGATCCCACCCTGGGGGCCATTTCCACCCGGCTGGCTGAGGCGGCCTCCCTGCTGCAGGAGTGCTCGCACGAGCTGGCCGCCTACTCCGACGACATCGGCTCCAACCCGGCTCGACTGGAGGAGGTGGAGGCCCGTCTCGATCTGCTGCGTGGCCTGAAGCGGAAGTACGGGGCCAGCCTGGGCGAGGTGCTCGAGTATGCCGAGCAGGCCCGCCAGCGCCGGCACGAGCTGCTTCAGCACGAAGCTCGCGGCCAGGAGCTGGAGGCTGAGCTCGGCCAGATCTGCCTCCAGCGCGACGAGCTTGCCTTCCAGCTCACCGTGGAGAGGCGACGGGCGGCCCGTAAGCTCTCTCGCGAGGTGGAGGCCGAACTGAAGGGGCTCGGTCTGGAGGGCACCCGCTTTGAGGTGCGGCTCGAAGCGCTCGAGCAGCCAGGCGCGACCGGGCTCGAGCGGGCAGAGTTCATGCTGGCTCCCAATCCGGGTGTCGAGCCCCTCCCCCTGGCCCGCATCGCCTCGGGAGGCGAGCTCTCCCGGCTGATGCTGGCTCTGGTAGCCGTTTTCTCGCGCTTTGAGCCCGTGCCCACCCTGGTGTTCGATGAAGTGGACGCGGGTCTGGGCGGGCGCGCCGCTGAAGCCGTCAGCAGCAAGCTGCGTGAGCTGAGCCAGCGCTGTCAGGTACTCTCGGTCACGCACCTGGCCGTGCTGGCTGCCGCCGCAACACGCCACTTCCGGCTGGCCAAGGGTGTGCAAAACAATCAGACCCGCATCTGGGTGGAGCGTCTCGAAGCAGATCGGCGCGAAGGTGAGCTTGCTCGCATGCTGAGCGGAGACGCCTCGCCTGACACGGCCCGGCGGCACGCTCGCGAGCTTCTGGGATCGGTGGCTTGAAGCCCACAGAGGGGAACCTCTCGTGGTCGTTGAAGCCCCGCCTCGAAGTGAAGTGATCAAGGTTTTGCTAGACCTGTGCCGACAATCCTGGATCAAGGCGCACCCCGAAGGACTGGCAAGACCAACATCAACAGGTATGTACAAGAAAACCATCCTTGAAAACGGCTTGACCGTTGTCACCGAAGCAATGCCCGAGTTTCGTTCCTGCTCGCTGGGCATCTGGGCCACCGTGGGCTCGCGCAACGAGAAGTTCGACCAGGCGGGATTGTCGCACTTCCTGGAGCACCTGCTCTTCAAAGGAACCCCCTCCCGCTCCGCGGCCGAGATCGCCGAGGCGATGGACGGCGTGGGGGGTCATATCAACGCCTTCACTGAGAAAGAGTCCACCTGCTACTACTCTCGGGTGATGGATCACCACTTGCCGCTGGCTCTCGAGATCCTCTCGGACATGCTGCTCAACTCCCTGCTCGACGAGCAGGAGATTGAGCGCGAAAAGGGCGTGATCTTGGAAGAGATCAAGATGTACGAGGATGCTCCCGACGAGGTGATCTTTGACCTGTTCACCCGCACCCTGTGGGGGGACGATCCCCTGGGGCGGCCGGTCATCGGGCGTCGCGAGGTGGTCAGCTCGCTCAACCGCCAGGAGCTGAAGGGCTACCTGGCTCGTCACTACGTGGCTCCCAACCTGATCGTGGCCGCTGCCGGACAGGTGCAACACGAGGCCTTTCTCGAGCTGGTCAGCGGCTTGCTCAATCAGGGTCTTCCAACCGCCCGATCGGAGATGGCTCACAGTGTCCCCCGCTCGAGCCCGCGCACCACGGTGCGCACCAAGGATTGCGAGCAGGCCTACATGTGCTACGGCTGCGACGGATTGTCGCAGACCGATGATCGGCGTTACGCCATGCTGGTGCTCGACAGCGTGCTGGGTGGCTCGATGTCCTCGCGATTGTTCCAGGAGATCCGCGAGAAGCGCGGCCTGGTTTACTCGGTGGGCACCTTCCAAAACTCCTATCGCGACTGTGGAGTCTTCGGGATCTACGCCAGCACCAGCGCCGAGCGTATGCCTCAGGTTCTCGACCTCACCCGCCAGGTTCTTCTCAGCCTGCGCCACGAGGGAATGACGCCGGTTGAGTTCGGGCGCGCCCGCGAGCACCTGAAGGGCTCCATCGCGCTGGCACTGGAGTCCACCTCGAGTCGGATGATGCGGCTGGCCCGCTGCGAGCATTATTACGGACGCCTCATCAGTCTGGAAGAGGTCATCACCAAGATCGATGCGGTCACCCCCGAGCAGGTGAAAGAGCTGGCCGAGTGGCTGCTCGACACCGAGCGCTACACGCTGGCAGTACTGGGCCCGGTGAGTGAGATTGACGGGGTCAAAGGCCGACCGCTAACGGCGGGGGCCGCTGGCACCGCCGAGGCGGCCCGCGCTCAGTAAGGAGGTATCATGGCCGAGACCGATGTCATTCCGGTCGTTGTGGTGGGCGCCACTGGACGGATGGGGCGAGAAACCGTGGGCACTGTACTGCAGCAGGTCGACATGCAATTAGTGGCGGCCGTGGGGCACGCCCGGCATCTTGGTGAGGACATCGGTCAGCTCTCCACCGGCGAGGCTTGCGACGTGGCCGTCACCGATCAGCTCGAGCCGGCCCTGGAGCAGGCTCAGGGCGGTGTCATGGTCGACTTCACCGTGGGTCCGGCCGTCAAGGAAAATGTACTGGCCGCCTTTCGTCATAAGGTGGCGGCCGTGGTCGGCACCACGGGCATTCCCGCTGCCGATGAGAACGAGCTCGATCAGGCAGCGACCGGCAATCGGATGCTGCTGGTGCCCAATTTCGCCATGGGGGCGGTGCTGATGATGCGCTTTGCCCGCGAGGCCGCCAAATACTTCCGCTGGGCCGAGATCATCGAGATGCATCACGAGCGCAAGCTCGACGCCCCGTCGGGCACGGCCGCGCGCACCGCCGAGCAGATGCGCAAGGCTCGTCCGGACGGCTTTCGAGCCGCCACCGAGGGACCCGAAAACATCAAAGGCGTCCGGGGCGGGAGCATGGCCGGGATCCGCATCCACTCGGTGCGCATGCCCGGTCTGGTGGCCCACCAGGAGGTCATTCTGGGAGCAGCCGGCGAGACTTTGAGCATCCGGCACGACTCCTATTCGCGCGAGAGCTACATGCCGGGCGTGATCCTGGCCATCCAGCGGGTCAACCGGATCTCGGGCATGGTGGTGGGGCTGGAGAACGTGCTCGACCTGTGAAGAAGCTGAATGTCGCTGTGGTGGGCGCCACCGGGGCCGTGGGCAAGGCGATGATACGGGTGCTCCAGGAACGCCATTTCCCGGTCGATGAGCTGCACGCCCTGGCCACGCCGCGCTCAGCCGGCACGAAGGTGGAAGGTTACACCGTGCAATCGGTGGAGGAGTTCGATTTCGGCCGGGTGACCCTGGCTCTGTTTGCTGGCGGGGAGGTGGCCAGCTCGGTCTACGCTCCCCGGGCCAACGAGTCGGGCGCCACGGTGGTGGACAATTCTGCCACCTACCGCATGGATCCCGGGGTTCCCCTGGTGGTGCCCGAAGTCAACCCGCACCATCTGGGCAGCTCGAAGCTGGTGGCCAATCCCAACTGCTCCACCATCCAGATGGTGGTGGCCCTGGCCCCGCTGCACCGGGCAGCTGGACTCAAGCGCGTGATCGTGACCACCTTCCAGTCTGTTTCGGGCACCGGCAAGGACGCCATCGACGAGTTGCAGGCCCAGGCCGAGGCGTACGGGCAAGGCGAGCCCATGCCCGAAGCCAGGGTCTATCCACGCCAGATCGCCTTCAACCTGCTGCCTCACATCGCGTCCTTTCAGAGCGACGGGTTCACCGGGGAAGAGCGCAAGATGATGGACGAGACGCGCAAGATCCTGGACCTGCCCGACCTGGCCATCACCGCCACCTGCGTGCGAGTGCCGGTGTTTTATGCTCATTCCGAGTCGGTGGCGGCCGAGTTCGCTCGTCCCGTCAGCGTGGAGGAGGCGCGCAAGCTGCTCTCCGAGGCCCCCGGAGTGGTGCTGATGGATGATCCCGGCCAGGGCGTCTATCCCACCCCGCTCGACGCTCAGCACCAGGACCAGACCCTGGTGGGTCGCCTGCGCGTGGATCCGAGCGTGGCCAACGGGCTGAATTTCTGGGTGGTGGCCGACAACTTGCGCAAGGGCGCCGCCACCAACGCCGTGCAGATCGCCGAGGCCCTGCTCGAGCAGGGCAAGCTCTAAGTCACGCGTGCGGCGCCTGCTGCTCGTTCTGGCTCTCTTTCTCGGGCCCGTGCAGGCGCAGATCGACCTGGACCAGGCAGCTCAGCGCGAGGCCCGGCTGCTCTACCAGCAGGGGGTGAACGCCCATCGCGAGGGTCGGCTCGAACGCGCCATCGACCTCTACCAGAGCGCCCTGGCCACCGACCCCGCTCGCCTGGAGGCGCGGGCCTTCCTGGGCCTGGCTCTAGACCAGAGCGATCGGCCGGCCGAGGCCCTGGAGCAGTATGACCTCTACCTCGACCAGGAGCCCGACGATCAGACCGTGGGCCTGAACCGGGCCGCCGCCCTGGTGCACCTGGCCCGCTGGGGCGAGGCACTGGAGAGGCTGGAATCCCTGCGCGTGAACCCCCGCCTGGAGGGCCTGCGACAGAATTTGCGCGGGGTCGCCCTGCTGCGCTCGGGGCAGGCCCAGAACGCGGCTCAGGCGTTCCAGAGCGCCCTGCAGGCCCAGAGCGACCTGGTCGAGGCCCGGGTCAACCTGGCCGCCGCCCTGCTTGTTCTGGGCCAGCGAGAGCAGGCCACCCGGGAGCTGCGGGCGGTGCTCTCGGCCCGGCCTCAGGACCCGCTGGCCAACAACAATCTGGGCGTGCTGCTCTCCGATCAGGACCGCCCCGCCGCGCTGTCCGCCTTTCAGGTCGCTGCCCGCGAGCCGGAAGCCGAGTTGAACCTGGTCACCTTGCTGGCTGAGCAGGGCAAGCTGAACGAGGCCCTGCTGGCCGTCAGCCAGGTGGTGGATCAGCACCCCGAGCTGGATCGAGCCCGGGTTCTCTATGCCGTCGTGCTTTACCGCGCTGAGCGCCCGGCCGAAGCCGAGCGCGAGCTGGCTGAGCTGACGGGCTTTCTGCCCAGCCTCTACCGGGGGCTTTCGCTGCTGGCCCAGAGCCAGACCCGACGGGCTGTCGGCGAGCTGCGCGAGGCGGTGCTGGCCCGGCCCGACTCGGCCGTGGCTCATCACAACCTTTCGCTTGCCCTGGCGGCCAGCGATCAGCTCGACGAGGCCGTGCGCGAGGCCCGCCAGGCTCAAGAGCTGGCACCGGCCAGCCCGGCGGCGGCGCTGCAGCTGGGCGTTCTGGCCGTCCGGCAGCAGCGGTACAGCGATGCCATCGTCCATCTGGAGAGCTATCTGCGCCTGTCTCCCACGGCAAGCGACCGCGAGCTGGTGCGCGAGACCCTGTCCTGGCTCAAGAGCGTGGCGCCTCCAGCGCGCAGGAGCGGCCCGGAGCGCAGCCGGAAAAGCCCTTGACACGGTTTTCCCGCTGCGCGCCCAACTCCTTGTGCTGGCGGCCTCAGGGTGGTTGAATCGCTTTAAAGCCACCGGAACGGGCACGATGTTCAAGATTTGGTTACCTTCTCGGTGTTCGATTCGGCATATACTCCGTCCGGGGAAATGGGGAGCAAACGCGAGGAGGCCAATCTTCATGCAGATCCGTGACGTCCGTACCCTGAGCCAGACCTACACCGCGCCGGTGAGCTCGGGCGGAAAACGGCCCCAGGAAGCTGCGGAGCCTCAGGATTCGGCCAATCTGTCCACCATGGGCACCTGGCACCGCAACAAGCTCGAGACCGTCAAGGCTGAGGCCGAGGCGCTGCGCCCCTCGCTGGGCGAGTTCGAGCCGGGCGAGGTGATCGTCAAGGTGCGACCCGGAATGGGCCTGGACGACTTCGCCAGCGATTACGGCTGCAGCGTGGAGGTCAAGTACGACCTGCCCAAGTCCATGTTCAAGGATTTCGACGGCGAAATGATGCGCCTCAAGCTGCCCTCCGGCATGCAGACCGAGGAAGCCATCGCCATGATGCGCAAGGATCCCCGCGTCGCCTACGCGGTGCCCAACAACATCTATACACTCGACCCCGGCCAGGACGAGCCCGCTCCTCAGAGCGCCGGCCTGCAACAGAACACCCCCAACGACCTGGATCCGGCCCTCTGGGGCCTGAACAACACCGGGCAGAACGGCGGCAAGGCCGGGGCCGACATCAACGCCCCGGAAGCCTGGAACATCTCCACCGGCAAGCGCCAGAGCGAGGGCGGTCCGCTGATCGCCGTGGTCGATACGGGCATCGACTACAACCATCCTGACCTCAAGAACAACATCTGGACCAATCCCGGCGAGATCCCGGGCGACGGTATCGACAACGATGGCAACGGAGTCATCGACGACGTGCACGGCTACAACGCCTACGCCGACAACGGCAACCCCTTGGACGGCCACAGCCACGGCACTCACTGCGCCGGCACTATCGCCGCCGAGGGCAACAACAGCCAGGGCGTGGTGGGCGTGAACTGGCAGGCCACCCTGATGCCGGTCAAGATCTTCTCCGACGGCGGGCGCACCAGCGCCGACGCCATCATCCGCGGTATCACCTACGCCACCCGGATGGGGGCCCGCGTGACCTCCAACTCGTGGGGCGGAGGAGCCGCCAATGACGCCATCAAGGATGCCCTGCGCACCTCCCCGGCCCTGCACATCTTTGCGGCCGGCAACGACGGCAAGAACAACGACTCGCGTCCCACCTACCCGGCCAACTACGACATCCCCAACATCGTGGCCGTGGCGGCCACTGACAAGAACGACCAGATCGCGAGCTTCTCCAACTATGGTCGCACGACCGTGGACGTGGCGGCTCCCGGGGTCGGCATCTACTCTACCGTTCCCAACGCCGGCTATGGCAACAAGAGCGGCACCTCCATGGCTACCCCCCACGTGGCCGGCATGGCGGGGGTGATCTTCGCCGAGCACCCTGACCTCACCAACGACCAGGTCAAGCAGCGTCTGATCGGAAGCTCTGATCGAGTCTCCAACCTCAACAACATGAGCGTCTCGCGCGGGCGCGTCAATCTCGAGCGCTCTCTCGAGACCGACAGCGCAGCGCCGGCCGCTCCCAACGACTTCCGACCCATCGAGTCTACCCCCGGCCAGGTCACCTTGACCTGGACGGCCACGGGCGACGACGGCTGGTGCGGTCAGGTCTCGAGCTACGAGGTCCGCTACTCCGACAAGCCCATCGTCGACGCCAACCCGGGCGACGAGCAGGTGGGCTTCGAGGACGCCATCCTGGTGGCCACGGACGCCCCGCAGGCCACGGGCGGCATCGAGTCCACCTCGATCAAGCTCGAGCCCAGCCCGGAAGCGCGCACGATCTACGCCGGTCTGAAGCTGATCGACAATGTGGGCAACCGCTCCGAGCTG
This sequence comes from bacterium CPR1, assembly GCA_021404945.1. Lineage (GTDB taxonomy): Bacteria > Vulcanimicrobiota > Xenobia > Xenobiales > QWHO01 > QWHO01. The sequence goes on from QWHO01000107.1 coordinate 12,554, forward strand.
CGCACGGTAGCCATCGAGGTCCCGGCGGCCCCGCCGCCCCCTCCGCCGCCCCCGCCGCCCGAGCCGCCGCCCGAGAATCCGCCCACGCCCAACCCGTAGCCCAAAAGCCCGGAGCAACTGCTCCGGGCTTTTTTCACCCTCTGGAGCGAAGCTCGGCCGGAACCACTACGGCACTGGTCTGCTCCCAGCTGCGCTTGAGCCGCCCCACCTCCTCAAGCAGTCCGGCACGCGCGTGCAGGGCTGCATCCAGACGCCCCTCCTCGGCCAGGATCACGATCTGGGCTGCAGCTCGGGCGGCCGGGGTGGCCGACAGCTCAGTCAGCCAGGCGCCCATCTCCCAGGCCACCTTGACGAGGGTCCCGGCGTCGCGCGCGCGGAAGGCCTGGTCGAGTCGGGCCAGCCGGCTGGCCCAGCTCTGCTCGAGGGCCTGGCGAGCATCCTCGCGGCGCTCGGGGGCGACCGGGGGCTCCATGCTCGATGAGCTCGGGCCGGCCAGGGTGGCCGCCAGGGTGGAAAGGAGCTCGGCCTCCTCCACCGGCTTGGAGAGGAACTTGTCCATGCCCGCTTCCAGGCAGCGACGAGTCCAATCTTCCCGCTCATGCCCGGTGAGGGCCACGATGGGAGTCCTGTTGCCCTGCGAGCGCAGCACGCGGGTGGCCTCCAAGCCGTTCATGGTGGGCATCTCCAGGTCCATCAAGATGACATCGAAGTCGCGCAGGCTGCACATGTCCACCGCCACCTGCCCGTCTCCGGCCACGGCCACCTCGTGGCCGTGGGGCTGTAAGAGCCCGCAGACCAGTGTCTGATTGATCAGGCTGTCGTCCACCAGCAGAATCTGCAGGGGACGGGCCGGAACCTGCGGTTTGGCAGGCGCCGGGGCCGGGCCGGACACGGGCAGGCTCAGGGTGAAGGTGATGCTGGACTCGTCCTCCCAGAACTGGCCGCCCATTTTTTCGATCAACCCCTGGGTCAGCGCCAGCTCGAGCAGGCCCCGTCCGCTGGTGGTCTCGGTGCGGTGAGCCGCGCTCACGACGACGCGAAGGCCAACAGCCTGGCCCGTGGCCGAGTCTTTCAGGACCTCCAGCTTGACCTGTCCCTGGCGGGTCGACTCCAGCGCACGCGACAGCGTCTGAATGAGAATCTGGCGCAGGCGCAGGGGATCGCAGCTCAGGGTATCGGGCACGGTCGTGTCCACCTGACCGCTCAGCTCCAGCCCTCGCTGGCGGGCCTGCGGCTGCAACTCGCTGAGGACGCCCTGCAGCAGCCCCCGCAGGTCGGTGGGGACGGGATCCAATCGCAGCCGGCCGAACTCGAGCCGTGTGTAGTCGATCAGCCCTTGCAGCAGGCTGCGCACCTCGCGGGTGGAGGCCTCCAGCGCCTCTACATACTGCCGCTCGGAGGGGCGCAGATTGGCGTCTTTGAGCAGGCGCGCATTGCCGGTGATCCCGTTCATGGGGTCGCGAATGTCGTGGCTTAAGGCCAGCAGCACCGCACCCGGGTCACGTGCTGCCAGCGCTTGCCGGGGCTCGAACTCGGGCTCGGCCACCGGGTCGGGAGCCGATTCGCTGCCCAGCGCGGCCAGCAAGATCTGGCGCACCTGCCCGGCCGACCGGGGACGCAGGTCAGGCTCCTTCTCCAGCAAGCGGCGCATCAGCGCGTCCAACGAGGGAGGCAGATCTGGGCGCAAATCGCGCAGTGAGGGAGCAGGATCGCGCAGGTGGGCCTGCAAGAGCGCAAAGTCGGTATCGCGCACGAAGGGCCACTTCCCGGTCAGGGCTTCGAACAGGGTCACGCCCAGCGAATAGAGGTCACCGGGAGGTCCGGTTTCGCGGGTGCTGAGGATCTGCTCGGGGGAGACGTAAGCGGCCGTCCCCATCATCACGCCCGTCTGGGTGAGCCCTGAGCGGGCTCCCACCTGGCGCACCAGCCCCAGGTCAGCGATTTTGGGCGTGCCGTCGCTGTGGAAGAGGATATTGCCCGGCTTGAGGTCACGGTGCACCAGTCCTCGGTCGTGGATGTACTCCAGGCCGTCGCAGATCTGGGCGAAGGTGCGCAAGATCTCGGGAAGATCCGGATTGCGGGCCATCAGATCGTAGAGATTGCCTCCCTCGAGAAGCTCCATCACCAGAACGTGCTG
>QWHO01000632.1 GCA_021404945.1 bacterium CPR1
ATGGATAAACCCGCGATTCACGGCGGAAAGCCGATGTTCGAGCAGAGGGTCAAGTTCGTTCGACCGGTCTTACCCCGGCTGGAGACGCTGGCGCCCGACATCCAGGACTTCTTGAGCACCGGCATGGTCACCAAGGGCGTTCACCTGAAACGATTCGAGGAAGCCTGCGCCGAGCACCTGGGCGTCAAGCACGCGGTGGGCGTCTCAAGCTGCACCTCCGGCTTGATGCTGGCCTACCCGGCCATCGGCCTGGCCGGCTGCGAGGTTCTGGTTCCCAGCTTTACTTTCATGGCCAGCGTCAGCTCGATGGTTTGGAACCAGATGATCCCGGTGTTCGTGGACATCGACTACCAGTCGGCCACTGTCGACCCGGCTTCTCTGGAGGCGGCCATCACCCCTCGAACTCGCGCCATCGTGGCGGTACACACCTTTGGGAACCCGGCTCAGATCGGAGCCATTGAGGCAGTGGCCCGCAAGCACGATCTCAAGGTGGTGTATGACGCCGCCCACGGTTTTGGCTCGCTCTACCAGGGAAAGACCCTGGGTCGCTTCGGAGACGTGCAGGCCTACAGTCTGAGCCCCAGCAAGCTGGTAATCGCGGGCGAAGGGGGGATCGTGGCCACCAACCTGGACGATGTGGCCGAGTACGTGCGTCTGGGTCGCGAGTATGGCAACGACGGCGAGTACGACAGCGCCTTCGCCGGGATGAATGCCCGCATGGGCGAATTCAACGCCGTGCTGGGCCTTGCCAGCCTGAGTATGCTCGACCAGGCGGCTCGCCGTCGCAACGAATACGTGGAGATCTACCGCCAGCTGCTTCATCAGCTTCCGGGCCTCAGCTTCCAGGCCGTGGCCAGCGGGAACCGATGCTCTTACAAGGACTTTTGCATTATGGTGGATAGCGAGCGTTTCGGTGTGAGTCGTGATCAGCTCAGTGAGGCCCTCCAGGCCGAGAACATCGGCACTCGACACTACTTCGACCCGGCTGCCCATCACCAGACCGCCTACCGGAAGCTCTACACCGGCCAGGCACTGCCCCACACCGAACGGCTTGAGAAGGCGGCGCTCAGCCTGCCCCTCTGGTCCGAGATGGAGGAGGGGCTGATCGAGAAGATCGCTCGGGCCATCGTCCGCATTCACGAGCACGCCGTAGCCGCCAGAGCTTAGCCTACGACAATTCAGGTTGGTTTGCAGGACAAAGTGTTCTGAGGTAGAAAGTTTCTCCTGTGATAAGCCTGCAACGTTTCCTCTCGCTTGCTTGCTGGGGCTACCTGGGATGTCTGCTCCTTCTTCCGGTGGTCTGGGCCTGGCGCGGGGAGCGCCAGTGGCTGCTGGCCCTGTTGCGCTACTCGCCTGCCCTCTGCTATTTGCTCCCCCTGGTCCTTCTGCTGGGGCTTGGCCTGGTCACCAAGAAGCCGGTTCCTCGTCTCCCCCTGGTGGCATCCGCACTTGTTGTGCTGGCCCTCTATGCCAGCCCCGTGCTCAATCTGAGCTCACCAGGCCGCGGCCAGCTGAAGGTTCTGACCTACAACATCCTGGCCGGTCGCCTGCAGGAGTCGGACGAGCTCTCCCGGTTTCTCGAGCGCCAGAACTGCGACCTGATTCTGCTCCAGGAGGTCTACGCGGCAGCCTTCAGGGCCGATCCGCTCCCGCCCATCCAGAATGCGCTGGGAGGCTACCATCTGGTGCGCGGCGGCAGAGTCGGTGAGCTGGTCATCTTCTCACGCTTTCCGGTCCGCCAGTGGCAGGAATTCGAGCTGGGCTGCAGCCGACCGGGACTGTGGGCGGACGTCGAGATGGGCAACGAGGTCGTGCGCGTCTACAACGTGCACTACGATCACTTCGACCAGCTGCGCACGAGCGGGCTACGGAAGCTGCTGCGCGAGACGGCCGTGGCCCGATTCAAGCAGACCAGCCAGTTGGAAGCCGAGTTGAGCCGTTGGGACGGACCGATCATCCTGGCCGGCGACTTCAACAGCCCGCCCGACTCGGACACTCCCACCCGGCTGAGGACCCGCCTGCAGGACGCCTTTGCCCTGTCCGGGCGCGGGTTGGGGCAGACCTTTCCCAGCTTTTTCCCACTCTGGCGTATCGACTACATCTATGCCAGCCACCACTTTGGCGTCAGGCAAGCGAGTCCGCTGCGGGTGACCTGGTCGGATCACCGACCGGTAAGAGCTGAGCTCGACCTCTATTGACCTCCTGCCAGTGACTCTGAAGGGGGAATCAAAAATGCCGGGAACCTCCCAGCGTGGCCTCAGCCCTTGCCATCTACCAGGTCGACGCTTTTACCCATCAGCCCTTCCGGGGCAACCCGGCCGGCGTTTGCATTACCGAGCAGCCCCTGAGCGAGGCCATGATGCAGCAGATCGCCGCCGAGCTGAACCTCTCCGAAACCGCGTTCGCCGTTCCCGATGGAGGTGACCAGCACTACCACCTGCGCTGGTTCACCCCGGTGTGCGAGGTCAAGCTGTGCGGGCACGCCACCCTGGCCACCGCACGAGTACTGTTCGAAAAGACTTCGCTGAGCCAGGTCAGCTTTCGCACCCTGAGCGGCGAGCTCAGCGTCAGCCGCCAGGGAGAGCAGCTCACCATGGCGCTGCCGGTCGATTCACCCGAGCCGGTTCCCCATCCCATCGGGCTCAACGAGGCGCTGGGAGCTCACACCGTCTCCGAGTTGAGGCTGGGCCGCGAGACCCGCAAACTGCTGGTGCGACTGGACAACCCGGCCGAATTGGTGCCGCTGAGCCCCAATTTCGGCCTGC
>QWHO01000108.1 GCA_021404945.1 bacterium CPR1
AACCCTTCGAGCTGCTCCAGCTGCGCCAGTCCGAAGGCGGCCTGAAGGCTGGTCAGGCGATAATTGTAGCCGACCTCATTGTGAACATATTCCAGGGGGTCGTCTTTGGCCTGGGTGGAAAGATAGCGCGCTCGCTCAGCGAGGTGGTCATCGTTGGTCACAAGCATCCCGCCGCCCCCGGTGGTCACGATCTTGTTGCCGTTGAAGCTGAAGCAGGCAAGCTGGCCGTGGGAGCCAACCGGGGACTCTCGGTAGCGGGCTCCCAGGCTCTCAGTGGCATCCTCCAGCAAGAACAGGCCAAACTCCGCGCAGAGGCTCAGCAGGGAGTCCATTTCGCAAGGGTGTCCCAAAAGATGGACCGCGAGCAGGCAACGGACGACTCTTCCTGTGTGGCGGTTGCGTAAGCATCCATCTGAGCTGCGCTGGCAGTCCTCGCGAAGAAACCGCTCGACGGCCGCCGGGTCAATCTGCCAGTAGCGCGGCTCAACATCCAGAAAGGTCGGCCAGGCGCCAAGGTAGCGAACGGCGTTAGCGGGCGCGATGAAAGTCAGACTCGGAACGATCACCTCTTCGTCGGGTTGTATCCCAGCCAGGAGCAGGCCCAGATGGATAGCGGCAGTCCCGCTGCTGGTCGAGACTGCATGCTTTGAGCCGGCCAGTTCGGCCAGAGAGCGCTCGAAGGCGTCCACGTAGGGGCCGGCGGAGGAAACCCAGTTTTCGCGTATGCACTTCTCCAGGTAGTGGATCTCATTGCCCTGGATCCGCGGCTCGCAAAGGGCGATCGGACGTGCGTGAGTCAGCGCGGCCTCACTCTGGCTCATCTCCTGGCCGCCTGCTGGGGAACGTAGTCCTGGGCCTGAACGTAGTCCTCGTGCTTGCCGATGTCCAGCCAGTATTCGCGAATGGGAAAGCTGACGACGCGCATCTTGCTCGCCAGGAGTTGCTGGATGAGGTCGGTAAAATCGTAATGCTGGTTGCCTGGAATGAGCGCATGCGCCCGGGGCTCCAACAGGTAGATGCCGGCATTCACCAGGAAGTTATAGACAGGCTTCTCCGCCAGGCCCTGCACCATCGCCCCCATACTCTCGACCACCCCATAGGGGACCTGAATCTCAAAACTCCGGACCCCGACCGTCAGGTCCGCTTGATGATCACGGTGAAATTGAAGCAGGGCCCTGTAATCCACCTCGGTAAGAATGTCGCCGTTCACGACCAGCAACGGCTCGCTGGGAGGCTCCATCAGGGCCAGGGCCCCCGCCGTTCCGAGAGGTGTCTCTTCCTGAATGTAACGAATCTCGACTCCGAAATCCTTGCCGTTGCCGAAATGCCCTTCGATGGCGTGCGCTTTGTAGTGGGTGGCCACGTTCACCCGTGAGATGCCGTGACGGCGAAATTGCTCCAGTGTCAACTCGAGCAGCGGCCGGCCCCCGACAGGGAGCATGGGCTTGGGCAGGTCCTCGGTGAGGGGCAACAGGCGCGTGCCGCGGCCACCAGCCATGATGACAGCCTGCATCGGCAACTCCGCTTCCTCTGGCAGGAGAGCTTCCAGCGTCGCCAAACCGACCACGCGCTGCTCGGCATCCAGCAAAGGCACCTGCCGCACCGCGTGACGACGCATCAAGGTCAGCAAAGCCGAACCGCTCGTCCCCTCATGTGCCCAGATGGGAGGGTGCCGTGGTGGCCAATCAAAGAGCTGGAGCAGCCTGGCATCCAGAGCGGCCCCCTCGAGCAGTCGACGACGGATGTCTCCGTCGGTCACAGTAGCGATCAGCTTCTGGTTGGCATCGACGACCAGGATGATTCCCTTCTCATTGAGATCGATGGCCTGAATTGCTTCCCTGAGCAGGCAGTCTGGCGAAACGCAGAGGCGAGTGAGGTCCTCCAACTAGACTTCAGCCTCCCAAACCGGATAGCGCAACCGCCATTCACCCGTCTGTTTCGTCCACAGGTGTGGTGAGCGAGCTTTCTCGCAAAGCTCGTTGAATCGCTCCAAAGGAAGCTCGATATAGTCGAGGACCTCCTGAAGATACCGGCTGGGGTATTCTCCGTCGAAGCGTTTTACCAGAGCGACGCCTTCTTCCCTGGTCAGGTGGTTGTTACGAATCTCCTGCGAAGCGTCATAGCTGGCGCGACCCAACCCAAACTTGAGATAGGTGGTGTAATAGTGCAGGTCATCGATCTTGTCGTCGATGCTGTTGTATTTGCTGTAGGTTCCTTCTGTCCGGAATTGCCGGGCTTTGAATCCGGCGTGCTCCACTGAATAGTAGTAGGCCTCCTGAGGGGTCCATCGCAGGTAATATCCCAGATAGTGTACCTCGATCCTGGTCGCCTCCAGCTCCTGGTGGTCCGCCGGGAGGTAGCAGCGAAGGTCATTCAGGGTCAAACCGTATTTTTCCGTCAATTCCGGAATGGGAAGACCGGCAAGGTGGATCTCATCGAGGTTTGCCATGGCGTAGTAGGACTTGTCCCTGAGGGAAACGTTGGTCTCAGCGATGGCGTTCCCGTACTCGGCCTCAGGCTCGCCGTAGAAGATCAGCGGTATCTTGAACTTTAGAGCCAACTTGGGCGCCAGATTCTTCTGGCCCAGAATGAAAGTTTGGAACGGGTGCAGCAAGTTCTCGATCGCCAGGCGCGTCAGCAGCTTGTGAACTCGGCCGTTGCGATTGAAGCTCAGGTTGTCGAAGCCACCCACGTCCAGCCAGTTGCGAAAGTTTTGATAGCCGTAGTCCGTATACATGATCGGGGGCCAGGTCACGGTCAGCGGGTGCATTCCATACTTGTACTTCAACAGGTGAGCGGCGTAGACACTGTCCTTTCCCCCACTTCCGGGCACGATGCAGTCGTACTCGCCGTCATTGCGACGGTGCAAATCGAGCAACTTCAGCAACTCTTCCTCACGAGCCGCCCACGGAATGTCGCGCTTGCGCTCATTGTACCGACAGGCATCACAGACTCCGTCCTCGCCAATGTGCAGGGTCGGCGTGATTCGGCTGGCTGTGTGCTTGAACTCGGGATAGGAAGAAGGGCGCTGGTTGGACATAACGCATTTCTTGCAGTAGCAGACCCGGGTTGGCAACCCGTAGTAGGCGGCCTGCTGGTCGGCTGAGTCCTGAATATTCTGTATCACTGGGTGTTCCTCGCTTCAACTCGCGGAAAGTGCCCTGCAATTCTCGCAACCCGGGTGGACTCCTGCTCAAGCCGCCACCTGACAGGGCGATCCCACTGAGGATGGTTTAAAAATTCAAGAACGGACGCGACGTCTAACGGATCAGGTGTTCCTCAGAGGCGCCCGCGCGGGTCGACCGGGTCGCCCTGGTAGCGAACCTCGAAGTGCAGGTGGGGGCCGGTGGACATGCCGGTGGAGCCGACGGCGGCCACCACCTGGCCCTGGTTGACGGCCTGGCCATAGCCGGCATAGAGGGCCGAGCAGTGGGCGTACAGGGTGGAGTAGCCATCCCCGTGGTCGATGATGATCGTGTTCCCGTAGCCGCCATACCAGCCGCTGTGGATGACACGCCCGTTATCGGCGGCCTTGATAGGGGTGCCCGAGCCGGCCGCAATATCGAGTCCGGCGTGGAAGATCGAGGTGCCTCGGATGGGGTGGATGCGGTAACCAAAGTTGGAGGTGATCCACCCGCTCACCGGCATCACATATACTCCGGCGCTGGGGCGTGGCGGGCCTCCTCCACCGCGGCTCTCCGCCTGGCGTGCCCGGATCATAGCCTGCAACTCGGCCTCCATCTCGACGGTCAGGTGCTCGAGCTCGACCACCTTGTCCTGAACCTGGTCGCGCTGCTCGCGCACCCTGTGCAGCAGCGCGGCTCGCCGGGCCTCTACCCGGGCCAGCTCCTTGGCCTGACGGGCCTGCAGCTTCTCCGTTGAAGCGATCTCGCTCACCGTCTTCTGGGCCGCCGCCTTTTTGACTTCCAGCTCGAGCTTCCGGGCCCGCACCTCGCCGATCAGTTTCTGGTCGCTCTGTACGATGCGCTCGAGGTACTCGCTCTGGTTGAGAAAGTCCGTGAAGCTGGCGGCTTCGAGCAGCACAGAGAGATAGTTGACGTCCCCGGTCAGGTAGATCTGCTGCAGGCGCCTTTCCAGGGCTCTCTGGGCCTTGAGCAGACGGGCTCTGGTTGCCTCGATCTGGGCCTTGAGGGCGGCCAGGCGCTCTTGAGCCGCGGCCAGGCGAGCGCGGGTCTCCTCCAGCTTGGCCTGCACCGTTCCCAGGCGGGCCTGGGTCTGGCCCAACTGGACCGAGACATCCCTGGCCCGGTCGTTCATGACCCGCAGGCGCGCCCGTTCTTCTTGCAGGTTGGCCCGAGTCACCTTGAGCTTACGCTCCAGGGAGCCCTCTTGGGATGAGCCCGGCAGGGTCAGGAGGAGCAGGGACAGCAGCAAGAGCGCTGCCGCCCCCCCCTTTGACAAAGTTTTCCGTCCGCGAGGCAGCAGAGAGGTCTGGCCGCAGGACACAAAGTCTCGTGGTCGCGGAGGTCTCCTCCGACACCACAAAGAGTTCTGCAACCAGGCCTCCAGGCGCACCGGCTTACACCTTCAAGAACCGGTTGACCGAGATCCAACTGCCCAGCAGCCCGACCAGGGCGCCCAACAGCAGCAAACCAGGGCAGAGCCAGGGGAGAAGGCTCTCGGGAGCGGCCACAGGCAGGAAGGAGACCGAGCTCAAGAGCTGGGGCACGAGCAGGCGGTAGGACTCGCTGACGACGGTGGCGGCCAGGGCCGCGCCCACCAACCCCTGCAGGATTCCCTCCAGCAGGAAGGGCCAGCGGATGAACCAGCCGGCCGCTCCCACCAACTGCATGACCTCGATGTCGCGGCGGCGAGCGTAGACGGTGAGACGAATGGTGTTGCTGACAACCAGCAAGGTGGAGACCAGCAGGAGAATCAAAACGACCAGGCCCACTGTGCGCACGATGCGGTTGAGGGCCAGCATGCGCCGGGCCACGTCTTCACCGAAGCGCACCTTCTCGATCGAGCCCACGCCCTTGACCTTGTGGCCAACTTTTTCCAGGTCCTCAGCCCGGCGCACCCGGATCTCAAGCGCATCAGGCAGTGGATTGTGGGTCAGATCGCCCAACTGGATGCGATTGTTCATGCGCTTCTTGAGGTGCTCGAAAGCCTGCTCGCGGGAGACGAACGAGACCCCTTCCACCCCCGGCAGCTTCAGAACCCGCGATCGCAACTCACCGAGTTGATCGCGGTTGAAGTCGGCCTGGAGGTAAGCCACCACCTTGAGGTCGGAGGCCAGATCGCGAGCCAGATTGCTCAGGTTGGCCATCAAGACCAGGAAAAAGCCCACGATCATGGTCAGTACCATGACGGTTGTGACCGAGGCCACGCTCATCAACGGGCTGCGGCGCACATTGACCAGAACCTCTCGCAGGAAATAGTGAGCAAGACCCATGGTTACCTTGCGCTCCCTCCAGGAGCGCAGCCAGAAACACCGTTTTCCGGCTGCGCGACGCCCAACAGATTGTAGAGGTCCGGCCGCAGCCTCCAACATCTTGTGGTGGCGGAGGTCTGCTCCGTCACCGCAAAGGGTTTTGCGGCTGGACCTCTGGTCGTGCCCATCGGCACACTCTGACGAGCACGGCCAGCGATTTGGAAAGTGCGACACCCGAGTCCCACCTCAGACCACCTGGGTGGCGCGTTGGGCCACGGTGTAATTGCCGCGCTCGAGATCTTCGGTGATGCGGCCCTGACGCATCACGATCACACGCTTTCGCATGGTATCGACGATCTGCTGATCGTGGGTGGCCACCATCACGGTGGTGCCCCCGGCATTGACGCGCGAGAGGATCTGCATGATGTCCCAGGAGGAGTCGGGATCGAGGTTGCCGGTCGGCTCGTCGGCGAGCAACAAGCGCGGCTCGTTGACCAGGGCCCGGGCGATGGCCACCCGCTGCTGCTCGCCTCCCGAGAGCTGGCCGGGCATTCGTTTGCGCTTGCTCAAGAGGCCCACCAGCTCGAGCACCTGTGCCACCTTGCGGGGGATCTCGCGACGCCGGGCCCCGGTCACCTCCAGCGCATAGGCCACGTTCTCCCAGGCGGTCTTCTCGCGCAGCAGTCGGAAGTCTTGAAAGATGACCCCCACCTTGCGCCGCAGAGAGGGGACCTCGGATCGCCGCAACTCGCCCACATCGTGATTGTCCACGTAGACCGAGCCGTTCTTGGGCGCCTGCTCGCGATAGAGCAGCTTGAGGAGGCTGGACTTGCCCGAGCCGGTAGTGCCCACCAGGAAGACGAACTCACCTTTACGGACCAACAGCTCGACGTCGTACAGCGCCTGGTAGCCGTTGGGATAGACCAGGTTGATGCCGTGCAGCTCCACCATGGAGTCCTCGTATTCGGCCCTGGGACGCCTCATCGCCGGCGAAAGCAGGTTCTTCCAGGAGAACAAGAGCGCCTCCTCTCTGAAGGAAATTCTTCAAGTCTTGAAATTCCTTCCCGGGGAGGGGAGTCCTTTCGAACAAACGTTTCTATGCGTGCAGGGCGGGGTTGGCTTCGAAGCAGGCCAGGGCTGCCCGGGAATCGTGGCCTCGGGCCAGCGCCAGGGCTGCCTGGGCGGCGCCGCGCAGGCAGGCCACCATGGGAGGGATTCGGCGCTGCAGCTCCTGGCGCATTGGGGCGCGGGCTCGCAAGAGGTGGAACAGGGCTTTGTGCAATCCCTCGGCGCTCAGGCCTTCCAATGAGAGCGACATGGCCCCGCAGCGCTGGCAGAAACGCTCTACCTTCGGGTCATAGGCCAGTCCCAGGAAAGGAATCCCGCGGGCGGCAGCCATGATGGCGGCGTGAAGACGCATTCCCAGAACCAGGTCGAGGCAGGAGAGCAAGCCCATCAGCTCCTTCGGCTCGTAATCGGCTCGCAGCAGGCGGGCGTGAGGGCTGAGCCGCGAGCACAGCTCCTCGCTCAGTGGCCGGTCGCGCGAGGGCTGGAAAGGCAGCAAGAGCAGGCGGGCCTTGTCTTCCTCGGCAAAGCGCCGCAATCCCTCCGCCAGGGCTTCCCGGTCCAACCCGGGCCAGTGGCGCACAGCCACTCCCACCAGCGGGCCGACTTCGGCCGAGCCTGGCCCGGCCGGGCGCTCCAGGCGGGCTACGTCCGCGGTCAGTCCTTCCCGGGTCAGGATCTCGTTCACTCTGGCTGGTTGACACGGTTCCAGGCCCAGCACGGGGTCAGCCGTTACCCGGGAGGGGGGGCGAGCCACGCCCAGGGCGCGGATCTCGTCGGCTGACTCCTGGTCGCGCCAGGTCAAGAGTTGCAGGCCGTTGGCCAATCGCGTCAGCTGTCGTCCGAGCCCGGTCTTCACCGGTCCGAAGCCCTGGCAGTAGAGCATCACCGGTCGTCGGACCAGGCGGGCTAGCAGGCACACTCCCAGATAATAGATCACGCTGTTGACTCCGGTGCTGTCCTGGATCAATCCGCCGCCGCCCGAGAGCAAGAGGTTGCACGCGCGCAGCGCTCTGAGCACGGGCCCGGGCGCGTTGCGGGGAACCGGCTCCAGGCCCAACTTGCGGGCCCCCTCGGGATCGGCCGTGAGCACCGAGATCCGTACCTCGGCCTCGACGCGGCGCAGGTCCTCCACGATGGCCTGCAGGATGGCCTCGTCGCCGGCATTGCCGAATCCGTAGTAGCCGCTGATCAGGATGCGTGGCATTGCGCTCTGACGTTTCCCGGTCGGCGGGAAAACTCCCTGGCCGGGTCCGAACAGACCTCGCATGGCCCTGTTTGATGGACAGAAAGCCTTCGAGCACGTGCGCGCTCAGGTCGAGCTCGGCCCGCGCCCGCCCGGCTCGATCGCCCTGGCCCGCCTGCGGGCCTACATCGGCGAGTATCTCGGTGCTCTGGGCTGGAAGGTCGAGGAGCAGCCCTTCGAGGCCGTCACGCCCAACGGCAAGATCGCCATGGTCAACCTGGTCGCTCGCTATCCCCCCGGCGAGTTCCCCGGTCAGGGATCCATCCTGCTGGGCGCCCACGCCGATACCAAAGTGTTTGATTTCGAGTTCGTGGGAGCCAACGACGGCGGATCGGGGGTGGCCTGTCTGCTTGAGCTGGGGCGGGTCGTACCCCAGCTCGACCTGTGGAGGCCGACGGTGCTGGCCTTCTTCGATGGTGAGGAGGCTCAGGTCGCCTGGGGGCGGGGGGACGGCCTCTACGGGAGTCGGCACCTGGTCGGGAGCTGGTGGAGCGAGCGCCGCCTGGCTGACCTCGTGGCTGTGGTGATCCTGGACATCGTGGGCGACCGGCAGCTTCGGGTCACCCGCGACCTTCACTCGACCTCCTGGCTGCAGGACCTGGCCTGGGAGGTGGCCTGGCAGCAGGGGGTGGGCGAAATCTTCGAAGGGCCGTTGGAGTGGATAGAGGACGACCATCTTCCTTTTCTGGTCGGGAAGGTTGCCTCGCTGGTTCTGATCGGTTTTGGTCACGACGATCAGGGCGGCTACTTTCCGCCTTACTGGCACACCCCCGAGGACACCCTGGACAAAATCTCGCCGCTCAGTCTCGAGCAGGTGGGTCGGGTGGTGGAGGGGGCTCTGGCTCGCCTTCAGGGGTCGTTGCCGCGGGAGCACTCGGGGGCTTGAGGTAGCGATCGTAGGCCAGCACGGAGATCTTGTGAATGTCTTCCAGAAGCATGGTCTGAGCAATGAACGAGCAACCCTGGATTCCCGGGGCGTAGAGGGCGCACTCGGCGAAGCATTCGCGGTTCAGAAACGGACATGTGGGCACAATGTTCTATTCGGTGGATGACTTGAATAACCTTGCAGGCGTTTTCGGTGTCGAGGAGGAAAGGTAGGCCCCAAAGAAGGCGGAGCATAAGGGTGAGCAGAGCCCAGTGACCGAAAATCGAGACAACTCAAACGAGGCTAAGAAACTCCCCCCCTATACCGGGACGACATCGGACGGCTCTCGCACCGGAGCGCCCGCTCGCCCGCCGGTGAAGCCGCCTGCAGCGGTTCCCGTGGGGGGAGGCGTCAAGCCTCCCTCGACCGCGTTTCTCAAGCCCGAGAAGCCGGCTTCTGACGATCCGTTGCGGGCCGAGCTGGCCCGACTGACCGAAGGGGCCGAGGAAGAGAAGCCCAAGATCCCGCCTCCCCCTCCTGCGCGTCCCGAGCCCGTGTCGAAAAAGACGGAGGAGTCCAAGGCCGAGTCTCCTGTCGTCGAGGAAACAAAAAAAGAGGTTGCCCCGGCCGGCGCCCAGGAGCCGGATCTCCTCGGCCCCGCTTGTGAGCCCGAGGAGATGAAGTTGGAGCAAGGCAACGATCCCCGTCTGGCAGCCGAGCTCAAGGAATTGCTCGACGTGGTGGCCGGACTCGAGTCGCTCAGTTTTCTTCGCCCCCGGGTGGAGAAGTTCACCAGGGAGGGGGCCGACCTGGCCGCTCTGGTCAGCGTCTACCGGCTCACTTCTCGAACCCTCAAGGACGAGCTGAATGAGAAGAACAAGATGCTCGAGCAGTTTCGCAAGGAGTTTCAGAAGCAGCGCCTGGCTCTGGACGAGGCCCGCAAGAAGGAGCTCCCACCCTCCCGCCCGCTGGCTGATCCGGCCGAGAACGCGAAGCTGCAAAAAGAGATCAAGAGCCTGCAAGATCAGGTGGACGCCTCCCAGGAGCAGCGCAACCGTTTGTTGCAGGACTTTCAGAACATGCGAAACCGGGTTCAGGTGGACACCGACTTGAAGGTCCATCGCGAGAAGGAGAATCTGATCAAGAAGGTTCTGCCGGTGGTGGATGGCTTTGACCGGGCTTTGGAAACGGTGCGCTCGGCTACCGATACCGATGAGGTGGTTCGCGGCATCGAGATGCTTTTTCGCATCTTGATGGAGGCGCTCGAGTCCGAGGGGCTGTCCCCGGTCATCACGAAAGACCAGATGTTCGACCCCCGTTGCCACGAGGCCATGGGTCAGGTGGTGACGGGCGATCTGGCCGAGGACACGATTGTCGATGAGCTGAACAAAGGCTACTACCTGGGTGAAAAACTCCTTCGTCCGGCCATGGTTCGTATCGCCAAGGCGCCCGAGGGCGGGTCTATCCCCTCTCCGCCCAAGCCCCCCCCGCCCGAACCGCCCCGGGAAGAGTCTCCTGGCCCCACGGAAGGACATTTGGGCGAGGAGAATGTTGAGAGTTAGCGAAAGATTCCACGGCTGGGGAGGAACTGGTCCTATTTTGCTCTGGATGCTAGGGAGGAACGGTAGTTCGTGAACAAGATCGTTGGGATCGACCTGGGAACAACCAACAGCCTGGTGTCGATCGTAGAGGGTGGCCAGCCGATCGTCCTGCCCAGCGCCGAGGGGGATTACCTCTTCCCCTCCGTGGTCGGCTTCTCCAAGAGCGGTGAGCGGCTGGTCGGGTCGGTGGCCAAGCGTCAGGCGATCTCCAACCCCGAGCGCACGGTGATCTCCATCAAGCGTCACATGGGCACCGACTATCGCGTCAATATCGATGATCGCTCTTACTCTCCTCAGGAAATTTCGGCCATGATCTTGCAGAAGATCAAAGCTGACGCCGAGGCCTATCTGGGCTTCCCCATCGAGCAGGCCATCATCACCGTTCCTGCCTACTTTAATGACTCTGAGCGCCAGGCGACCAAGGACGCAGGTGCAATTGCCGGTTTGGAAGTGCTCCGGATTATCAACGAGCCCACAGCCGCCTCCATGGCCTACGGTTTGGACAAGCTTGACAAGACCGAAACCGTGCTGGTGTGGGACCTGGGCGGCGGAACCTTCGACGTCACCATCCTCGAGCTGGGAGGCGGCGTGTTCCAGGTCAAGTCGACCTCGGGCGATAACCGTCTGGGTGGCGACGACTGGGACCAGCGTATCATGGACTGGCTGGTGGACGAGTTCAAGAAGACCACCGGCATCGACCTGCGTACCGATCGCGTGGCCATGCAGCGCTTGAAGGAAGCGGCCGAGAACGGCAAGATCCGCCTCTCCAGCGAGACCACGACCCAGATCAAGCTCCCCTTCATCGCGGCCGACGCCTCCGGCCCCAAGCACCTGGACATGGAGCTCACCCGCGGCAAGTTCCAGGAGCTGACCGTCGACCTGGTCGACCGCTGCGTGGGTCCGGCCATTCGTGCCCTGGAAGACTCGGGCTTGAACAAGATGGACATCAACAAGGTCTTGCTGGTGGGCGGCTCGACGCGCATGCCGGCCATCCAGGACAGAGTCCGTATGCTGTTTGGCATCGAGCCCTCCAAGGAGATCGACCCCGACAAGGTCGTGGCCATGGGGGCTGCCGTGCAGGGCGCCGTCATGGCTGGCGAGGTCAAGGACATGGTGCTCCTGGACGTCACCTCGCTTTCGCTGGGCATCGAGACCGTGGGCGGCGTGTTCACCAAGCTGATCGAGCGCAACACCCAGATCCCCTGCTCCAAGACCCGCGTCTTCACCACCGCGGCCGATGGCCAGTCGGTGGTCGAGGTGCACGTGCTCCAGGGCGAGCGCGAGCTGGCGGCCCACAACAAATCGCTGGGCCGTTTCGAGCTGCGCAACATTCCCCCCGCCCCTCGCGGCGTGCCCCAGATCGAGGTCACCTTTGACATCGACGCCAACGGCATCGTGAACGTGTCGGCCAAGGACATGGCCACGGGCAACAAGCAGAAGATCGTCATCCAGTCCCCCACCAACCTCACTCAGGAAGAGATCAACCAGATGGTCAAAGAAGCGGCCATCTACGCCGAGGAGGACGCCAAGCGCCGCAGCGAGGCCCAGGCCCGCAACAAGGCCAACATCGAGCTCGACACGGCCGAGCGCATGCTGCGCGAGATGGGCAACCAGATGTCTTTCGACCACCAGCGGCGTCTGCGAGACGGCATCGAGCGCCTGCGCGCCTCTTTGCAGACCTATGACACCGAGAAGATCAAGGACGACACCAAGATTCTGACCGATGCCCTCTACGCCGTGGGCACCGAGGCCTACCTGACCACCGGCGGCGAGCCCGCGGCCGATGCGGCTCGCAAAGCCGGCATCGACACGGAAGGGATGATGGGCGGCGGCGGCGAGGCCTCCGAGGAGCCAAGCGAGGAAGACCTCTTCAGCTGGTTCAAGAAGTAGCTTTCCATTCGTTCCGGAACAATGGCTGATTACTACGACATTCTTGGCGTTCCCCGCGATGCCAGCAAGGATGACATCAAGCGGGCTTACAAGAAGCTGGCTCGCCAGTATCACCCCGATGTCGCCCAGGACAAGACCGAGGCCGAGCGCAGGTTTGGGCAGATCAACGAAGCCTACTCGGTGCTCGCCGACGACGAGAAGCGTGCCTACTACGACCGTTACGGGAGTGTGCCCTCGGCGGCCCAGGAGGGGGCCGACTTCGGCGGCTTCGGGGGCTTCCCGTTCGGCGATCTGTTCGATACCCTGTTTGATTTCGGCGGGGGCGGCCGACGCCAGCGCCAGGCCCGTCCTTCGCGGGGCAGTGACCTGCGCATGGGAATCCGCATCAGCCTGGTGGACGCCTTCCAGGGGGCCAGCCGCGAGGTCGAGCTGACCTCCGATGTGGCCTGCGCCCAGTGTGAGGGAAGACGGACCCTGGAGGCCGATGGCTTCCAGAACTGCCCCCAGTGCGCAGGAATGGGTCAGGTGCAGCAGATCATCAACACCCCCTTCGGGCGGTTGACCCAGGTGGCTCCCTGCGCCGCCTGCCGGGGACAGGGACGGCAGCTGGTCAAGCCCTGTCCTGGCTGTCGCGGGGCCGGTCGTACACCCCAGAAGCGCACTTTGAGCGTGAAGATCCCGCCCGGGATGGACTCGGGAGACAAGATCCGCATGCGAGGCGAGGGCGAGCCAGGGACGCTGGGTGGCCCGCCCGGCGACCTTTACCTGGTGGTGGAGGTGGCCGAGCACGAGGAGTTCCGCCGTCAGGGTGACGACCTCTCGCGTTCGCTGAAGATCACGTTCACGGATGCTGCCCTGGGGGCCAGCGTGGAAGTTCCCCTGCTGACGGGCGAGAAGGAGACCCTCAAGATCCCAGGCGGCACCCAGAATGGCACCGTCTTTCGCTTCAAGGGCAAGGGCATGCCCCGATTCCAGCGCTCGGGGCGGGGCGACCTGCACGTGGAAGTGGAGGTCATGGTGCCCACCAAGCTCAACTCCAAGCAGAAGAAGCTGCTCAAAGAGTTTGCCGAGGCTGGCTCCCAGGAAGCCGAGCCCCAGAGCTTCTTTGAGAAGATTCGCGACGCCATCTTCGGTTGACGAGCTCGGTCGACTGGCTGGAGGTCGAGCTGACCGCTCCTGCTGACCAGGAGAGCTCGCTGGCCCTGCTGCTCGAACGCCGCCACCTGGGCGGCTGGGTGGAGGAGCCCGAGACCGAGGGTCTGCGCTGGGTCTTCTATGTTCCCCAGGAGCCGGGCTGGAAGGAGCGGCTGGGAGCCCTGGGCCTGGCCGCCGCCGAGCACGACGGGGTCATCAAGGTGCGCGGCCAGGTGCGAGACGAAGACTGGGCCGAGAACTGGAAAGAGTTCTACCATCCCCGCCGCCTCACCAGAAGGCTGGTGCTGCGGCCGAGCTGGGCCGAATTTCAGGCCGAGCCGGGCGACCTGGTCATCGAGCTCGACCCGGGCATGGCCTTCGGCACCGGCTACCACGCCAGCACCCGGCTCTGCCTGGAGTTGTTGGAGGAGCAGCCGCCGGCCGCGCGTGTGCTGGACATGGGTACGGGCTCGGGTATTCTGTCCATCGCCGCCCTTTTGATGGGCAGCGGGCGCGTCACCGCCATCGACTGCGATCCGGTGGCCGTGCGGGTGGCCCGCGAGAACCTCCGCCAGAACCGGCTCTCCAGGCGGGCCCGGGTCTTGCCGGGGGAGAACGTCCCCCGGACCCGTTACGACCTGATCCTGGCCAATCTGATCGCCCAGGTGCTGGTGGAGATGGCTCCCGACCTGACCCGGGCCCTGGCGCCCGGGGGACATTTGATCGTGGGGGGGATCATCGACACCCGCGCCGACGAGGTGCTGGAGGCCTTTCAGGGCCTCGTGCCAGTCGGGCGGGGAGAGGAGGAAGGCTGGGTGGCCCTGGCCTTCCAGCGTCCGTGCGCCTGACCCGACTCTTTGCTCCGGTCGCGCCCCCCGAGTTTCGCCTGGAGGAAGACGCAGCTCATCACCTGCGGGTGCTGCGTTTGCGACCCGGGGACCGATTTCTGGCCATCGACCAGGGCTGTGACTGGCTGTGCGAGTTGACTCGGGGAGGGAAGGCAAAGGTGCTCGAGTCGCGCCCGGCTCGCCCCGAGCCGAGCGTGGCCCTGGACCTCAAGCTTGCCCTGGTCAAAGGGGATCGCTTCGATCAGGCGGTGGAGATGGCGTCCGAACTGGGAGTGAGTTGCATAACCCCCCTCCTCACCGCGCGCACGGTAGGCGAGCAGCCCGGAGTCACGCGCGTCGCTCGCTGGGAGCGCATCTCCCGCTCGGCGGCGGCCCTTTCCGGGCGGGCCCACTTTGCGGGCATCGAGCCCGTCCTCCGTTGGGAGGAGGCCCTCGCTTCTGCCGGGCCGGGAATCATGTTCTGTCCCGGTCAGAAGGCTCTTCGAGAGCTTCCAGCCGGAAAGAGGCTCTCGCTCTGGTTGGGGCCCGAAGGTGGATTTGCTCCCGAGGAGGTCGAAGGGGCGAGCCGCCAGGGTCTGGTGCTGGCCGGGTTGGGGGAGAGGAT
>QWHO01000109.1 GCA_021404945.1 bacterium CPR1
GGGGGTCCGACCGGCCTCGTCGCGGTGTGACGGGTCGGCTCCCACCTCGAGCAGGGCCCCGACCAGTCGAGCAGACCCGTTCCTGCAGGCGAACTGGAGAGCTACTGCTCCTTCACGATCCTTCAGATCGACCCTGGCGCCCCGGGTTAGCAGGGCCTGCACGACTGGGTTGCGTAAATGGCGTCATCTGCTTGTAGTCGCGGGCATCCACCGGGGCTCCGGCCTGCAGCAGGACCTGCACTTGCTCGGATTGTCCGCGCAGGGAGGCGATCGAGAGCGGGGTCAAATGGCCCAGGTCGGCCTGCTCCACTTGCGCGCCCACCTTCAACAATTCGCGCATGATGGTCGCGTTGTCAAGCTGCACGGCGTGGGGCAGCGAGCCGCTCTCGCTCTGGGCGTTGGCGTCGCTCGGCGAGCAGGAGCCTCACGGCTTCAGGCTGGTTCTGCTGAATCGCCCAGAAGAGAGGGGTCATGCCCTTGCTGTCGCGCTCCTCCAGGCTCGAGCCTCGCTTCAAGCACGACTGCATGACTTCGGTCTGGCCCGAGGCAGCCGCTCGATGGAGCCCCAGGGGAGAGGGCGCGGCCCCTGGCAGCCGACCAGCCAGCAGGCCAGGACAAGCAGGACGCGCCGCATCAGCACAAGGATTTGACGCCCGGAGAGCAGGTCCTGTCGATCAGCTGGCCTTGAGCCTGCGGCGGAACCAGAGACGGCGACGGCCGCGCCTGGTGGAGTTGAACTCCAGCGGAAGGGTATCCAGGCAGCGTTTCAAAGTCCGGTCATCGCTGCTGCCGACAGCCGGAACCAGCTCGAGCCCCAGGCGATGCTGACCGGACTCGCGGGTC
Organism: bacterium CPR1; assembly: GCA_021404945.1. Lineage (GTDB taxonomy): Bacteria > Vulcanimicrobiota > Xenobia > Xenobiales > QWHO01 > QWHO01. The sequence continues at coordinate 844 of QWHO01000109.1, forward strand.
TGCCAGACAGGCCGGACCAGGAAGATCAGCGGGGGAGAGCCCTGAACTCGAAAGGTGATCTGCGTGGGTGGATCGTCGAAGGCGGACGGGCTCGAGATGCCGACCCCGGTCTCGCTCAAGTCCACGAGCTGGCAGCGGCGAAAGACGCCGTGACCGGCTCGCAGATAGGCGCAGCCTTCGAGGCGATGACGGTAGCTGTTGCGGTGGGCTTCACGGTGATGGCTCGTTTCCATTCGTTGCTCCTCGGGGAGAAGTCTCTTGCTTCAAGACTACTCAGGAAGGCGACCGGTTCCGAGCCCCACACTCTGAACAAGATGTAAAAATTGTGAACGACAGGTAAACAAAGCAGACAAGCCTGTCACAACTCCGGCTCAAAGGTTACGGGAATGTTGACAGCGGTAACATATTAGAAAAACTTAACTGCTGCTCGAGAAGGCGACCAAGCCTCAGAACTTGCCGATCTGCCCCAGGTCGTCCCACGATTTGCAGCGAGAGCGGCATTCCTTCCCCATCCAGAGCCACCGGAACCGTCAGAGCTGGGTTTCCGGTCAAATTGAATGGATAGGTGAAGGGCGTCCAACCGAACAGGGTGCAGCTGCCGGCCGGCCGCTGCAACTCGTTAGCGAAGGCTCCCGTGGGCATGGTTGGGGTCAGCAGGATATCGACCTGCTCGAAGACTCGCCGCACCCGATGATAGAAGGCTGTCCGTTCCTGGCTGACCTGGGCGGCCCGCCGGGCAGGAATCTCCAGGCCCCGCTGCACGATCTCCCGCAATTGAGGATCGAGTCGCTCGTCGGGCAACAAGCGTCCGGCGTAGGTCAGTGCCCACAGGTCCAGTTCGAGGGGCTCTGGGTCGGGCCAATCGAGTTGCAGGGGGACCACCTCTCCCAGGGAGCGCACCGCCGGCTCGAGCCTTTCGAGCACCTGGCTGGAGATCCGGGCGTAGCCAAGGTCGGGGCTCCACCCAATCGCAGCTCCGGTGGGCGTTCCAGGTCGATGAGATAATCGCCCGGCGACTGGTTTGAAGAGAGGGGATCGCGCTCGTCGTAGCCTGCCAGGATGCCCAGGAAGAAGGCGCAGTCTGACACGTTGCGGGCGATGGGGCCGATGTGGCTGAGGGTATAGAAGGCATCCGGCACCGGGTAGCGGGGCACTTGCCGGAATGCGGATGGAGCCGGCGCCGTCCGTTCCCTCGGCCAGCGGGGCCAGGCCGGCGGCCACCGCGCAGGCCGCACCTCCGCTCGATCCACCGCTGGTTCGGGCCAGGTTCCAGGGATTGCGACAGGGTGGGGCCAGCTGATTGTCGGTCACCGCCTTGAATCCGAACTCGGGCGTGTTGGTCTTGCCCAGCACCACCCCTCCGGCCTGACGCGCTCGTTCCACCACCACCGCGTCTTGCTCGGCCAGCTCGTTCTGGTGCAGCAGCGAGCCGCTGGTACAGGGCATTCCGGCCACCGGAGTGAGGTCTTTGAAGGCTATCGGCAGGCCGTGGAGAGGGCCCGGGTAGCGCCCGACCAGGGCTTCGCAAGCGACATGCAGGTAGCAGGAGAGCTGAGGATTGTAGCGCTGGATGCGAGAGAGGTAATGGTCGCGCAGCTCGCCTGGAGAGATCTCTCCACGGGCCAGGAGCCCGACCAGCTCGAGCGCAGTCAGACGGTGCACGGCAGGCATTTCTGGCCGGCCAGGGCGAAGCCTGCCTACGACCATGCTCGAACTGACCGTTCAGGACGCCCGGCGCCTTCTGATGCACGGACAGGGCCTGCTTGCTTCGCCTCGGCGCAGGGCCAGCCAGGCAGAGCTCGAGCGATTGATCGACCAGCTCGGCTTCGTGCAGGTGGACTCGATCAATGTGGTCGAGCGGGCTCACCATTTGATCCTCTGGTCGCGCTTGCACGGCTACCAGCGCTGCTGGCTCGACAACCTGCTGTCCGAGCGCCGCTTGTTCGAGCACTGGACCCACGACGCCTCGTTGATCCCCACCCGGTATCTGGCCCACTGGCACCACCGCTACCAGCGTTATCTCGAACGGGTGCGCACGCATCGCTGGTGGGAAGAGCGCCTGGGCGCGGACTGGCAGGCAGGCAGCCAGGCCATTCTGGGTCGAATCGAGCGAGAGGGACCACTGCGCTCGCGCGACTTCGAGGGGGGCTGCCAGCCCGGCGGTTGGTGGAGCTGGAAGCCGCCCAAAGCCTACCTGGAGTATCTATGGCGCACCGGGCAGCTGGCCATACGGAACCGCGAGAACTTCCAGAAAGTCTATGATCTGAGCCAGCGCGTGCTGCCTTCGTTCACCCCTTCGAGTCCTGAGGAGCACCTCGACTGGGCTTGCCAGTCCGCGCTCGAGCGGCTTGGGCTGGCCACCCCGGCCGAAGTGGCCGGTTACTGGGATTGCATTGATCTGGCCCGAGCCCGAAGCTGGTGTCTTCGACACGCTCGCAAGGTGAGGCTGCAGGGACGCGAGTATTACGCCCTGGTGGACCTCCCCGAAAGGCTCATGGAGCTGCGGGATCCACCCTCCGGGATGCGCCTGCTCTCGCCCTTCGACCCGGTGCTGCGGGACCGCAGGCGGGCCCAGCGTCTCTTCGGCTTTGACTACCGCTTCGAGGCCTTCGTGCCTGCCCCCAGGCGAGTTTACGGATACTACGTGCTGCCGGTGCTCGAAGGCGACCGCTTCGTGGCCCGGATCGACCCCAAGCTGCACCGAGCCCGCAAAATGCTGGAGATTCAAGGCCTCTGGTGGGAAGCCGAATGCAGGCCTACTGCTTCGCGGCGCCGAGCCCTGGAGCTGGCGGTGGAGAGGCTGGGCGCCTTTTTGGGGGCGGAACGGATCGAATGGTCCGCAGGTTGACCGGGGTCGTCTGGGGAAGGTCTGCGTGTGCCACCGACCGCGATCGTTTCCGACCAGCTGCGGCTGCGCATCGACTCGAGCAAATATGCCGAGCCAGGCCAGGGCCTTGAGGTTCGCGTCACCGGATCGGCCCGCGACGCGGTGGAATTCGAGAAGGTTCTGCTGCGACTGGTCTTGATCGAGACCGTTCCCGGGCGTCATGGCCCGAAAGTGGAAGATTACCCCGTGGTCGAGCTGGTGGTGGACCAGAGCGATGTCAGCCTGCAACGCGGCCAGACGCTGAGCTACAGCTGCCAGATCGACGTTCCACCCCAGACGCCTCCCTCTGTTGGCTCAGCCCAGCACTCCCTGGCTCGTACGTTCAAAAGCGACCTTCTCTTCGGTATCTTTCCGGTGGGCTCGCAGATCAGTTGCGGGATCGAGCTGGACGTCCCCGTTTACGACGAGGTCCCAGGTTTCATGCTGGGAGACCGGGTCACCGGTACGCTGCGGTTGGCTGCACGCAAGACGTTTTCCGAAGCGCATCTTTCTTATGGTGTTCTGATCCGCGGTGGAGGCAAGACTGAGCGCCAGGACCTGGGCGGCCCGGTGACGATCAGCCTGGATGAGGGCCAGACAGGCTCGCTGAGCTTTTCGCTGCCCGACCGTGCTCCCACCAGTTATCAGGGTCGCCGGCTCGACTACGAGTGGTATCTGCGGGTGGAAGTGGGAGATTCCACCGGCTCCAACCACCATCGCGAGGAGTTCGCCTTGACCGTGCTTCCGAGGATCCAACCCCGGCAGCTGGTCGGCAGGCGCCCCCCGACCGCTCCAGCGATGGCCCGAACCTCAACCCCGACAGGTGTGCAGGGTCTGGCTCTGGGCTCGGTTCAGGGTCTCACGCTGGCGTCGGGAGCCCAGGGCCTGACCCTGGGCGCGCGGGACCTGACCAGCCGCAGCGAGATCAAGGGATTGACCAGCAGTGCCGGAGTCACGGGACTCACCAGCGGCGCCGCGGGGCAAGGCCTGAAACTGGGCGCCGGATCACAGGCTCTAGGCCTTACAGCGGCTCCGCAAGGCCTGACCATGAGCTCGGGCCCGCGCAATCTGGTCCACGAGACGGTAGCCTCCGGCGCCCCTGAGGAAATGCTCGAGCCACTGGAAGAGCGCCCGGAAGAGCTGCAGTTCGAGCCTATCGTCTCGCCTGAGGAGCCCCCTCGCCTTGAGCCCCTCCAGACTGCCCCGCCCGTCAAGGCCCCGACCAGAACCGTTCAGCCTCCGCGCTCCATCGTCCAGAGCGCCATGGCTTCCCAGGCTACCCACGAGGGTCCGGGACTCTCACCCGAAGTAGTCCAGTACCTGGCCAAGATCGTGCAGAGCTCGCCCTTTTTCGCCAACCTCTTGCCCGACGAGCTGGTGCGCGCGCTCTCCACGCCCGAGGCGCTCAAAGGCCAGCTGACTCCCGAGCTGCGCGAGCTGCTGCGCCAGAAATTGGCCCAGAATCCCCAGGTGGCCCGGGTTCTCCCTCCCCACCTGGTGGGCGCGGTAGTGGCCGCCAAAGGAGCCGAAGAGGCCCAGGCGGTGATGGGTGATGCCCTGACCACGCGGCTGCTCCAGATGCTGCACGAGCAGCCCCGGGTGGGGGTGGCTCTCAAATACGTGATCACCAACTTCCCGGGCTTTCGCAAGCGCCTTCCCTCGAAGGTGCTCGACGCCCTGCCCGAGGGCCCGGGCAAGATCGACCTGGCCGCGCTGGCCGCTTTACTCAATGAGTTTCCCGAGTTGAAAAAGCACATCCCGGCCGGGGTCCAGGCCATGCTGGGCTCAAGCCTGAAGAAAAGAAAGTAGCGTCCCGTAGTTAAAGTGCAAGGCCTTTGGTCTTGCACTCTGCAGCGGACTGGAACGAAGTTCCGGCGCGTGCTCAGGTCAGGCGAACGCGCAAGCGCCCAGCACATGAAGGAGCCGCGTTGAGCACTTCGGAAATTGGCGAGGCGCCGCTCAAACAGATTGTCTCCACCGCCGCGCGTTCCAATTCTGAGCAGGTCGACGAGCGGGAGTCAACGGGCTGGAAGTCCGGCCGCAAACCCCCATGGAGGTGTCGGAGGGGCTACGCCTACCCCCGCCTCCGCCACCTCAAGATATTGTAGGCGGCCGGACTTCCAGCACAATATGTTGGGCGTCGCGCAGCCGAAAACTGTGTCAAGGGGGTTTCCGGCTGCGCTCCTAGGGATCGACCACCATGGCCGCGCCCCAGGCGCCCCCGACGCCTCCAGCCAGTCCCAGGACGACCGCGGCCAGCGGCGAGCCTGTGCTGATCCCAGCCAGTGCTCCCGCGGCGGCGCCCACGATGGCTCCGGCTGCGCTGGCTTTGTTGGTCACATCGGTCCCGCCCAGGTTGCTGATATCGTAGGCCAGTCCGGCAAATCGTCCCAGGGCGAAACCAGCCGCGCCGCCTGCGACGGCTCCGGCCACTCCTCCGGCCATCCCTCCGGTCAGGCCCGCCACCACTCCGGCCAGTCCGGCGATCATGCCGGCTGCAGCCACGGTGTTGACCTTCATCGCCTCCGGGCTGGTGGGGTCATACCCCGGCGGCGGGGGCTCGACCAGCGAGCCGGCCTGGTAGCCGTCCACGAATCCGCCCACCGAGGCGGTGGGGGCGCTGAGAGCCCGGCCGGGGGCAAAGGAGCTGGGATGGGAAGCGGCGGTGATCACCATGGCGAAACCCTCTCTTCATGCAATTCTCTATCTTTTTGTCCGCCGCCATCATGCCCTGAAGTCCAGACCCCAATTGCCAACCTCTGGTTACAAATTCGCCAGGAAGCACCTGGTCGCCTGAGAACACTTCCCTGTCATGGAACCGATCTCCGGGCGCCTGCGCCGAACCCTCCGGGCCATCATTTTACTGGGCAGCCTGTACACCGGCGCCAGTCTGGCCTGGTCGGCGGCCCAGCCCCCCCCGACTCGCGACCTCTGGGAGCCGCGTCCCTTGCTTTTGAACAGCTCCCCGGGACCTCTCAGCTCGGCCAACTCTGACCACGACTTCGGAAGGCTGCCTCAGGGCAGTCAAGTCAGCCACGTCTATACCATCACCAACTCTTCCGAGCAGCCATTGAGCATCGAGCGGGTCCAAAGCTCCTGCGGCTGCACAGCCGCTCTGGTGGCCGAGAAGAATCTGACCCCGGGGCAATCGAGCGCCGTCGAAGTCCGCTTCACCAGCGGCAAACTGGTCGGCCCTTTTCACAAGACCGTCCGGGTCTACACCCGTCCCGAGGGTGTCCTGGTCCTCTCGCTGAGGGGCTCGATCCAACCTGACTATCTGGCCGATCCGACGGCTCTCAACTTCGGCACCCTCCAACTGGGCGCCGAGATCTCCCGCACTGTCCTCCTCTACCCCACCCGGAGCGAAGCCCTCTGGATTTACCAGGCCAGCCCCCCACCTGATCCCTCTCTGGAAATCGGCGCGCCGGTTCGAGTGACCGGTGGCTATCAACTGAAGGTGACCGCTCGGGGGAGGCGCCCGGGCCCTCTGGTGGGCATGCTCTCCCTGAGCGGAGGAGCGAGCGTCCCCCCGATCTTTGTGCGCTACTCGGGACGGGTGGTGCCGTGAGAGACGTGTTGCTGGGAGCCGTGGCTATGGTCGTGCTGGCCACCAGCCTGTCGCTGGCCCAGGTGCAGTTATTCGGTCCCAAGCTGGCCCTCCTGACCCCTTACCGGGCCCCGGTTCGGGTGAAGGAGGTGGAGGTGGCCACTGCACTGGAGCTCTCTGCCCGCGGCGAGGCCATATTTGTGGATGCCCGCGAGAGCGAGCGTTATGAGGCGGGGCACATTCCCGGGGCCGTGAGCCTGAGCCCGGATGATGGCCCGAAGGCAGCCGCGCTGCTCCCCTACGGCCAGCTCCTGGTCGTCTACTGCGATGGGCCTGAGTGCGGCGCAGCCGCACGTCTGGCTGAAGTCTTGAGCATGGAACGACCAGGGTACGCAGTGGTTCTATCGGATGGCTGGCCGGCCTGGCTGGAAGCTGGAGGGCCCACCCTGCCGTGACCGCCCTGCGCCTCGCCCTGGGTATCTTCTTTCTGGGCGTGGGGCTGCCCAAGGCAGCCGGCCCCGAGCTCTTTGCCGCTCAGGTGGCTGCCTACCAGCTGGTCCCCTCCTCGCTGGTCACCCTCGTGGCCCTGGTCATTCCCCGGCTGGAAATACTAAGCGGCCTTTGCATGGCCTCAGGCTTCCTGAGCCGCAGCGGGGCTCTGCTGGCCGGCGCTCTGTCACTTGCCTTCGCGGTGGCCACCGCGCTGACGCTGGTGCGAGGCCTGCAGATTGACTGCGGCTGCTTGCCGATAGACCTGCCCATTACCTGGGCCCATCCCGTGGTCGACCTGGCTCTGACCGGCCTGGCCTGGCTCGTCTTGCGCCATCGGAGGATACCCCCGGGCCAGGTCGCGAAGCGGCGCTGATGATGAAAGTCGTCGCCATGCTCCTGGCCGGTGGGGCGGGCACCCGCCTCACGACGCTCTCGGAAGAGCGCGCCAAACCGGCCGTACCCTTCGCTGGCAAGTTCCGCATCATCGACTTTACCCTGTCCAACTGCGTGAACAGCCGCATCCACACGGTGGGGGTACTGACTCAGTATCGCCCCCACAGCCTTAACGACCACATCGGCATCGGCAAGCCCTGGGACCTCGACCGCGCCCGCGGGGGAGTGCGCTTGCTGCCGCCCTATCAGGAGAAGAAGGGCCAGCGCTGGTACGGTGGCACCGCCGACGCCGTGCTGCAGAACCTCAATTTCCTTCAGACCCAGGGTGCAGACCTGGTGGTCATCTTGTCGGGGGATCATATTTACAAGATGGACTACCGCCCCATGATCGCCCAGCACATCGACAAGGACGCCGATCTCACCGTGGCCGTGATGCAGGTACCGCTGGAAGAAACCGACCGTTTCGGCATCATGAGCACCGATCAAGATGACCGAATCGTGGAATTCTTCGAGAAGCCCAAAGACAAAGACAAGGGCAACCTGGCTTCGATGGGAATCTACGTCTTCTCGGCCGAGGTCTTGAAGGAGCGCCTGCTGGAGGCTCACCCCAAGCATCCGGACCTTGATTTCGGTAAGCACATCATTCCCGGCATGATTTCCGCCGGAGACCGGGTTTACAGCTTCCGCTACGGCGGGGGCTACTGGGTCGACGTGGGAACGATCGACAGTTACTGGGCCACCAACCTGGAGCTGACCAGGCCCAATCCGACGCTGGACCTTTATGCCGACAGGTGGCCCATCTTGACCAAGTCGGAAGAGCGTCCGGCCGTCAAGATCGGCCCTCAGGGCAAGGTGCTCAGTAGCCTGGTCTCCAATGGCTGCGTCATCCGAGGCCTGGTCGAGAATAGCGTCCTCAGCCCGGGCGTCTACGTCAGCCCGGGGGCGGTGATCAAGGAGAGTGTTGTGATGAATGACACCTGGGTGGGGCCGGGGGCGCGCCTGGACAGAGTCGTGGTGGACAAGGACGTCTACGTGGGAGCCGGCGCCGTGGTCGGCACCGGCAATGAGAGCGTAGCCAACGCCCAGATGCCCGACAAGCTATTTGCGGGCATCACCGTGGTGGGCAAGAGCGCCTCCATTCCCGAGCGGGCCGTCATCGGACGCAACGTCTTGATCAATAGCTCGCGAGCCGAGCAACATTTTCCCGCCAACGGCCGGGTAGCCGACGGCAAGACGGTGTGAGGACGATATGCCCAACGCGGTAGCCATGATCCTGGCGGGCGGCTCGAGCCGCAGCCTCAGCGTCTTGACCGAGGTCCGGGCCGAGCCGGCCATCCCCTTCGGGGGCAAGTTCCGGGTCATCGACTTTGTGCTCTCCAACTGCGTGAACTCCGACATTTACAACGTGGCCGTGTTGACCCAGTATCGACCGCGCAGCCTCAACGACCACGTGGGCACCGGCAAGCCCTGGGACCTCGACCTGGGGTCGGGCGGCGTGCACCTTTTGCAGCCTTACCAGGGTGGCCCCTACGGCGACTGGCAGAAGGGCACCGCCGATGCGGTCAGGCGCAACCTCGACTTTCTCAAGACCCAGGACGAGGAGCTGGTTCTGGTACTGGCCGGCGACCACATCTACCTCATGGACTATCGCCCCCTGCTGCGCCAGCACCTGGTTGAGAAAGCCGACGTGACGGTAGCCGTACGCCGGGTCAGCCGCCACGAGACCCACCGTTTCGGCATCGTCACCCTGGAAGGCGACCGCATCGTCCGCTTCGAGGAGAAGCCTCGCCGCACCAGCGAGACCATGGCTAGCATGGGGATTTACGTCTTCACCAAGAGCCTTCTGATCGAGTTACTGGAGAAGAACGACTTTATCGATTTCGGTAGGGATGTCATGCCGGCTCTGACCAAACACAAGCTGCACGTGGCCGCCCATACCTATACCGGATACTGGGCCGACGTGGGCACGGCCCAGGCTTACTGGGAAGCCAATATGAGCTTGCTGGGCGAGAATCCGGCCCTGGACCTCTACGACGCCGAGTGGGTGGTGCACACCCGCAGCGAGGACCGCGCCCCGGTCAAGCTCGGGCCTCGAGCTCAGGTGGACGGCACGCTGCTTTCCAACGGTTGCCGGGTCGAGGGCGTGGTGGAAAGAAGCGTGCTCTCTCCAGGAGTTTATGTAGCCGAAGGAGCGGTCGTCCGCGACAGCATCATCTTCAACGACGCCGTCATTGAGGCCGGAGCGGTAGTGGACAGGGCCATTCTGGACAAGAGAGTGCGGGTGGGCGCCAATGCGCTGGTGGGAACGGGCGAGGAGAATACTGCCAATCAAGAGATGCCAGAAATGCTCAACACCGGGCTAACCCTGATCGGCAAAGACTGCCGAATTCCCGCTCAGGCCGTGCTGGGGCGTAACGTCGTGGTTCACGCCAACACCGATGAGCGCCTTCTGGGCAAGAAGAAGTGCAGGGTTTCCAGTGGAGCCTGCCTGGGTAACAAGGAGGTCTGACCGTGGACTGGATCGGGGAAGGCGCAGTCGCGCCTGATTTCGTGCTGACGTCCGACCAGGGCCAGAAGGTGTCACTGAAGGCGCTGAACGGCCATCTTGTGGTGCTCTACTTCTATCCCGCCGACGACACCCCGGGCTGCACGAAAGAGGCCTGTAACTTCCGCGATCGACAGCCTGAATTCTCTCGCCACGGCGCAGTGGTGCTGGGCGTCAGCCCGGACGACGTGCAGAGCCACGGCAAGTTCCGAGACAAGCACGGGCTGAACTTTCCCCTGCTCGTCGACCGCGACCACCAGGTCGCCGAGCTTTATGGAGCCTGGCGCGAGAAGAACATGTACGGGAAAAAGTCCATGGGAATCCAGCGTTCCACCTTTCTGATCGGCCCCGACGGCGTGGTGCGCAAGGTCTGGAAGCGCGTCTCGGTGGACGGACACGACCAGCAGGTGCTGCAGGCGCTGGAGGCCCTTCAGGCGGCCCGTTGAGCGAGGCGCTCCAGGGAAAGGTGGTCTGGTTCAGCGGCAATCGCCGGCTACTGGGCGCCGGGGCGGCCACGCTGCTGTTGGGCGTGACCCTGCTGGTCGGTGTGGCGCGCTCGCAAGAGCTCGCTCCCAACGACCCAGTGCGAATTTTGATGTTGATCCTCTTCGCGTTCGTCACTCTGACAGGGCTGATGCTGGTGCTCCTCCCCGACCGCCTGCGGGTCACGCAGGACCGTCTGCAGCTTTACACCTCCGGTCTCATTCCCGGCCGGGCTTACCGGCACGGTGCTTTCCGCGGCCTGGCCGTGGACCACCCTGCCAGCCAGGTCGACCTGGAGTTCGCTTCCGGCCGACGCATTCCGTTCTTCAGCCACAGGGATCCTTTCGTGGTCTACCAGCGAGCCCGCGAGCTATCGGCCGCTCTGGGCTTCTTCGTGCGCAGTGGAGAAACCAAGCTGTTCAAGGATGGTCATCTCCCCCACAGGCCTAACTTCTTCCTTCAGTTCGAGGAGCTTGACCCCAAGCTGGTTCGAGGACGCTATCCCCTGCCCGAGGCGGAAAAACAAACAGATGGGTACCGCTTCAAGCTGGTGATGGCCCGGCCGCTTCCTGGCGGCCAGCGCGGCTTGACCGTCACCCTGGGTCCGGAAGGACTGAGGATTCAGCCCGAAGGTCGGCCACTGTTGGTGGACGTGCCACTGAACGACGTCGTGATGGTGGAGGCCACTCAAAACGGATACCTGGGCATCCTGACCCGTGACCACGGGCTGCTGAAACTGGAGGGAATTGGCTCGCCTCAAGACCGCTATCTCGTGTTGCACCTGGCCGCGGCCATGCGGCAGCTGATCAAGGAGGAAAAAACCGATGACCCGACTGAGTGAAGGACGATGCGAGGCTTGCGACGCCGGGGCCGCGCCAGTCGTGGCCGAAGAACGGGAGCGGTGGCTGCAAGAGATCCCTCACTGGGCTCTGGTGAATCTCGACACGGTGCCCAAGTTAGAGCGAGTGTTCAAGTTCGAGAACTTCATCCAGGCGCTGGACTTCACCAACCGGGTGGGCGCTCTGGCCGAAGAGCAGAACCACCACCCGGCTCTGCTGACCGAATGGGGAAGAGTCACCGTGCGCTGGTGGACTCACAAGATCACGAACCTGCACCGCAACGACTTCATCATGGCAGCTCGATGCGATCGATTGGCCCCTCACGATTGAAAGGAGTTCTGACTTCGGAGCGAGTAATTTTCCTCAATGCTCCGTTTCCTTGCGGTCACTGTGCTCTGGCTCGCGCTCCAGGGATACGCCCTGGCCGGCGATGTTGTGTCTCATGAGGTGCAGGAGGGCGAGTCGGTGGAAACGCTGGCTCGCTTCTACGGCCTGACCGCAGAAAATCTGGCCCGGGCCAACCCTGACGTTGACCTGAAAGCTCTCGAGCCGGGTCTGGTTCTGCAGATACCGCGCGCCAGCAGCTGGCCTCGTCACCAGGTCGAGCCAGGCCAGACCCTCTGGTCCATCAGCAAGCTCTACCAGGTGCGGCTGGAGAACCTGCGTCAGGCCAACGACCGCGAAGGCGACCGACTGCTGGTGGGCGAGGAGTTGCTCATTCCCCGCCAGGGTTTTCCGACTCTCCCAACCGGGGGCTGGGTCGAGGTGACCCTGACCGATGGTCGCAAGGCCTGGGCTCCGGTCGAGTCCATGCTGGCCCCGGCGGGGCGGCCCCTCACACCCCCCGAGCTGGTAAGCCTGGCCCGTCGCCTGATCGGCACCCCCTATCGCTGGGGAGGGGTCAGTCCCAACGGAGTGGACTGCTCAGGGTTCGTCCAGGAGGTGTTCCGCCTCGGGGGCTACGGGCTCCGTCGCACGGCCGATCTCCAGTTTGCCGATTGCTGTGAGATTCCGCGCGAGCAAATGCAAATGGGAGATCTGTTGTTCTTCAGCACCTACGAGCCCGGTCCATCTCATGTCGGCATCTGCACCGGGCCAGGCCTGTTCCTGCACGCCAGCTCCAGCCGGGGAGTGGTCGAATCGAGCCTGGAGGAGAGCTACTTCGCGGAGCGTTTTCTGGGCGTCAGACGCATCCACGAGTGGCACTCCCCCCCTCCGCCCGAGGACTCCCAGGCTCAGCTTTCGAACTGATTTCTAAAACTCAAGCCGAAAGGGCTGGGGCACGGAGCCGTAGAAAGGGAGGGCACCGATCTCTGGAGGCGTCTCGTGTACTGTCCGGCGTGCCGGAAAAATAGCGGGAATTTCTTGCGTGACTGCCCCGAGTGTGGAGGCCGGCTGATGCCGGGGAGGCTGGGTGAGGCGGCATCCCGTAAGAATGGCACGCGACGCATATCCTTGCGCCCACCAGAGAAGAAGCAGGTCGAAGAGAAGCACGATCCGACTTTTCGGGAAAGCGCCAACCCGATGGCGGTGCGGGAAGCGAGCGGTCTGGCCCCCTCCGAGGGCCTGCCCGGGTATGAGCTACTGGAATTGCTCGAGTTTACTCGCCGCGAGGTGCAGGATGCGGCTGAGGACATGCAGCAGCAGCTTGCCGAGCACTCCGACGCCGATCCCTCGGCCAAGATCCGCATCCTGCAAAAACTACGCGCCGCCCGAAAGGACCTCGAAAAGCGCGTGATCGTGCGCATCGACATCGCCCGACTCCAGTTTGAGGAGCTGGCCCAGAAGGAAGCACGACCCGTGGTGGAGGGAATCAGCAAGCGCTGCGTGTTGATGGATCAGGAGATCAAGCAGTTGCTCGACCAACTATCGGTGTTGCTGGAGAGGTAACGGAGGGCCCTCGCCGACCCTGGTCGAAGCGGATCTCCCGCGCATTCGCGCTGCACTCCCTCGCGAGCAGGAGGACCCGATGTCCGAAGCCGGCACCAAGAATGCTCTGGAAGAGCAGAATCAGAAACTGCAAGAAGAGAACCTCCTGCTCCGAGAGCAACTCTCCGCCTACTCCAGCGGTAGCATCGATCTCAAGCTGATCGAATCCAACCAGTTCCTCAAAGCCGAGTGCGAGCGATTGCAGAGCGAATCTCGAGCCGTCGGCGAGAAGAACGTGGACCTGGCTCTCCAACTCGAGGATTTGGAGGACAACCTGAGAGCCGGCCAGGGACGCGAGAGCCACTTGAACGGTGAGCTGGAGGGACATAAGAAGAAACTCGAGGAGGCCCAGAAAGCTCTGGAGGAGCGTCAGCAGACATTTCAGACTCGCTTGCTGGAGGCCAGTACCGAGCTTGCCGAGCTGCAGTCGCGGGTGACCGAGCTGGAAGCTGACCTTCGCAGCCGCGAGGGAGCCCTGGAAGCTGAAAAGGCTCGGGCCGCCAGTCTGGAAGAAGGAAAAACCGCGCTGGCAGCCCGAGTGCAAGAGCTGGAAGCCGGCCAGGCCGAGCAGAAAGCCCAACTGGAGGTTGCTCAGCGTCGGTTGAAAGAGCTCGAGGGCGAGAAGACCCGAGCCGATGAGCTGGACAAGAAGGCCCATGAGCTGGCCGCCCAGCTCCACGAGAGTGAAGAGCACCTGCAGGGCTTGCGCGACTCGAGCAAAACAGAGGGTGAGAAGCTGCGCAAGACCAGAGACGACCTCGAGAGCGCCCGGGCCGAGTCGGCCCGCCTGCTGAGCGAGCTATCCTTGAGCCAGCAGGAAGCCGAGCGGCTTAAAACAGAGCTGGCCTCGCAGGGGCGGGAGCTGACCTCGAGCCAGGCCCGGGTTCAGACGCTTGAAAGCAATATCTCTGAGCTTAAGCAGGTGGTGCTTGAGGGTGGCAGCCGGGCCGAGGCGCCTCCGTCCGAAGCCCCCTCGGTGGCGGGCGAGAGCTTCAGCGGCACGCCTCAAGAGGTATTGACCGCCGCCATGACCGAGGTTCTGGGCAGCACCGGCCAGGTGCTGGTCAACCGCGTCTATTACCGCTGCGGCATCGAGCCCGAAACGACCGATGCCGACGAGTTGGACCTGATCGTGAAGAGCCTGGATGACACAGCTGCTCGATTGGTTCAGAGCCCCGAGCAGCGCGGCCGCCTGACGGCCTTGCTCGATGAGTTCCGCCAGTCGCTCGCGAGCGGCACGGCCCGAGTTACGCTGAGCGCCCGCCCGGCCCCCGAGCCAGAAAAGTCAGAGGAGTCTCGCCCGGCTGTCGCCGTGCGCCTGCCTGAGCCCGAAGTGGCGGACCCCAGGCCTGCTGCAAAGCCGGAACCCAAGCCTGCATCCGTCAAAGCCGCGCCGGCTCCCCAGCCGGAACCTGAGGTCGTCCGCACGCCCGAACCGGAGCCTGAGGTCGTCGTCCGCACCCCGGAGCCCGAACCGGAGCCTGAGGTCGTCGTCCGCACCCCGGAGCCCGAACCGGAGCCCGAGGTCATCGTCCGTTCACCCGAGCCCCACGCCACAGCTGCGGAAACGGTGGATAGCTTCCTGTCCCGGCTCGAGACGGAGGAGAAACCCGAGGCGGCGGTAGAGAAGGAAGAGCCCGTCTTCCTGTCAGCAACCGACCTGCTGGCCAAGCTCGAGCTGGAGGACAACCAGGACAGCGCAGCCGCCGCCAGGGTGCTGGAGACGGCCAGCCATGACGTGCAGGCCCACCAGGCTGAAGTCGAGGAGGAGTCGGACGCCCAGCTCCCGGTGGAGGTGCTCGACTTCCCACCCGACCCCAATCCCCTGCAGGTCACTCAGGACGCCACCCTCCTCGCCGAGGTGGAGAAGGGCATGACCATGCTCAAGCACCTGAACATGGACGAATCGTTTGAGTTCTTCTCCAAGCTCCATCAAGACCACCCCAATGTGGCCCAGGTGGAAGCCGGGCTGTTCTACAACTATGCCAGCTTCTCGTGCTGGATGGAGGCTTACGAGATCGGGCGACGCATGCTGCCGGTGATGATTCGCGCCAAGGACAACGCTCAATTCATCACGACCATGACCACCGTGCTCAACGAGCGCATCGGCCAGTCGCGCAGCATGGCCGAAAAGAAGCGTTGTCTGCTGGAGCTGGCCGAGCTTCACCTGGCCGACTCCGAGCAGGCGGTCGACTACCTGCGACGCGCCAAACGCATCCCCAATCCCATCCGTGGCGAGGGACGCATCGACTACTACCTCACCTGTCTGCTGGCTGGCACGCCCGAAGACCGCTCCACCTACGTGCGCAACTACATGGGCAGCGTTGCCGACTCGGATCGACTGTTCGCTCACCTCGATGAGATCTACAAGGAGAATCGCCATCGAAACCAGGCTCCGGTGGCTCGAGCCATCGTGGCCCTGGGACGGGGCTCGGCTGAGCGAGCCCAGGCGGCGGAAGGCGAAGCCGGAGCCGCGCTGGCCCCGGTCGAGGCCGACCCCGACCTGCTCGAGCAGAGCTGGAGCAAAGCTGAGCCCGGAATCCTGAAACTCTTCCTGGACAACCTGATCACCAGGGCCAAGGTGGCCGCCCGCTTCCCCGCTCCCCGCTTCCACGAGTGGCTCGGCCAGAGCAAGCCCGCCCCCGACGGCTGGAAACCCAGGGTGCTGGCCAATGAGGACAACGACGCCATCTTCAAACTCGGTCGATTGACAGTGCATCGGTATGAGGGCCCCGAGCGGTTCATGGTGCGGGCCGCCCCCGAGCCGGAGGTGGCCTTGATTGTCAACCAGCAAGCCGAATCGCTGCCTGAGGGTCAGCTGCGTTTCTTCCTCTTGAGCGCGCTGTTTCAGGTCAAGCGCCGCCACCTGCACCTCTACCGGGCCGCCGAGGCACTCGATGACGAGGGACGGGTGCGCCTCTTGCTTGCCTGCCGCGACCACGTGGTGCAGTCCGGGGTCGACATCACCGACGCTCTCACCCGCAAGATCGATGCCTTCAGCGCCGCCACGCCCGACTTCTCCAGAGCCCTGCAGACCCTGCTCGAGCAGCTCTACGAGCACACTCTGAGCGATGAGTTCGACCAGTTGCGAGAGTTTATGTTCGACCCGGTACCCTTCCGCGAGCAGCTCGAAGGCGCTGCCGACCGCTTCGCGACGAGGCTTGTGGGGCTCTGTCAGGCATCCTACGCGGCTGCCTACGAGAGCTTGAGCGACCGCGACCTGCTCGAGAAGGTCCGCCGAGACGGCTTCCGGGTGCTCTATCGCAAACCGCCCGAGACCCACCGCGAGGCCCGGCTGCGCCTTCAGCGCATCTGGCTCGGCCCGCTGCTGCGAGCGCACACCTAGGAGCCAAACCGCAAACCCCCTTGTGGTGTAGGAGGAAACCTGCGCCACCACAAGATATTGTAGGCGACCGGACTTCTAGCACAATATGTTGGGCGTCGCGCAGCCGGAAAACTGTGTCAACGGGGTTTCCGGCTGCGCTCCTAGCCGGCTCAATCACGCTGCCAGAGACCTCAGAGATGTAACAAGCCGGTAATCCCTCCGGCCGGCCCCGCGTTTATCCTCGCATCCAGTTCAACCAACTGGTGGAGGATCCCATGCTGGTAACCCCTGTCTCGCTGCCCCAGGCACCCTGGTCACGCCGTCCTATCCTCTCTGCCCCCGAAGTCCGCACCCGGGAATCGGCCGACCAGGTCCAGCTCAGCGCCACCTTCCCCCGCCCGGAAGCTGCCCGCCTCTCCCCCATCCCCCTGACCCCCGCAGCCGCCCCACGGGTCACGCCGGCCACGGTGCCCACCGTCCTTACCGAAGAGATGCCTACCGCCCTGAAGGGGGCCCCCCGGACCCGATTCTCCCTGCAGATCGATGACTACCACGGCACCCTGGTGCTCGATCCCTATCGCTGGCTGGAAGACTCCAACTCGGCCGAAGTGCAGGGCTGGGTGAGCGCCCAGAACAACTACACCAAAGGTATTCTCGAGGCGGTCCCTGGTCGCGAGGCCATCGCCAACCGCCTGCAACAGCTGATCACCATCGGCGGCATCTCCTCGCCGAGCGTGCATGGAGAGCGGGTCTTCTTTCAGAAGCGAGACGGCAATCAGAACCAGCCCGTGGTCTATGTGCGCGACGCGCAGGGCGAGCGGCCCGCGCTCGATCCCAACCAGTGGAGTCAGGACGGCACCGAGGCCCTGGACTGGAACTACCCCTCCAAGGACGGTCGCTACGTGGCCTACGGCCGATCCTCGGGCGGCGACGAGCGCAGCACCCTGCGCATCCTGGACGTGGAAACTGGGCAGCACTTGCCTGACGAGATCCCCAACACCCGGGCCTGCAGTATGGCCTGGTTGCCCGATGGAAGTGGCTTCTACTATACTCGCTACCCCACTCCGGGCAGCGTGCCTCCAGGCGAGGAGAACTACCACCGGCAGGTCTACTTCCACCAGGTGGGCAGCGACAGCGCCAATGATCCGCGCATCTTCGGCGAGGGGTTGGAGAAGGAGCACTGGCCCAACCTGCAACTCTCCCCTGACGGCAACCACCTGCTCATCACCACCTCCAGGGGCTGGACGGCCACCGACGTGCACGTGCTCGACCGGCGGACCAATGAGCTGAAGACCATCGTCAGAAGACCGACGCCGGTGCCCCGCGCTACAAGCTGCTCAAGATCGACCTCGAGCGCCCCGAGAAGGAGAACTGGGCCGAGGTGCTGCCCCAGACCGAGGGCACGCTGGAGGGCTTTGACATCGTCAACGGCCAGCTGATCACAAGCTACCTCGAGAATGCGAGCTCCAAGCTGTATCGCTCTGACCTGAATGGGCGCAGTCAAAGCGAGCTGCCCCTGCCCACGCTGGGCACGGTGGCCGGACTGTCCAGCTCGGAGGACGGCAAGCTCTATTACAGCTTCAGCTCTTTCAACATGCCCCCCACCGTCTACGAGGTCGACCTGAAGAACGGCGCCTCCACCAGCATCTGGGGCAAGGTGGACGTGCCAGGCTTCAACCCCGACGACTACCAGGTCTCGCAACAGTGGTACACCAGCAAGGACGGCACCCGGGTGCCCATGTTCCTGGTGCATAAAAAGGGCATCGAGCTCGACGGCGACAACCCCACCATCCTCTACGGCTACGGTGGCTTCAACGTCAGCCTGACCCCCAGCTTCTCCAAGAGCAATCTGCTCTGGCTCGAGAACGGCGGAGTCTACGCCCTGGCCAACCTGCGTGGCGGCGGCGAGTTCGGCTCGGAGTGGCACGAGGCCGGAATGCTCGATCGCAAGCAGAACGTCTTCGACGACTTCCACGCCGCCGGCGAGTGGCTCGTGGAGAACAACTACACTCGTCCCGAGAAGCTCGGCTGCTACGGCGGCTCCAACGGCGGGCTCTTGATCGGCGCCGCCGTGACCCAGCGCCCCGACCTGTTCAAGGCGGCAGTCTCGGCCGTACCGCTTCTGGACATGTTGCGCTATGACCAGTTCAGCATCGCCCGGCTGTGGATCCCCGAGTACGGCACCGCCCAGAATCCCGAGCAGTTCCCCTCCATCTACAACTACTCGCCCTATCAAAACGTCAAGGACGGCGAGCAGTACCCCTCGGTGATGATCATGAGCGGTGCCGGCGACAGCCGCGTCGACCCGCTCCACGCCCGCAAGATGGCCGCTCGCCTGCAGGCGGCCACGAGCTCCAGCGAGCCTGTTTTGCTGCGCGAGGAGAGCAAGGCCGGCCATGGAGCGGGCAAGCCGGTCGCCAAGGTCATCGAGTCGGAGACCGACCGCTTCAGCTTCTTCTTCGACCGACTCGGGCTGCCAGTGGGGGAAAATCGTACCGACGCCGGGTCGGCCCGGGGGTAAACTGAGGGCACAGGATCTCCGAACCCGCACGAAACGCAAAAATCGTCGCTCCTACCCGGGGAACCATGGGGGCTCTAGAGTGGCGCCGCGACTGGATTTGCGAGGCGGCCGGGGGCGGAAATGATCACCATCTGATCACCGTTTCCGGATCGCGTGGTTGAGCCATTCATCCTCGCTCAATGAGCGATCACGTGCAACCTGGGAAAGTAGCTTCGGAAGGTCGCAGCGTTCCGCGTCAGCAGCCGGAAGCCAGCAATAGCAGCATGAGCACCGATGTAGAAATCGGGTAGGGGCGACCGACGCGCCCCACCAAGGAGGGTCTGGTGGGGGCAGGCGGTATGCTGCTGTTGGGGGCGCAGACCTCGACGTATCCCACGGCCACGACCAGGGAGCTGATTCATCCCAGACGGCCGGGCAAGCCACTGCCCGCCCGTGCCCAAGGCTCTCAGGCTGCCCGCCGCTACCTGGAGAGTCTGGTGGAGGTCGCGAGCGCTTTCGGAGGCGCGCCCGGCAGATGTCCGCTCAGGAGGAATGAAGATGGACCCTTTGGACTCGTTCGGGCTCCGGCGGGACCCGTTCTCGCCCGAGATCGAGGCCGGCCTGCCTTGGCGGCTCTTCGTCGACAAACGGGTCTGCGTCGCTCTGCCTTCCGAGGCGGTCAACACGCCGTGGAGTGAATCAGGTGGATGCTCAGTTACATCAGCTTACCGAGTTCCGACGGATGATCGGCACCTATTTGTGCAGCAATGCAGGGGGCCCGGGGATCGCAGATGACTGGCGGGGCCGTCAAAGCTGCCATCGCCAGGGCTTGGCAGTGTAAGAGGGTACTTGAAATAACCCTTCTGGGCCGCCTTCGCCGGAACCAGATCTCCGGCTATCAGCGCATCGGCCAACTCATGGTCTGGCTCGCCAGGCCACAGCCACGGATGAAGTCGTATGGCCTCGGAGATCCACTTCGGATGGTTGAGCCATTCTGCTCTGCTCTGTTCCTGCTGAAGGGCGAAGTGGTAGAATGAGGGGACTATGGATCTGACGATCGAGATCGAACTGGAAACTGACGGACGCTGGCTAGTGCAGCTTCCGGCAAATTCGTTCCCACCCCCAGGCTTGAGAAGGCTTGAATTTGTCTGTGCGTTAACAACTTGGAAACAGGTACGGCTGTTCGATGGATTGAAGGCGATTCATCATGGTCGTGGCCGTCGTACGCATAGAGACTTCGCAGCCTCTTGCGTTCTCTGGAGCCTCGACAGAAGCAATAGTCGGTTGGCGCCACGCGTAGATGGTTATCCTGACGGGAAAGCTGGCGACGCCGCCGCCATCAGAACCTCGGCTCAGGTTCACTTCCTACGAGTTGCGCAGGCTGCGGCACATCGCCAGCGACCCGAAGTCGGCTCCTTCCCATGTGACGGCTGCAAAGTCTGTGCTCAGGGGGGCTCAAGGAGAAACGAGCGAGCAGACGGCGTTTGCGCTCGACGTCCCTGTCGATATGGTGCGGGACTTCCAGCGCCGGTTCGCCAAGTGCCGATTTGATGGTCTTGGAGACCTGGCAGACTCTTCGATGGTGCCGGCGGCGCCGAGCCCGGCAACTGGCTCAGCCGTGCACATACGGCTGACCGGGACGGAGAGGCGACGGCTCGAGAGAATCGCACGTGCCCACACATCCGAGCAACGGATGGTTCTGCGGGCTCAGATCGTTCTGTTGGCCCACTTTGGCCGGAACAACTGTGAGATCGCCGACGAACTCGCGGTG
>QWHO01000633.1 GCA_021404945.1 bacterium CPR1
GGCGGATGGTCTCGACCTCGGGCAGCTCGGGCACGTCAGTCGGTCACCAGTGGCCGCTGGGCCAACAACTCGACGACGTAGCTCCCCAGCAGACGCATCTGGGCCGGCGTGGGGTCGAGAAAGCGCAGTCCCAGGTTGAAGCGGTCCCCCGGATCGGGCGCGTCCACCCGCACGACTTCGCATTCCAGGCGCATAACCTCCAGATTCCAGTGAGGCCCGACCACCAGGGTGCGTTGCTGGCCCAGTGCCAGCTCGGCCGTCACCTGCACCAGCGCTCCTCCCACGCCCAGATCGAGCAGGCGTCCCGACTGCATCTCCTGGTCGGCTGTCTTCAGGGCCACCGGGAGGTCGGCCGACGCACGAATGGCCGTACGGCGTTGGTAGACGGCCTCCTCGTTGAAGCCGACCGCGGTCAAGAGCTGGGATACCCAGGAGCGCACCAGCTCGGTGGGGCGGAGCTCGAAACTCAGGCCAGCAACGCCGGCGCGGCACCAGCGCACCTGGCAGGGCACCGGATTGCCCCCACTGGTTGGCACTACTTCGACCGTCTGGCCGCGCTTGAGGCGCAGGCTGCTCTGCAAGCACAGGCCGGTCAGGCCTACATCCTGCACGACGGCCTCGAAACGCCGCACTCCCTGGTTGCACACCACCTGGTAGTAGCACTGGATGCGCACGCTCTTGCGCCGCTCGGTGCCATCGGCTCGTTCGCGCTTTAAGCTGAAAAATCTCAGTCCTGAGAGCAGGCCTCCCAGGCTGGCCCTGGGCTGGGGCTCGATCCACTTGAAGCCGTTCAGCATCAGGTGGCGAACCTGTGCCAATTCGTCCTCGGGAACTTCCACTACAGCTCGCTCTGCTCCATTCGCTCGAGCTCGCGCAGGAAATCGACCTGAGACGGGGTCAACAGCCTCAACAGCCGTGTCTCCAGCCCGTTCGTCCCGCTCTGCATCTCGTGCAGAAAGGCTTCTTGCTGGCGCACCGTGGGCCAGAGTCCAGCTGGCATCCTGGCCGGCCCGGTCAGGGCATCCAGAAAAGCCTCGCCTGCAGCGGCGTCTCCCGGCTCAGGTCCATAGCGACCCCAACGACTCATCTGGCGCAGCTCGGCCATCTGGCGACTGCTCAGAATGCGCGCCAGATCACGAAAGGCCTGGTCGTGCTGGCGGCGCAGGGACACTTCCTCCGACCCGGTCCAGGTGGGCAGCTCGGCCGGCAGATCCAGGGGCCGCACTTCCAATTCGCGGGTCTGGGCCGATGCCTGGACGGCCAGGAGCATCAGAATGAGAAGGGTCTGCCGCATATCCCCTGGTTCGACCCCCTCCACGGCGACCCTGCAGGGAAGGCCCGGGGCAGGGGAAAACCACCGGGTATGCCGACCTTGTTTACACGCATCATTCAAGGCGAGATCCCCGGCCGGTTCGTGTGGAGAGACGAGCACGCGGTCGCCTTCCTCTCCATCCACCCCCTGCGGCCAGGTCACACCCTGGTCGTTCCAAGGGCCGAGGTCGATCACTGGCTCGATCTGGACCGTCCCCTGGCAGAGCATCTCCTCCACGTCTCGCAATGCCTGGGCAAGGCCCTTCAGAGGGCCTACCAACCGGTCAAGGTCGGTCTGATGATCGCCGGCCTGGAGGTTCCTCACACCCACATCCACCTGGTGCCGATCTTCGAGCCTCACGATCTGGATTTCGCGCGCGCCAATACCTCGGTCAGTGCCGACGAGTTGGAGCGCTCGGCCTGTCAGGTGCGCGACGCGCTTCGTGAGCTGGGCTACTACCAGGTCAGCGATTGAGCCTGCTGGAGCGGTTGGCTCGGGGAACCCCCGAGGAGCGACTGGAGGCCAATGAGGTCTTGATGGAGCTGGCCGCCGCCGGAGCGCTCACCCTGGAGCCCCCTTTTGAGGGCGAGCTGGTGCGGTCCCTGGGAGAGCGCTTTGGGACTGAGCCCCTTCTGCTCCGCATGGGCCTCTACTTCTGCCTGAAGGCGATGGGGGAAGGGGCGGTGGAGGCGTTACCCGGGCTGGTTCGGGCCCTGGAGGATCCACGCAATGACTGCCGGATCCAGGCGGCCGACCTGATTGCCGGGCTG
Source organism: bacterium CPR1 (assembly GCA_021404945.1). GTDB lineage: Bacteria > Vulcanimicrobiota > Xenobia > Xenobiales > QWHO01 > QWHO01. The sequence continues at coordinate 2,083 of QWHO01000633.1, forward strand.
GGGCCTCACGTCTCCCCGGTCACCGCTGAGCTGGTGGAGGCGCTCTGCGATGAAGCTCGTCAGGACGTGCGCGAGCAGGTCGCCTCGGCGCTGGCGGCCGTCCGCTTTGACCCGAATGAGTTGGAGCGACATCCCTCCCCCTATGTGCGCGAGGGAGCCCGGCTGGTGAGGCAAAAGGGCAGCAACCAGAACACCATTCGCGACCAGGCTCCCTCGTCGTGAGCTTCGTCGCGCCCGACCCGGAGCTCGGTAGCCAGGCCACGCCGAACCAGGGACTGGCGAAAACTGCGATTCAGCGGGAGGAACTCGGTGTCCATGCCTTCCGTGCCGCAGGACAGAAAGACCGAAAGGTTGGAGGACGGGCTGGGAAACCGATCCAACAGCTCTCGGAAGAAGTGGCGCCCGGCTGACATACAGCCCACTCGGGAGTAGACCCGGGGGTGCTTGAGGGCGGCGTAGAGTGCGGCCACCCCGCCGGCGCTGGCCCCTGCGATAGAGGTGAAGGCTCGGCCGCTGCGGGTGGGATAGTTGCCGTCGATAAAGGGCTTGACCTGCTCGACCAGGTAGTCGGCGTGCAGATCGCCCAGGCGGTGCTCGTAGTCGGCATCCTCGCTCCAGCCGCAGTACTCGCGCAGACGCTGATCGGAGTGGCAAACGGCCACCAGAATGGCCGGCCGGA
>QWHO01000110.1 GCA_021404945.1 bacterium CPR1
GCAAAGCTGCTTCCCATCCTCGCTGAGCAGAAGCAGAGACGACCCCTCCACCCGCACCAGCCGATCGGCCAGGGCCAGAATACTCTCAAGGCGCTCGCGCTCGGACGAGGGCTCGAGCAGATGCAGCAGATTCTGCTCGAGCATGGCGGAGGACTCCTCCTGGCTGGTGGGGATGCCGACGGGCTGCACCCGTGAGGTCACAAATCCCTCAAGCTTGACCTTCTTGCTGACCCCCAGGTCCTGCACCATCTGCATCCTGAGGTTGAGGTCTCCCCCGTAGGGAGCCACCCGGGTCGCCACCATGAAACGGGTCTTGGATTCGCCACCAGCCTCCGGCTCTTTCGGCCTGGTAGGGGTCTCAGCGGTGATGCGATCGACCTTGACCGAAAATGCCTGCTCGATGGCCGACTGAAGGTCCACGTGGTAGACCAAACGGGGCTCGCACTCCAGTCCGGTCAGCGTCATGACCCGGTGCAGCGAGAAGACGTTGGTGGGATCGGCCATGGCGACCAGCAGCTTGGAGTCCTCACGGGCTATCGGGAGCAGGTGCAAATCTTCGGCCACCCTGCGGGTAATCGACTGGGCTTGCGTGGGAGAGATACGAAACGCAGCCAGATCGAGCGCTTTGCAGCCGGTCATCTTGGACAACAGGGCAAGCCAGGTGACCCGGTCGAGCTGCTTGCCGTCGATCAGGCTCTTGACCAGTTCCTCCACGGGGCCGGAGGCCTTCTTGACGTGCTTGGGAGACAACTGGCCCAGCTCGACTAGCCTGGTCAGTGCCTGGGAGAACAATTCCTGCATGCTTCACCCCCTGAATTCTCGCGCGGGGGAGGTTCGATTGCGGGCTCCCCTTTATCCTTCCTCCTTTTGTAGGAGACTTGCACCCACCGCGGTTTCGGTCTGGGGCCCCGGCGGCTCGGGCTTCGACACCCCAAACGGTTTCTTCATCGGAGCGGCTTCATCTCAAGGGTCAGCCGTCTCGTTTGCGCACCCGCAGCGAAACGGGGCCGACGGTCACGCTGTCTCCTCTGAACGCCACGCCGGCGGCGGGCTCGGGCCTCTGGCCCACACCCAGGCGGTCGCGCACTTCGGCGAGCAGGTCACCGCGGTCGGCGGCCTGGCAGAACTTCACCCAGGCCGGGAACGGGGCTCCTTCGCTGCGCAGGAAGTCGCCCATCAAGAGGATGGCCCCCGGCATCTGTCCCGGGGGTGCTTTCAGACGCACGAGGTCGAGCGTTTTCTGGTAGCAAAGGTCGGCGTCCGAGGCCGGGTCGAGGAATCCGGCTGGGATCTCGGTCAGCGGCTCGGGCGCAGAGGTCTGAGCCCAGCGGTGGATCAGCTTCTCCCATTCTCCATCGTCGGGCTCGAACGTGCGCCGGCGGTCGAATGCTTGCTCCACTTGCAGGTGGGTGACCAGGGTCTCGGGCGTGGCCCGCGTCTGGTAATTTGCCGCGGCCTTCTCGACGATATCCTCGAGGGCGCGGGTGGCGCACCCTCGTGGCAACATCGGCTCAAGCACAGCCTGGAGCCCGGGGTCGTCGGCCAGAGCCCGGATCGCGTTCTGCAGACCTGTGGGCAGATCGTCCACGCGTTTGGCCCCGGCCTGGCGCAACTCGCTCAGCAGCCGGTCGCGTCCGTAGCGCTCCGCCAGCGGGGCCAGGTTGTCCACCCAGAGCGTCTGCCACCCGTTTCCCCGGAAGGCCATCTCGGCTGCCACCGACTGCCAGGGGTACGGGTTGCCCGGGACTGCCTGCAAGAAACGCAGACCCTCGTTGGCCGCCCTGTACAGGTCGGTCTCACGCATCAGGCCGTCACGCAGCGTGGCCAGGGCTGCCAGGGTCTGCCCGGTGCACTGGGACAGCTGCTCGGACGAGGGCTCCCAACCTGCCTGCTTTGCCTCGGTGAGAAAGCTGAAGGTTCCGGGCACCGGTCCCTCCTCGCGCGCTGCCCGCAGCACCTCGTGAGCTGCGTAGCTCCAGAGCTCGGGTTTCTCTCGGCAGGCCTGCTTGAGATCGTCGAAGGCCCGAAAGGCGGCGTTCGAGCTCGGGCTGTTGACGAAGACCGCGATCTCGCTGAGGAGACCCGCGTCGATACGCTCGGGGTGCCGAAGTTTGATGGCGCTCAGCAAGGCTCCGGCCCAGTCTGAGCTGGCCGGCGGCCGATCAAGGCCGGCCTCGCGCGTGGCCGTGCCAATCTGCTCCACCTGGTCGAGCACGGGCTCGAGCCGCTCACGCACCTCGGGGTCTCGGCTACAAATGAGGTTGTAGAGCAGGTCAGAGCTCTTTTCCGACATCCATGGGCCGGGAGCGACCAGCTCGAAGAGCAATGAGGTCGCCTGGGGGGCGGACTTGAGGAATTCCTCGGGCTCCTTGCTGGACAGGAGTTTCTTGAGCTCGGTCGAGAGCTTGCCGGAAGGGGGAGCGAGCACCTCTCCCGAGGAGGTTACTCGGGCCAGGCTCCGGGCCAGGCTGGCCAGGGCTCCCACGGGAGGAGCCTGCTTGCCCCAGAGACCGAGGCGTGCTTTCAGATCCCGGGCGAAACCCGCGTCGTCCGTCGCCTTGCGTACCTCGGGGTCGACATCCATGTCCTGAGAGCGCGCCTCGAGCACCTGCGCGAGGTGGACGGTGCGGCGGATCAGGCTCGGGTCCGGGGGGGCCTCCCCCAGCGCCTTCACGATGGCCTCGCGATCGCGCGGGAGATAGTGGGTATCGTAGAACGGCTCGTCGAGGATAGCCAGGGTCAGTCTGCCCATCTCCGCGGCCAGCCCGCGGGCATTGCCGTGCAGTTTTTGGAGCAGCGGCAGGCCCTGCAGCTGGCTTCGGGCCTCGGTCTCCTCGCGTTGTCGAGCCAGGAAGCTGTCCACGGGCCCAGACACGTCGGCTCCGCTGCTGCTCCGGGGAGACTGCCAGAGCGCCAGGCGCTGGTTGACGGACGTGAGAGGAAGCATTGACGGTAGAATTCCCTCTCGGCGCCCTCCAGCCCTGCGGTCAGCCTTGCTTCAGGGGGCGGCCCGGACTGGTCGATCAGGAGTCGAGTGGGATGGACCTTCCGGCAACACGATCTTCAAGACTCTGACAGCTTTTTCAAGTAGAATAGCTTCCGTGAAAGTCGAGCCTCTCTGCCCCCCAGGCTATCGCCCCGTCCCTCTCGCCGCGCGCCCACTCCTGCCTGCCCATCGGCCAGCATCCCCCGTCGCGCCCCTTCCCTCCGAGACAGCCGACGCCTGTCCGAGCCTCTTCGGAGCCATCGGCGCCCTGGCCGCCGGAGTCACCGGCCGAATCCTCCCGCCCGCCCTGCTGGCCACCGCCGGCGCCACTGTTGGCTCGACCCTCGCCGGATTGGTGGGCGGAGGCCTCGGTGCCCTGGCCGGCCTCTATGCCGGCTACCGTCTCGAGAAGCGCACCAGGCTGGGCCGGCTGGTCGGGGGCATGGCGGGTGGCCTTCTGGGAGCCGGGCTCGGTCACCTGGCCCGGGGCGCCGGTGTGCAGCCCTCGCTCGAGCTGGCCCGCGAGACCGCCGGGTTCAGCCTGCGCTCGCTGCCGGCCAGGCTGCTTGACCCCAACTATACCAGCCACCCCAAGATCTCGCCCGCAGTCGCCGCCCAGGGAGCCTCGCACTGTCAGCCCGGGGACCTGGTGATCACGAACGACGACGGTGACTTCTCGCTGGAGCTTGCCCAGAAGGCCGTGGGGGTCAGCGCCCATTGGACCCACGTGGGCATCGTGGACCACAACCACCGCGTCATGGACATCCTGTTGACCGAGAACACGGCGCGCAGCTGGCCGCTGGAGTTCATCTTCACCGACAATACCCACGCCAAAGTCCTGCGGCCGGCCTACCAGGACGACGCCGCGCGTGACCGCACCCTGGACTGGGCCCGGGCCAAGCTGGGCAAAGTCACCTACGACTGGAAGTTCGATCTCGAGTCCGACGACGCGCTCTACTGCCAGGAGTACATCCAGAAGGCTCTCAAGCAGGGCGGCATCCTGATCGAGCCGCGCAAGGTGCTGCTGTTCAAAGACTTCGTCAGTGCCGACGAGTTTGGCTCCTCGCCTCAGCTCACGGAGGTCTGGTCCACGGGCAGCAACTTCTGGCTCAACTGGCTGAGCAAGGTGACCTAGGAGCCAAACCGCAAACCCCCCTGTCCGGACTTCTAGCACAATCTGTTGGGCGTCGCGCAGCCGGAAAACCGTGTCAAAGGCTCCTAGGTCCGGTAGAACGAGAGAGCCGTCTCCCCGTAGCGCCGCCGGCGCTCCAGCCTGAGCCCACCCAGCTCTTCGGGGTAGGCGTCCTTGTGGTGATGCTCCACCACCACCAGTCCCCCGTTCTGGAGGAGAGGTCCTAACAAAGCCACGGTGGCCGGCCCGTCCGGTGAGCCGTAGGGCGGGTCGGCCAGAATCAGGTCGTAAGGACCCTCCAATACTGCCAGCGCCTGGGGCAGACGTCCCGTAGCCACCCGGCCCAGGGGGCGCAGCTTGACCGCGTGGGAACGATCCGCCTCCACGAAGTCGACCCGGGCCGCGCCTCCTGCCAGGGCGTCGGCGCCCAGCGCTCCCGTGCCGGCAAAGAGGTCGGCCACCACTGCTCCGGGATAGACGCCCTGCAAGATGGACCGCAACGCCTCGCGCACCTTACCGGTGGTGGGCCGCACCAGGGCGCGCTTCAATGCACCAGCTCGGAGGCTTTGACCTTGCGCTGCACCAGCGACTCGCGCAGGGCCGGGTGGCCGGTCAGCTCCGGGTCACGTGCCAGTAAGGCCCGCACCGCATCCCGCACCAGCTCGAGCAGCTCCTGGTCGCGCAGCAGATCGGCCACCTTCAGCTCGGGGAAGCCTGACTGGCGAAAGCCATAGAAGTCACCCGGGCCGCGGATCTGCAGGTCTTCCTCGGCCACCTCGAAGCCGTCGGCCAGGCGGGCGATGGACCGCAGGCGGCGCTGGCCCTCCTCGGAATTGGCCTGGCCCATGAAGATGCAGCGCGAGGCGTGCTGGCCGCGGCCCACGCGGCCGCGCAGCTGGTGCAACTGGGCCAATCCGAAGCGGTTGGCGTCCTGCACCAGCATCACGGTGGCGTTGGGCACGTCCACTCCCACCTCGATCACGGTGGTAGAGATCAGGATCTGGTGCTGCCCGGCTCGGAAACGCTCCATCACGGCGTCCTTCTCGGCCCCCTTCATGCGCCCGTGCAGCAGGCCCACCGAGAGCTCGGGGAAGACCTCGCGCTGCAGCACCGAGGCCTCCTCCACGGCGGCGGTAGCTTCCAGGTTCTCGCTCTCCTCCACCAGCGGGCAGATGATGTAAGCCTGGCGCCCGGCCCGGATCTCGCGGCGGATGTCCTCGTAGACGCGGCGCCGCTCGGAGAAGGGCACCGACTCGGAGTGGATGCTCTGGCGCCCGGGAGGCATCTCGTCCAGGCGAGAGACTTCCAGGTCGCCGTAGAGCGTGAGGGCCAGCGTGCGAGGGATGGGCGTGGCGGTCATCACCAGCAGATCGGGGTTGAGTCCCTTTTGCTTGAGCACCGTTCGCTGCATGACTCCGAACTTGTGCTGCTCGTCCACCACCACCATGCCCAGGGCCTTGAAGTCCACCCCCTCCTGGATCAGAGCATGGGTGCCCACGGCCACGTCCAGCGAGCCGTCCTTGAGGGCCTCGCAGACGGACTGTTTCTCGCGCTTTTTCATGCTGCCCGAGAGTCGCCCCACCTGGATGCCGGCCGGACCCATCAGCTCCACGAACTTGCGGTAGTGCTGGTCGGCCAGGATCTCGGTGGGGGCCATCACGGCCGCCTGGTATCCGTTCTTGTAGGCCACCCAGGCGGCGTAGGCGGCCACCGCCGTCTTGCCCGAGCCCACGTCGCCCTGCAGCAGGCGGTTCATGGGTGCCTCGCGCTGCAGGTCCTTCCACAACTCGTCCATGGTGCGCCGCTGGGCCCCCGTGGGGGCAAAAGGCAGCAGGCTCTCGAACTCGGTCCGGTCACCCTGATAGTAGAAGGTCTGGCGCGGATCGCGGTCGCGATCCTGGCGCTGCAGGCCCACCTCGACCTGGAGCAGGAAGAGCTCCTCGAAGGCCAGCCGCAGGCGGGCCCGCTCGCGCCGGTCGTAGTTGCGTGGCCAGTGGTACTCGGTGACGGCCTCGGAGCGGGGCATGAAGCCGTGGCGGGCCACCACCTCGGCAGGAAGAACCTCCGGCAGCAGGCGGGCGTAAGTGGGCACCACCCGCCACATCAGTTGGCGCCACCATTTCTGACTCAGAGTGCCGGTGGAGGGATAGATGGGCACGATGCGTCCGGAATGGATGCGCTCCTCGCCGGTCTCGATTTCGGGCGAGTTGATCTGGGTCTCGTGGAAGCGGCGCTCCACCTTGCCTGTGGCCACCAGCTTCTGGCCCGGGATGAGCTGCTTGGCGATGTAGGGCTGGTTGAACCAGACTAACTGCAGGCTGCCGGTGGAGTCGGACAGGGTCACCTGGACGATGCGCATGCCGGGGCGAGGAGTCTTGGTGACGATGGCTCCCACCTTGCCCTCCACTGTCTCCACCACGCCGTCGCGGGCCTGGAAAATGGGGCGCAGCTGGGAGCGATCCTCCCAACGCCGGGGGTAGTGGTGCAGCAGATCGTCGATGTCCAGAATGTCCAGCCGGGAGAGGCGCTTGGCCATGGGCGGGCCCACGCCCTTGAGGTAGTCGACCTTGGAAGCCAGCTCCAGGCTGGCCTTGCCGGCTTTGGGCCCGGCCGCCTCCTCGGTGGTTGCTCTGGGAGCCTGGCCCGCCAGCCGGCCCAGGGCCTGTCCTACCTCCACCACGTTGTGCTGGCGCTCGCCAGCCGACATCGAGCTGTAGCCCTTTTGCAGGGGGCGCACGGCCGTGAGCAAGCGTCTTGCCTCCGGGCCGGGGAGCTTCTCCACCTCGAGCGTCCAGCGAGCGATCAGGCGATCCAGGCCGCGGCGGTCGCGCAGCCCGTCTTTGTATTCCTCGCGCAGCACCCGCACCAGCTGGCCGGCCAGAGAGCGGCCCGCCTCGCCCATCTCGGACGCGGCCAGGCTCAAACCTTGCTCCCCTCGGCCAGGCTGGCCGCGATGCGCTCGACAACCTGGCCGACCACGGCCCTCTCGGCCAGCTTGATGCCGTTCTCGATGGTGTCGCGGTTGGACCGCCCGTGACACTTGACCACCACTCCCTTCAGTCCGAGCAGCACCGCCCCGCCGTGCTCAGAGTGGCTTACGTCCCTGCGCAGCTGGCGCAGTGCCGGCTTGAGCAAAAGGCCCCCGATCTTGGAGACGGCCGTGGAGCGGGCTGCCTGACGCACCCGGGCCATGAGCCACTCGGCTACTGCCTCGCTGGTTTTGAGCATCATGTTGCCCACGAAGCCGTCGCACACGCCAACGTCCACGTCGCCGGCAAAAAAGCCCATGGGCTCCACGTTGCCCACGAAGTTGATCTGGGGCTGGGTGCTCAGAAGCTCGTAGGCAGCCGTGACCAGGGCGTTGCCCTTGCCCTCTTCCTGGCCGATGTTGAGCAGACCGACCCGGGGGCGAGCCCGCCCGAACACCTTCTGGGCGTAGATCGACCCCATGAGGGCAAATTGGAGCAAGTAATCCGGCTTGCAATCGGCGTTGGCGCCCATGTCCAGGCCCAGTGAGGGTTGGGGGCGGGTGGGGAAGATGGCTGCCAGGCCCGGACGCTTGATACCCGGCAGGCGGCCCACCTCGAGCAGAGCCACCTGCTGCAGGGCAGCCGTGTTGCCGGCGCTGACCATGGCCTGGGCCTTCCCTTCTTTGACCATGTTGGCTGCGACCACCATCGAGGCTTTGCGGCGATGGCGCAGGGCCGGGCCGGCCGGCTCGTGCATGCCGATGAGCTCGTCGGTGTGAACGATCTCGAACCTCTGACGGGTCTCGACCTTGCCCAGCACTGCCTCGAGGCGGGGTTTGTCGCCCACCAGGCATAGCTCGGCCCGCGCCCAGCGAGTCGCCCGCACGGCGCCCAGAACGATCTCCTCGGGGGCATTGTCGCCGCCCATCGCGTCCAGAACGATTTTCACCCGCTGACCTTCAAAGAACGACTACCGCCCGGCCCGCACCCATCATTTAGGGCGGCTCGAAACAAGTTTCTCGCCGCATGGTTCGGGCGCGGAACCCTATTCCCAACCGAGGCCGGAATTTCCCCTTCAAAGGTAGCCCAGTTCCTTGAGGCTGACATAAGAGCCCCGACCCACCACCAGGTGGTCCACCAGCTCGATTCCCAGGATGTCTCCCGCCTGGCGCAGGCGCCGTGTGAGGGCCAGGTCCTCGGCCGAGGGCTCGGGGTCGCCCGAGGGGTGGTTGTGAGCCACCAGCAGGCTGGCCGCCGAGCGCGCCACAGCGGGTTGGAAGACCTCGCGGGGGTGCACCAGCGAGGCCGTCAGGGTGCCGATGGAGATGGTCTCGCTGGCGAGCAGGCGCCTTCTTGCGTCGAGGTAGAGGCAGCGAAAATGCTCTTTGCGCAGCTCGGCCAGGTCAGCCACCAGGAGGTAGGCCTCCTGGGGGCTGGTGACCGGCGGACCGGTCTGGCGGTGCAGGCGGCGGCCCAGCTCGACCGCGGCCAGCACGGTAGAAGCTCTGGCCAGGCCCACGCCGGGCCGTTCTTGCAGGCTCTCGAGCGAGAGCTCTCGCAGGTCTTCCCGCACCAGCTCGCGCGCCAGGTCGGGTCGGGGGGTGCCTAAAAGGAGCGCCATCAGCTCCCAGTCTTCCAGGCCTCTCGGGCCGTATTGGACCAGACGCTCGCGCGGCGGCTGGCTTTCGCAGTTCTGGGGGGTGTTCGCCACGGTTTATCCTCCCGGGCGGTGGACACCCGACCGGTCCTTTCCGGTCGAGCTCTCTGGCGGCCTGTGCGCCGAAGCGCAGTGTAGACCGGGAAGGGAAAGCTGTCCATTGAATTTTTGTAAACCTGGCCTGCGGGCTTGGGTGCGTTATCCGTTCGCTGAACAGTCTGCCCGGCGCGAGGTCGCTCTCGAATGGCAGCGGAGAGGAACGCCCGACCCGCCGGGTCGAATGCGCCCGCGCTATGGGAATTTACAACATCGCTCAACCCACTAACGAGCCGGTTCGCGACTACGCTCCGCTCTCCACCCACCGCGCCAGTCTCAAGGCGGCGCTCGAGAAGATGGCCGCCGAGGAGGTGGACGTCCCGCTCTTCATCGGCGACCAGGAGGTGCGCACCGGCAAGCTGGGCGAGATCACCATGCCCCATAATCACTCCCACAAGCTTGGGGTTTACCACAAGGCCAGCGCCGAGCACGTGCAGCAGGCCATCGCGGCCGCCATGAAGGCCTCCCGCGACTGGGCCCATACCCCCTGGGAAGACCGGGCCGCCATCTTTCTCAAGGCTGCCGAGCTGTCGGCCGGATCTTACCGCAACACCCTCAACGGGGCCACCATGCTTGGCCAGAGCAAGACGGCCTACCAGGCCGAGATCGACTCGGCCTGCGAGTTGATCGACTTCCTGCGTTTCAACGTGTACTTCATGGAGCAGATCTACCGCGAGCAACCCATTTCGGGCCCGGGCGTGTGGAACCGCTCCGACTACCGCCCCCTGGAGGGCTACGTCTTCGCGGTCACCCCCTTCAACTTCACCGCCATCGCTGGCAACCTGCCGACCGCCCCGGCGATGATGGGCAACGTGGTGCTCTGGAAGCCGGCTTCCTCGGCTCTCTACTCGGCCTACTTCATCATGCGCCTGCTGCAGACGGCCGGACTGCCCCCGGGCGTCATCAACCTGGTGGCCGGCTCGGGGGGCGAGGTGGGCGACCCGGCCGTGGCCGACTCCAATCTGGCCGGTCTGCACTTCACTGGCTCCACCGAAGTTTTCCAGGACATGTGGAGCAACATTGGCATCAACATCAAGCGCTATCGTACTTATCCTCGCATCGTGGGCGAGACGGGCGGCAAGGACTTCGTGCTGGCCCATCCTTCGGCCGATCCCCATCCCCTGGCCACGGCCCTCATCCGCGGAGCCTTCGAGTACCAGGGCCAGAAATGCTCGGCCGCCTCGCGCGCTTACATTCCGAGCAACCTGTGGCCCGAGGTGAAGGCCGCCCTGCTCAGCGAGGTGGACCACATCAAGATGGGCGACGTGCGGGACTTCCGCAATTTCATGGGGGCGGTCATCGACAAGAACGCCTTTCGCCGCATCAGCGGCTACATCAAGCATGCCCAGGACTCGGACGAGGCCACCATTCTGGCTGGCGGCACCTTCGACGATCGCGAGGGCTGGTTCATCCGCCCAACCGTGGTGGAGGTGGACAACCCTTACGAGAAGCTGATGGAGGAGGAGATCTTCGGTCCCGTGCTCACGCTCTACGTGTACGAGGAGACGAAGTTCGACGAGATTCTGGACGTGTGCGAGAGCACCTCGCCCTACGCCCTCACCGGGGCCCTCTGGGCCCAGGACCGGGCTGTCATCTCCCAGGCCACCCGGCGCCTGCGCAACGCGGCCGGCAACTTCTATATCAACGACAAGCCCACCGGCGCGGTGGTGGGGCAGCAGCCCTTCGGCGGGGCACGAGGCTCGGGCACCAACGACAAGGCGGGCAGTGCTCTCAACCTGTTGCGCTGGATCAGCGCCCGGTCTATCAAGGAGACCTTCGAGCCTCCGTCGGACTACCGCTATCCTTTCATGGAAGAATCCTGAGGGCTGGCCGTCGGCACCTGGAGTCCTGAGGGCTGGCCTTGGGGGTTGCACTCACGGTAATGGACAGCTCCGTGCAATCGGACGCAGCGGTAATCGGCTCGCGCGCAAGCACCCGGGGCAGACGCAGCGGTAACCGGACGGGCCCACCTGGGCGTATCGACCCTCGGGTGGGGTCTTCCAGCAGTTCAGTCCAGACCTGCTCGGCCAGGCGGCGGAAGGTTTCCTCGAAGAACGCTTCCTTGGAGTCGAAGTGGGCGCAGAACCCACCCACCGTCAGTCCGGCGCCGCTCCTGACCTCGTGCACCGAGGCCCGGCCGGGCCGCGCTGGCGTAACAGGCGAGCAGGCGATTCCAGGATGGCCTCCCAGTCTGTCATTTGCGGGCTGTCGTCAGATGATGACTGTAATATTATGGTTGTAATCTTTCAAGCATTCTTTCAGGACGCCGCGGTGTTATGGACAAGTGAAGGTCCATGCTCTCAGATTTCCAGATTTCTGCGCTCCGCGGGCCGCGGGGCGGCCGTCCGGCTCTCCCGACACGGTCGAGCTGTCGCCCGCGGTGCGCTGGTCCAGGGCCGACAAGAAGGCCCTCATGGAGCGTTTCAAAAAGCTCGACACCCGCTCCCTGGAAGAAGAGGACTCCCGCAAGGAAGCATGGCGCCAGCTGGAGCGCCAGGAGGCTCTGGGCAAAACGGCCTCGGAGGCGGGCGATTTCATCGAGCGCATCGCCCTTTCGGCCAGCTCCAAAGGCTTGATCTCGTTCTATTACCAGCGCTTTTGGGAAGACCTGGAGGCTCTCGACCTGCAGCACGACGAGCGCCGCGACCACTACCTGGGGATGCTCGAGAACCTCTTTGGCGATCAGGCTGAGCGTCGCTCGCGCTGGGACCTGATCGACCGCTCCTCTTGCGGCCAGCCCTGGGCCGAGCGGGCGCTCACCATGGGGGCCCTGCTCGATGGGGTCAGCCTGCGCGGTCTCTCCCGTGTCGAGGATTGCTGCCAGGCTTTCGGTTGCTGGGAGTCGGCTGTCAGCCAGGGGGCTGACCCGGCCAGCGCTCGCCGCATCCTTGCTCATCGGGGTGACGCGCTGGTCGGCGGGAACTGGTCCGATCGCGAGCAACTGGCCGGCGATCTCGAGGAGCTCACCCGCAACGTGACTTCTCTGGCCAGGCTGCCTCGCGACTTGCAGGCGGCCGTGGCTCGTTCGGTCGAGGAGGGAGTCAGCCCGGAAGCCTTCGCGGTGGTGGCGGACCACCAGCACGCCGAGCCAGCCGCCCGCCTGTTGCCTCTGTTGAGCCGCCACGAGGAGGAGGATGCGCTGGGCTGGCTCCAGACCTTCGATGCACTCGCGGCCACGGGCCTTGATCCCGTGGCGGCCTCGTTCGTCGTGCAAGAGCACCTGCGCAAGAACGAGGGCCTGGCTGCCCCGGAGGACCCCACCGCCGAAGCCGCCAGGCTGAAGAGCGAGATGGCTGCCGCCCTGGACCTGCCCAGGCCCGCTCCCAATCCGGGTGTACAGCTGGGCGATCAGAGCGTGATCGTCGGGCCGGTCAAGCTTCCTGTGCGGCGGCGCGAGCCAGAAGAGCCCCCGTCCGGCGAACCGGCAGCATCGGATCGGCCCGGGCCAACCAGGCAGGCAGGCGATCTGGCCGACGCGAGCCCGGGCTCCTGAAGGTCCGGCCGCAAAACCCTGTGGTGCTTTGCATGGGGACTCGCCTCCGCCAGCACAAGAAGCTGGCAGGCTCATGAAAAACGGGTTGTGGTGTCGAGCAGAGCTGCGCCACCACAAGATAGAGTGGAGAGCATCAGCCTGCTAAAGTGCGAGCGAATTAGACAATCTGTTGAGCGCAGTCCAAAGGCCTAAGCCCCTGTCCTGCGAAGACGACGAGACAGCCAGAGGCTGAACAGCAGCATCAGACCGGCCCCGGCCATGGTCAAGAAGCTGACGCGGAATCGACCGGCCAGCACTTCCTCAACAGGTAGAGCCGCCCCCGCCAGGGTGAACATCAAGGTTCCCGGCAAGGAGCCCAGAGCGGTGCCGGCCACGAAGCTGCGCAAGGGGAGCCGCAGGACGGCCGAAAGAAAACTGGCCAGGTCGAACGGGACCACCATCACGGATCGCATGAATATCACGCTGCCGAAAGGATCGCGCCGCAGCGGCTCGCCGTAGCGTTCGACCAGGCGGGGCGAGATGAGGCGGGTCCCCAGACCCCTTCCCACCCCGTAGCCCACCAGGGCGGAGATGTTGGAGCCCAAGATCACGACGATGACACCCAGAACCGGTCCCCAGAGCGAACCTGAGAGGGCGCTCATGATGCCGGATGGGAAGAAGGCCAGTGGCCGGATGGCGTAGGCCAGGAGATAGGCCGGGGGGCCCCAGGGGCCCTGCAGGAAGGCTACCCATTCCTGGGGAGACTGGCGCGAGAGCCACGCGATCAAGAGGGCCCACATCAACGCCGCCAGGCCCACGCGCCAGAACTTCATCGGGCATTATCCCGCGCCCGAGAGTATTATCCTGCTCCGCGACTCGAAAGAGCCTGGGGATGGGTCGCGCACGTGAAGCTCTGCCACGTAACGACTGCTCTTCGCCCTCAGTAGACCTGGCCTGAAAGCTGGGCAAGCCACTGGGCGTGGCGTGGATCCATCGCTCCGGCCCCGGCCTGGCTCGGGTCGCCAGCCAGCGGATTGGCAGTCGCGAGCAGCACCTCCTCTGCCTCCTCATCGCTCAGGGAGGGGTTGCGACGACGCATCCGGGCCATCTGGGCGGCCACCTGGGGGGCCGCAAAGGAGGTGCCGTTGACCAGGTCCACCTGGCCGTCGGCGGTGGTGAGCACACCTTCGCCCTGAGTGGCGATCTCAGCCTCGGGTGCGGTGAAGCTGGCCGGACCGCCCCGCTCATTGAGTGCTCCCACGCTGGTGGTGTGCTCGTTGTGCAGTGCGTTGCCATAGAAGGAGGGGTCCATCTCGATGCCCAGGTTGCGCATCATGGACGCTATCTGGCCGTTGTTGCCGGAAGCGATCACGTGGTTGATGCCGCGCGCGTCGGCTTCAGCCGATAGATCCTGGTAGCGCTGAGTCTCAGCCTGCACGGCGGGGCTGTTCTCGCTCACGTTCTGAACCCGGCTGGCCAGAGCCTCGACGAACTGCCTCCTGCTCGCGTTGGGAGGCAGGCCCAGGTCCTGCATCAGTCGGGCCTTGAGCTGAGGATCCTCGCCCGCCATGCTCATCAGTCGCTGGGTGACGTCCGCTCCTGAGATCCCCTGCGACTGATTGATCACCTGAATCTGCGAGTTGGGATCGTCGAGAATGGTCTCCATGTTGTTGGAAGTGGCGCTCAGCAGGCCCGTGAAGCTGCGTTCGATGTAGCCGTTGAGGGCGTGGTGGAACTGACCCGGGTTGGAAGCAACGCGCAAAGGCCGGGGATCGATTCCTCTCTCGCCGGAATGGAAGCGCTGGATATCCCGGTCAGTCAACCCCTGTTGCATCAGGATGTTCTCGACCTGCTCGCCGTGGGTGGTCCGGTTGGCCGAGTCGCGAAAGCTGTCAAAGATGGCTACGGTGGCGTTGGGCTCGTAGCGCTCGGCGTAACCTGAGTGACGTGGGGCGGGAGGAGGAGGGGGGGCGAGCGGATGAGCGGGCGGACCGATGGGAAGCGGGGGGCGGGATCCGGCCATGAAGCCCATCATGAAAAAGGCTGCGGCCGGATTCATGCCGCTCATCATCATCTGCATGAAGAGAAACATCATGCCGGGGTCGGGGCCGTGGTGCTGCTGAGGGGGAGCGCAGCGACAGCAGGCGACCCCTGCGTCGTAGCCGCGCTGACCCGGCTGGTAGGCGTCCTGGTCGTACTCCGATGAGCTCCAGTCTCCCTGATTCGGGGGACGATGCCAGTGGGAACTGTTGCGATGCTGCCCCTGGGCTGCACGGGAATAGAAGGAATGTCCTTGATTTAAGTTCAAGAAAGAATCCACGGGTCACCTCCTG
>QWHO01000111.1 GCA_021404945.1 bacterium CPR1
GGGATGACCTGGAGCAGCTGCTGGTGCAGGGGATGCACACTCTGCGCGAGTTCGTGTTCTTCCACTCGGCCAGCGGCACGCTGATCTTGACCGACCTGGCCTTCAACATGACTGCCAGCGAGCATTTTTTGACCCGGGTGGCCATGCAACTGAACGCGGCTTACGGGCGCTTCGGGCCCAGCCGGCTGTTCGGGATGCTGGTGTCGGACCGCGCCCAGCTCAAGAGGTCGCTCGAGCAAATTATGGACTGGCCTTTCCGGCGCATCATCCTGGCTCACGGCCAGGTGGTGGAAGAAAGCGCCGCAGCCGTGTTTCGCGAGGGGTTCGAGCGCAAGGGCTGGCTGCGCTGAGCCGTGCGCAGCATGAGGCTGCGCCCCTCCACACGCTCCACCTCGCGCCATCCGAATCGCTCATACAGCGGCATCGCATCGAGCGTGTCCAGGAAGATCCGCTCCTGGTCCACCAGCTCGAGCAGCCGGCCGATGAGCTCGGTGCCCAGTCCGCGACCCCGGTGCGACGGGTCCACCACCACGTCGTAGAGCCAGGCCGTGCCCGGGTGCACCAGGCTCACCCGGGCATAAGCCAGCAGGCGAGCTTCCTGGTAGCGGGCCAGGCTCACCAACGAGCGCTCCAGGTTCAGCGCTACCAGCGCGGGACTGCGCTTGTGAGCCCAATAGGTCGAGCGTAACAGCTCCCAAACTTCCTCAGGAGCGATCCGGGCCGGGTCGCTCACCCAACCGTCGTTCACCACAGCCAGGTCGGGGTTGGCCCGCAGCATGGCCCGGGCCACCCCCACGTCGCCGCGCCCGACCAGCCCGTCGTAGACCCGCCGGCGGGCCAGGGGGCGCAGGTGCTGGCCCAGCTTCACCTTGCAGCTGGCCTCCTGCAGGCCCAGGCGCAAGACGGCGAGGGCTTTCAGGGGTCCGGCGTAGCGGGGGTCAGAGAAAGGCGCGTAGCCCCCTTCGGGCTGGTATTTCTGCATGAAGGCCTCCAGCACGCGGGCCTTCTCGCTCAGCGACTCCACCCGCTCGAGCTCCCCTCGGGCCACGGCCGAGCGGTAGTAGGTGGTGGCCGGGCAGGCCAGCTCGGGGTCGCGCCAGTAGCTCGGCAGCCAGCTTGCCAGGGACAGGCACGAGAAGACGGCCGGCTCTCCGGCGCGGGCGGCCAGCGAGCCGGGGCCGGCGGTGTGGAAGAACAGTCCCTCGCCGAGCAGCACGAAGTTCATGGGGCGAAGCTCCAACCCCCCCGTGGCCAGAAAGCCGTAGCGGCTTTCTTGCAGCACCTCGAGCAGGAGTGAGTTGTCGGTGAATTCCTTGCGTCGAATCATGGCTTGAGAGTAATCTTTTTACTGGTCGAGGAAAAAGGACCAGTTTTGAAAAAGTGTATCGACCAGTGCGCGAAGACCTCCCCCTCGTCCTGCCGGAAACCAGCCAGCCGGTTTACCTGCGCCTGGCCCAGGCGGTCCGAGCCGCCCTGAGCCAGGGCCAGCTCCAGCCCGGCGAGCTGCTCCCTTCCACCCGGGGCCTGGCCCAACGTTTCCAGCTGCATCGTCACACCGTCATGAACGCCCTGGACGAGCTGGTCGCCGAGGGCTGGCTGCGCTCCGAGCCGGGGCGCGGCTACCGGGCTGCCGCCGTCCCGCCCAGCCGCTTTCTCGAGGTCCAGCAGGAAGCGCCCACCACTGCCAGCGAGCCTGAATTTCGACTGGTGCGAACGGTGAGCGGGCGCGAGAGCCTGCCCGAGCTGGAGTACCGGTTCCCCAGCGGCCAGCCCGACCTGCGCCTCTTCCCCTGGCGCGAGTTCTACCGCCACGCCCGCGAGGTGCTGCGGCGGCGCAGCCCCGAGCGGCTGCTGGGTTACGGCGATCCCACCGGGCGCGCAGCCCTCAAAGAGCAGCTCTGGGCCCACCTTCGCCGCTTGCGCGGCCTCACCGAGGGCGAGCTGGTCATCACCCACGGCTCTCAGGAGGCGATCTACATCCTGGGCCAGCTGCTCGTCGAGAAGGGAGACACGGTGGCGGTGGAGGAGCTTGGCTATCCGCCCGCCTGGCAGGCCCTGCGAGCGGCCGGGGCGCGCCTGGAGGGTTTGACTCTGGACGCTCAGGGCCTCGACCCCGAGGCCTTCCGCAAGCTGTGCCGGCGGCGCAAGGTCAGGTTGCTCTACCTGACCCCGCTGCACCAGTACCCGACCACCGTCACCCTGCCCCGGGACCGCCGTCAGGCCCTCTACGAGCTGGCCGACCGCTACGGCGTGCCCATCCTCGAAGACGACTACGACCACGAGTTCCACTACCGCTGCCAGCCCGTGGCCCCTCTCAAAGCCAGCGACCCCACGGGACTGGTGCTTTACTGCTCCACCTTTTCCAAAGTGCTCTTTCCGGCTGCCCGGCTGGGCTTTGCGGTGGTGCCTCCCCGGCTGGCTCGGGAGATGGGTCAGCTCAAGCGGGTCATCTCGCGCCAGAACGATCACCTCATGCAGGAGACGGCGGCCCTCTGGATGCGCACCCAGGGCTTCGAGCGCCACCTGCGCCGCATGCGGCGCGTTTACCACGCTCGCATGGTGAGCATGCTCGAAGCGCTGCAGGACTACGCTCCCGCCCGCCCCGATGGGGGAATGTGCCTGTGGGTCAACCTCGGCGTCGATGCCGACGCCCTGGCCGAGGCGGCCGCCCGCCGCCAGGTGGCGGTCACGCCCGAGTCGGCCTTCCGCCTCACCCCGGGCCATTCGCGCCACCTGCGACTGGGTTTTGCCTCCTCCACCCCGGAGGAGATCGGCCAGGGGCTCGCCAGGCTCATTTCAGCCTCCTTTGAGTGTCCCCGGCTATCCTGACTCACATCGAACTGTTACAAGCCCCTCCTGGCAGCCTGATCGAAGCAGAGCTTTCGCCCACGAGCCTGACAGAAAATCTGGTGAGCGCAAGATGATACCAGGGGGACTCTTTCATCACAGCCAGAGTGGGCTCGAGTGAGGTATGGAGGTCGGCTCGTGCAGCTGCAACAACTGTCCAGCCGGTCGTTGGGGCTTTCGTCAGCGCCATCGCGCGCGACCGAAAAGCAGGAGGTCAGTCCTGACGACCTCTTCAAACCTGCGCCGCCATCTCGGCCGGAGGTGCCCGAGGAACCGGGTGGTCCGGGTTGGGGCCAGACGGCCGCCTTCAGTGCCGCCGGGATGCTGGCCGGGGGAGTCTCCGGCTTCTGCACCGGGGCCAACCTGGGTGGGATCTGGGGGGGCATCGTCGGGGGAGCCCTGACCCTGCTTCCAGCCGCCGCCCTGGGCGTGCTGACGTCCATTCCCCTGTCTGAGAGTGAGGCCCCCACCCTGGTCGCGGCTGGACTTCCCATCGGCATCGTTGTCGGGGGTATCGCCCTGGGTGCCTACTGGGGCGCAACCGGGAATCTGGCCGGTCCCATCGGCCTGGCGGTCACGGGCGCGGTGACGGGCGGAGTCTTGACCGGCCTCTGGGGCTTCTTCCGCTCCGAGCGGGGTCACGAGAAGAAGATGACTGCTTACTATCAGAAGATGGAAGCCTTTCGCGGCGCCGAGCAACGTTACGAGTCGGACAAGAAGGAGTATGACCGCGAGCTCAAGGCCTGGGCCCTGCGCAGGGACGAGAAGCGCTCCTCCAGCGTGATCGAGGATGCCAGGAGATTGCTCGTCAACGGGGTTCAGCTCAAGAAGCGCTCCCCGAAGTCCGAAAAGCCAGACCCTACTCGGTAGCGATATCGCTGATCTCGATGGTGACCATTCCCTGCTCGGGTGGGGCAAGCAGCACCGTCATATCCTGCACCGGCCCGAGCGGCGAGCCCCCGAAGCGAACCGATTGCGTCCCTACCGTCAGGGTGTACTGGCCTTCCTCGGTCCAGGTCAGCTCGTAAGTTCCGTCTCGTCCCTCGATCTCGGACTGCAGCAGCAGATCGGAGTTGCCGCCCCCGGTACCAAGCAACTGCACGCCATACTGGTTGTTGGCCTGATCGTAGCGCGAGAGGATGGCCAGATTGCCCATCATGACTTGAAAATCGCACGGCTGCAGGCGTCGGACCCGCACCGAGAGGTGCCGGGGCTTGGCGTCGGCGACGCGCTCGAACCAGGCACCGGCGGCCTCACCCGGCTCGGCCATCATGCTGCCGGTCGGGTCGAGTCGGCTGGCGGCCGACAGCTTCCAGGCCTCCCGACTCCGGCCCGTAAACCAGTTGGAGGCACTGGCCACCACGGCGGGCGGGGGTTGCTGCAATTGGACCGGTGTATCGGTGGTGGTGCGGGGGCGGAACTGGGGCTGCAACCTCGGGGTTGGGACGTTGAGCTTGATCGGGTTCTGGGCTGTGTCCGGGTCGGGTGTGGCCTGCAGCGGCGTGGCGCTCGGGCTGGCACTGGCCCGGGTTTGAGGGTTCTGCTTCATGGCCGCCAGGCTGAGCACGATGGCCAGACCTCCCACGACCAGCACCAGAGCCATGAAGGCAAACAGGCTGGCGGGCATGGGCCCCTCGGGCGGCTTGATCAGGGCGTCGGAAGCGGCCGGAGTCAGGCTCAGGTCTTCGTAGATGCCGGTCATCTCTCCCAACGCCTTTTTGAGGGCGGCCTTGACCGTCTGGATGTTGGCAAAGCGGCGTTCGGGTTTTTCCTGGCAACAGCGGTCGACCACCGCGGCCAGAGCCGGGTGGGCCCTGGGAAACTCCTCTTGCAGGGGGGGAATCTGGAACGGTTGGGGGGCCTTGCCTGAGATCAGGTGATGCATGGTGGCGCCCAGCCCGTACAGGTCGGAACGGGTCTCCGGCAAGCCCTTGAACTGCTCGAGTGGAGCGTAACCGAGCGTGCCCACCAGGGTCTTGGTGCCGCCCGAGCTCGAGGTGTTGCGGGCCAGGCCGAAGTCGACCAGCACCACCTCCTGGGTATTCTCGCGCACCAGAATGTTCTGCGGTTTGATGTCCCGGTGAATGATGGGTGGCTCCTGGGCGTGCAGGTAGCCGATCACGTCGCAGATCTTGAGGGCCAGGTCGATCACCATCTCCTGAGGCATGGGACCGCCCAGCTCCATGAAATGGTCGAGCAGCTTATCCAGGCTGGTGCCCTCCACAAACTCCATGACGATATAGTTGGAGTTGTCCTCGCGGAAGGCGTCCATCACCTGGGGAATGCCAGGATGGCGGAGCTTCTCGAGGGTCTGTGACTCGAGCTTGAGGCGCTCTTCGGCGAACTCGCGCGAGATCTCTTCCTCGTCGAGCACCTGCTTGACGGCGACCACCTTTTCGGACAGACGCATGTCGCGGGCGCGATACACCGCCCCCATGCCGCCTTTCCCCACCAGCTCGAGAATCCGATAACGGTTGTCGAGCATGGTCCCGGGCTCGTGGATATGCATCACAAACCTTGATTCGGTTTCAGGAGAGACTCCCCTTTCCGGGGGGGGATTTCCCCGTCAATTTCGAGAACACGCGACCATGAGACTTTCTGTGCTGGCGGCGGCATTGCTTGCCAGTGGCTGTGGCCCCGGCTCCGGGCCGGCAGCCGTGGGCACCCCCACCCCCACGGCGACCTCGACCCCTGCGGCCAGGGCCACCCCTACCCCCTCCTCCACGGCGGCCACCCCGTCGTCTGAGGCTCGAGAGCAGTTGCGCAACTGCAAGACCAATCTCAAGAACCTGGCCACTGCTTATGAGATGTATTCCACGGACTTCTACGGCCGCTACCCGTCCTCGCCTGGCCAGCTGACCCCCAACTATCTCAGGGTGCTTCCCGCCTGTCCTACCAACGATCAGGCCTACCGCATCGAGTCCACCGGAGCCACCCCCCCGGATGCTTACACCATGTGGTGTCAGGGAAGTCACCCCGACCTGGCGCGCGAGTATCCCCGCTATACCTCGGTTCAGGGGCTTCTCGAGCGGCCCTGAGGAGAGAGGCCTTTGGCAGCCTATCGCTACCGCTCCACTCCTCAGCCCCGTTTGGAGGGGCCCACGACCTGCCCACTGGATCGAGCCTGGGTATCGCTGGGCACCGACCCGGCCTGCGACCTCGTGCTTGAAGAGGGCGAGGCGTGTCACGCCCGGGTCGAGCTGACCCCCAAAGGGGCCTACCTGGTTGATCTGGAGACGCCCACCGGCACCTGGCTCAACGGGCGGCGCATCTCCCGGGCTCTCCTGCGCGACGGCGATCAGCTCTGCTTTGTTCCCCCCACCGCCAGGCGTGGATCCGAGCTGGGAGTGCAGCTTTCCCAGGAGATGCTGCCCGAGGGGGAGGTCACCCGGGCCGGCCATCTCCAGGTGCTGCTCGAGGTCGCCACCGAGTTGAGCCGTCCCGAGCAGCTCGAGTTGCGCCTCGACCAGATCTTGCGCCTGCTGCTCGAGCTCTTGCCCTTCGACCGGGCGGCCCTGCGTATCCTCAAGCAACCCTACCAGGGCGAGCCCGTCTTCGACCGTCAGGCCTGGCGCACGCGCTATGGCCAGGACAGCGAGGAGGAGAGCCCTCAGCTGAGCGGCACGGTGATCGGTAAAGTGCTCGCTACCCAGCAGGGGGTGCGCATTCAAGATGCGCTCTACGATTCGGAGTTTGGCAAGGCCAGCAGCGTCAAGAGCCATCAGATTCGAACCTGTCTGTGCTTCCCGCTCAAGACGTCCAACAGCCTGCTGGGGGTGCTCTACGCCGACGCCCAGAGCCAGCTCAAAGGATTCAACGACGAGGATTTGACCTTCTTCTCCGCCTTCGCTTCCCACGCGGCCGTGGCGGTGGAGAACGCCCTTTTGTCCGAGCGCATCCAGCAAGAGGCGGTGGCCCGCTCGCGGCTGCAGCGCTTCTTGCCCCCCAGCACGGTAGAGGAGATGTTGGCCCGCCCTGAGGCCGCCTCCCTGGGCGGAAGCGAGAGGGACGTGACCATCCTGTTTTGCGATATCCGCAATTTTACCGAGCTGTCCTGCTGCATGCCTCCGGGTGAGGTGGCCGCCCTTCTGAACGGTTACTTCCCCGACATGGTGCGCATCGTGTTCAGCCACGGAGGCACGCTGGAGAAATACATCGGAGATGCTTTGATGGCGGTCTGGGGCGCTCCCCTGGCCATGGAGGGGCCTGCGCAGGTGGAGAAGGCGCTGGCGGCCGCCCGGGCCATGCGGCGAACCGTCTTACAGTCTCGGCTCCCCTTCGAGGTGGGGATCGGCATCAACACCGGCCGCGCCTTCGTGGGCAACATCGGAGACGAGTCCTTCATGCAGTATGCCGCCATCGGAGCGGCCACCAACCTGGCCGCCCGCCTCTGCTCTCAGGCCGGCCCGGGCGAGATCGTGCTCAGCCAGTCGAGCCAGGCGCTGCTCGGCTGCTCGGGGGAGGCGTCCGAGGAGCTGGTCAAAGGCTTCGCCGAGCCGGTCAGGGTTTTTCGAATCTGACCGTGGCCCGGCGCAGCCGGTCGCGCACCGCTGTCCAGAGCTCGTCTTCGCCCTGCGGGGCCAGCACGGCGATGAGCTCTACCCCGGCGTCGTCGGCCTCGCGCAGGCCGGCGTAGAGCCGCTCAGCGTAACCACGGGGGTCGGCTGGCATCGGCAGGAACACTTCCGCGGACGGCTCCAGCTCCTGGCTGGCCAGCAGGGCGATCCGCCGCGCGCCCGCCCTGACTGCCGGCCAGTCTTCCGCCTGCACCAGAACGGCCGGAGTGTGGGGAGCGTAGTGGCGCTCGAGCTGCCCCGGCGAGGCCGACTGCGGAGCACTGGCCTGTTGCACCTCCCGGCCCAGCACCTGGGCCAGCTGGCGGGAGGTGATCAGCCCGGGCCGCAGGATACGGGGAGGGTTCAGGGCCAGAACGGTGGATTCGATGCCGCCCCGACAGGGTCCACCGTCCAGCACCAGCACCTGGTCGGGTGGAAAGTCCACGTGGGCCGCCGTGGTGGGGGAGACCTGGCCGCTGCGGTTGGCCGAGGGCCCCACGAGGGGCCGGCCGAAGCGGCGGAGTAGCTCCAGGGTGAGGGGATGATCGGGACAGCGCACCGCCACCAGCTCGCCCCCGGCGGTCACCTCGGCGGGCAGCTCCGGTCGGCGCGGCAAGACCAGCGTCAGCGGGCCGGGCCAGAAGGCCCGGGCCAGGCGCTCGGCCTCCTCGGGCCAATCGGCCACTACCTGGCGCGCCATGGCCGTGTCGGCCACGTGCACGATCAGGGGGTTCGTGGCCGGCCGACCCTTGATCTGAAATACGTTGCGCACGGCTGAGGCGCTCAGCGCGTCGGCTCCCAGCCCGTAGACGGTCTCGGTGGGGAAGGCCACCAACGAGCCGGCGGCCAGACGGTCCACGGCCGCTGCCAGGTCGGTCACTCGGGATGAAGAGCCCGGATTGCGTCCAGCACCGTTTCGGAGATCTGCTTGTAGTAGTCCAGCCTGGGCTCGAGACCATCGGGCAGGGCAGTGTCCAGCAGACTGGAGAGGTCGAGCGGCTGGCCGATGATGATGCGCACGGTCTGGAACATTCCCGGGATGAAGCGACCCACGCCCATGACCTCGCGCATGCCCAGCATGCGCACCGGCACCACGGTGGGCCGGGCCTGGTAGATCAGCTTGCCCACCCCGGCCTTACCCTTGCCGATCTGGCCGGTGCGGGTGCGGGTGCCCTCGGGGAAGACGACCACGATGTTGTTCTTCACCAGCTCGGCCCAGTGGTCGACCTGGCCCAGGTCGCCCTTCTTGCGGTCCACCGGAACGGCCCGAAGGTGGCGCAGAAAGTGCTTGCCCAGAAGGTGCAGCACGCGGTCTTTCAGCTTGCGCGAGCCGGGCTCGCCGAAGAACGTCTTGCGGTCGGCGAGTTGCACCGGAAGGTACTGCGGCTTGAAGAACAGCTTGGGCACGTAGACCGCTGTCTCGAAGGCAAAGTTGTCCAGGATGGAGTTGTGGTTCAAGCAGTAGAGAACGTTCTGGTGGCTGTCGGGGATGTTCTCCAGCCCCTCCACCCGGGTGCGGTTGAGAAAGCGGAACAGGAAGAAGGACGCCGCGGCCGCCGCACCGGCGGCCAGGGCGAAGGCCAGCTTGTTCTTGTGAGAGCTGGTGTCGGGCGGATGCTCGTGCTGGGGTTCGGTTTCCACCACGGGCTCGAGCTGGGGTTCGGTCTCCACGGGCCGCCCATTCCAGGCCCGGGGGAGCCTATCCTCCGCAGCCGGGACGAGGTTTGATCTGACGCAGGAATTGCTGGGCTTTCTCGCTCAGCCCGAGGCGCGGCAGGTCGAGTTGGGGCCCATAGCCGCCCAGGTAGCCGTTGGCCCGAGCCACCGCGGTCGAGAGCACAAACTCCTGCTCTTGTGGGTAAATAGCTTTGAATTCGCGGTAGAGGGCCCGGGTGTTGCGCAGGTAGTACTTCTGGTGGTAGTCCTCGGCCAGCGTGAAGGTGCCCAGCGGCTCGATGGCAGTCTGGATCTTGCCGCGCTTTTGCTGTTCTTGCTCCCGGGTCTTGAGTGCCAGATCACGCTGGGATTCGTTCTTCCACAGGATGGCCGAGCGGTACTGGCGGGCATAGGCCGGTCGCGTAGCATGGTTGCCCTCCCAGAACAGGGCCAGAAGGTCGGCATAGCTGATTTTCTCCGGGTCGTAGCTGATGCGGATGCTCTCGGAATGGTCCAAAAGGTCGTCATAGGTGGGCTTGGCGGCCCGGCCGCCGGCATAGCCCACCTCGGTGCGAATCACTCCGGGGAGACTCCCGAACCGGGAGTCGGGGCCCCAGAATCAACCCATGGAGAAGACGGCCACCTCGATTCGGGAGGGCTTCTCCAGGTCCAGCGCCGGCCGCGGGGTGTGACCCCCGGCCTCCAAGAACAGGATCGATAACAGCACGACGATCCACCTCATGTTCGGTGCAACGGCCCTCCGAGGGAAAAAGTTCCCGCCTGAGAGAAGTTGGCGCGATGGCCTACCCCAAGTGTGGTTTTGCCAGCCCCGCCGGTTTCAGATTCTGGCAGCCTGGTTCTCGAAGAGCTCGAGAGAGGCCGAGCGCGCTGGCCTGATGACCGTCACCACCTCGACTCCACCTCGCTGGTGGCTTTTCTCGCCTCGGATCGACGTGGCTGCTTTCCTGGGCAGTGCCTTGCTCGCATTTTTTGCCCTGGCGGTGGGCTGGAGGCTGGGTTTGCTGGAGAGGGCCGACACTCCCGACTGGGCCTGGATCAGCGCCGTGCTGCTGGTGGACGTAGCCCACGTCTGGGCCACCGGCTTTCGCACCTACTTCGACCCGCGCGAGCTCTCGCGCCGGCCGGTGCTTTATGTGGCCACTCCCCTGGCCTGCCTGCTCGGCGGGGTGGTGCTCTACTCTTTCGGACCGGCCGTCTTCTGGCGCACCGTGGCCTACCTGGCCGTCTATCACTTCGTGCGCCAGCAGTATGGCTGGGTGGCCCTCTACCGGCGCAAGTTGCACGAGAGGGACGGCTGGCCCCGCTGGCTTGACACCCTGACCATCTACGCCGCCACCGTTTATCCCCTGATCTACTGGCATTGCCATCTGCCGCGCGCTTTCTGGTGGTTTATCCCGGGTGACTTCGGGTCGCTGCCCGGCGTGGTTCTGGCTGTGGCCACCCCCCTCTACTGGCTCTTGATGCTCGCCTACTGGACTCGCTCGGCCGGCCTGTGGCTGAGTGGGCATCCCAACCCCGGCAAGGACATGGTCGTGCTCACCACGGCCGCTTGCTGGTATGCAGGCATCATCACCTTCAATTCTGACTACGCTTTCACGGTCACCAACGTGCTGATCCACGGCATTCCTTACTTTGTGCTGGTGTTCTGGCATAGCCCTCCCCGCCGTTGGCCGCTCTGGCGGGCGCTACCGGTCTTCGTCTTGAGCCTTTGGGCTCTAGCCTACGCTGAGGAGATGTTCTGGGATCGGGCTGTCTGGCACGAGCGCGGCTGGCTTTTCGGCGGAGCCTGGACGGGCCTCCCGGCCGAGCTCCTGGTGCCCCTGCTGGCGGTGCCCCAGCTGACCCACTACCTGCTCGACGGCTTCATCTGGAAGCGCGCAAGCAACGCACAGCTCAAGGAGCTGGTGGATGGATGAGGTGATGCGCCTCTTGATCGTGGCCCGGCCTAACCGCCCGCGGCCCAGCGCTTGCTGGAGAAGAGCCCTGAATACCCTTCCTGGCGCTCGTTGAGCGACAACGCGGCCCAGCACATGGTCGGCTGGTTCGGCTTCGGGACGTGGTGGACTCCAACCGCTAAACGGCTGCCGCCAGCGGTTGGCTTGGAAGTGCGGGTCGCCCTCGGGACGCAGGGGTGACCCGGTCACGGGCGAACCGGCCTTTCGTGGACCTTCTCAGTCGACTCGAGCAAGACCACCCCGGCCTGGAGGCCTTCGTGCGGGTGATCAGCGTCTACTTCGCCATCCCCGAGCCGATCATGCGTCAGGCTTATCTGGACTACCTGCAGGGCTTTCCCGAGGCCGAGCTGCGCCAGGCGGCCGGTCTGTGGGAGTCTCAGGGCATCCTGCCCGGGCTTACTCCCGACCGGGATGAGCAGACGGCGGCCATCTGGGCCAGCCCGCTCTTTCCCATTTACGCGCTGGGTTTCTCGCCCCCCGAGAACACCGACCTTCGCTCCTTCTTGCTGCCTCCGGTGCGGAAGCCCGCTGACCTGGCCGCTCGCATGGAGCTGCCCCTCCCCGGAGTTCGTCCCTACTGGCAGGTTTCGCTGCGGCGCACCTTTCCCGAGCTCTACCTGATGCCCGAGTTGACCCTACCCGCCCGTGGCTGCGACCTGGCCTGCGGTTGGGGGCGAGCCACCCTCTCCCTGCGCCAGGACCTGGAGGTGCACGGCTGCGACCTCACCGAGGGTGGTCTGGCTCGCCTGGCCAATCTGGCCCGGGCCTCGGGGCGAGAGAAGGTGCACACCACCCGGGCCGACGTGACAGCCCTGCCCTATGCAGAGAATTTCTTCGACTTCCTGCTTGCTTTCGACATCTTCGAGCACCTCACGGACCCCACTCTTGACCGGGCTCTGGCCGAGGTGCTGCGAGTGGGACGAGCGGGAGCCCTGCTCTACACGGAAGTCCCTCCGGACAGCTATTGCCCTCCCGTGACCCACCTGCAGAAGTTCTCCTTGTGGGAGATCTTCGAGCGCTTTCGGGGCTTTCAGGCCCACGGTAAGACTTTCGTGCTGGCCCGCTACGCCGAGGAGGTCAGCGATCAGTTTACCTTCCGCATCCAGGCCCTCTGAGAGGTGGAGAAAGGATGCACGGCGCTGGGTTGCCTGGTGCTGCTGGTGGTCGGCTTTTTCTTGCTGCGTGGCTGGTGGAGCGAGCCTTCGGGGACTCTCCCGACGCCCGCGTCCGGGCCTTCAGGGACGAAGGCACCCGTTTCCCGGCCTTCGGGGACGAACGAACCAGGCGCGACACCTGCGGCCGAGTCTTCAACGAGAACGCCCGAGCCCCTCAGCTCGCCGCCCGGGCCGGCCAGCGACGACCCGTTCAGCGTCAGGCCTGAGCCGGGCGCCGACCCCTTCGCGCCCCCGAGCCCCGTCCAGCCTCTCGAGCTGCCCGGCCCCGACCGGCTGAATCAGGCCCTGCCTGAGCGTCTGGTCCGCCTCCAGGCGGCCGCCCGGGCCTCCAACACAGCTTACGACTGGCGCCAGTTGGCCGACGCAGCCGTCAAGGCCGAGCATTTCGCTCTGGCCAGCCAGGCCTACCGCCAGGAAGCCGACATCTACCGGCGGACCGGCGACCCCCATGCGGCCCGGGCCGAGGAGCTGAAAGCGGCTCGTTACGCCACCGAGATCGAGCTTTACTTGGAGCAACGGGCGCCTGCAGGGCAAGCCGGGGCGCGCCTCGAGCCCACCAGCGGATGCTACCTCGGAGCCTTCATCGACCGCGACGACAATCTGCCTTCGGTCGTGCTGCAGAGTCAACGGCATGGCGATGTCCCGCGTTTCAACCAGTTGACCGGCAAGAATCATTCCAGCTTCTTTATGTACCGTTCTTATGGTCAGCCCTTTCCTTTCGAGTGGGCGGAGCAGGTGAAAGCCAGCCGAGCCATCCCCCAGATCGCCTGGGAGCCGCGCAGCCTGGACCAGGTGCAGGATGATGCCTACCTGCAGGGCTTCGTGGCCGAGGTGGCCCGATTCGACTGGCCGGTCTTCATTCGCTTCGCGGGCGAGATGAACGGAGAGTGGACCCCGTATCACGGTGATCCGCCGGCCTATCGGCGGGCCTTTCGAACCGTCTACCAGGCTTTTCGCAAGGCTCCCCGGGCGGCCTTGATCTGGTGTCCCAACAGCGTGCCGGTGACCGGCCTGGAGGAGTACTACCCGGGCGACGACGCTGTCGACTGGGTGGGCGTGAATCTCTACAGCGTGTTGTTTCTGGACAATGACCCCGCCCGCCCGGGGGAAGCGGTCAACCCCACCGACCTGCTCGACCCGGTCTATCGCAAGTTCTCGGCTCGCAAGCCCATCGCCATCGGAGAGTACGCGGCCAGCCATCAGTCCGCCCTGAGTCCGGCTACCCGCCCCGACTTTGCGGTGGACAAGATGCGCCAGCTGTATGAGAGCCTGCCCACCCGCTATCCGCGGGTCAAGCTGGTGAGCTGGTATGACTGCAACAACCTCGTGCATGCACGGCCGGGCCGGCAGTTGAACAACTACCTGGTAAGCGAGCCCCGCGAGGTGCTGGAGGCCTACCGAGCGATCATCCGCCAGCCCCACTTTCTGGCCGCGGGCCAGCAGGCGAGCGCGGTGGTGGCGGTCAGGCTCGAGTCGGTCCATCAGGTGAAAGCCGGCCAGACGGTGTTGATCTGGGCTCGCAGCTACCTCTCGCGCCCACGCGTCTTCTTGCGAGTGGACGGCAAGCTGGTCAGCGACCGCTCCCGCTGGAAGCTGACCGGTCTCAAGCCAGGCAAGCACAAGCTGGAGGTCCTGGTCTACGACGACCGGGGACGTCTGGCCGGACGCCTGGAGCGCGCGGTGAGAATTGACTGATGGGAACACCTCTGGTGCTTGATGAGCCCTGGGCGGAGCTGAAGCCCTGAACTGCAAGCATTGCAGTTCAGGGCTTCAGCACTCGGCCCGAGAAAAGCACCGTGCTGGTGGGGCGATGGACCAGGAAGAACAGGAACGGCCGGTCGGCTCGGAATTGATTCTCGGCCCCGTTGCGCAGGTTGGCCACCGCAGCCGTGGCGGCAGCTGCCTCGGTGCCGGCCTCATCGAAGCGGATGACGGTCGCCTGAATGACCTTGCTCAGATAGACCTGGCCGCCTTCCGGGCTGAGCCGGGAGAAGTCGGAGCGCTGGCTGAACGCCAGATTGAGCCCCATCTTCTCCAGAGGCGACTTGAGCTGCACCGAGCCGCTGCGCACTTCGATGCGGGGGAACAAGACGTGGACGCTCTCTTCTTCGACTGGCTTGAGGCGGCTCATCCAGCCTTCCAGTCGCTGAGCTGTCAGGTCTTGCTGGAGCTGGCCGATCCGGCCTGGCTCGGGCAGGGCCACGATCAGGCTCAGCTCACCTTCATAGGGCATCTCCAGAACTTTGACGCCCGAATCTATCAGGAAGGGGAAGGACGCCGTCTGGCTCATCAAGGTGATCCTGACGGGCTTGTCATCGGCGCCCTCCGGGTGGAAATCGGCTTCCTGGCTCATGGTGGGGTTGAAGGGGAGCTCCCACTTCGCCTTCAGGGTGGTGGCGTT